>NZ_JBHTJZ010000009.1:0-412263 GCF_042675905.1 Paenibacillus chungangensis | reverse complement strand
GTCGAGCTGCGTAATGAAATAATCCCCCAGTTCTCTGTCTTGAACTGAGGGATAGGCCTAACCGTTTTTTTGTTTTTTTCACTGTCTACTTGACAGGGAGCACTTCAGACCACCCGATGCTGAGGCCTTTTGGCTGCCAAAAGACAAAGGTTAAAGTAAGCAAAAATAGTAAAACTGCAATAATAGCCATGTCATCCTCCAAACAAGGAATTGCAATCCTCTTTAATCAATTCCACTTTCTCTTTTAATGATGGAAGACCGTCCAGTATGACACGGATATAAGGCTTATCATCCACATGAAGCGAATAATAAATCCATTGCCCTCTTCGGGCTTCATTCACCAGCCCTGCAGCTTTCAGCTTGCGCAAGTGCTGGCTGGCATTCGGCTGAGAAGTCTCGAGCAAATCTGCTAAGTCGCATACACATAAGGCACGCTCCTTTAACATGACCATCATGGTGAGTCTCGTTTTATCGCCAAGCAGCTTTAATTGGTCTGCTACAGTATAAATTTGTTCCATTCGATTTGTCCCCTTTCGTCAACAATGACACTTTTCACTATATAAGCATTCAAACATATAATCAAGTAATTATATAGTGAATGATGAAAAAAGAGAATTCCAATAAGGAATCCTCTCGCTTCGCAGCAGGCTGTATCCCGTGCAAATTCACGCGTTCCTTCTCCTATTCGCCCAAGTCTTCCGAATCAACTGATGAAACACCTCGGACAGGACAAGCCCCATGGCGATCGAACCCGACACCATAAGCGCTTTGACTCCTTGTTGCACAGCAATCGTATACTCGCTCTCAACCAAGTGTCTCATCGCATCATAAGCAAGTCCTCCCGGCACGAGCGGAATAATGCCCGATACACCGAAGACCGTAATCGGAATGCGTTTCCACCTGGCTAACGCATGACTTAACATCGCCACGCCAACCGCAGCGATTAGTGTCGCTATGATCGCGTTCATATCCTGAATCGTTAGCAGATAATATAGCATCCAGCCCAGCAAGCCGACAAGCCCGCACAGCAGCAGCGCTCGCTTGGGCACATTGAATATCATGCCGAATGCGGTAGAAGCAACGAAGCTCGTTGCCATCTGTTCAATCATCATATGTACCTCCATTGCCGATACAGCTTCATGAGTCTATAGTTGAAAGACAGACAGCACGACCGCAATGCCTGCACCTATGGCAGCCGCTGTCAGGAAAGCGTCAGCTCCCTTCGACAAGCCCGACAGCAGATGTCCCGCCATAAGATCGCGAACGGCATTGGTGAGCAGCAGGCCCGGAACTAACGGCATAACCGAGCCGATAATCATCAGATCAAGATGATGACCGAACCCTAATTTCACCATTAACACCGATACCGTCCCTATCGCCATAGAAGCCAGAAATTCAGCAAAGAATCGAATGGGTATAATCAGATGAAGCCAAATCAGCAAAGCAAGCCCGATTCCGCCAGCTATCGACACTGGAATAAAATCTGCCCAGACGCCTTGAAACATAATCATAAAGCATCCGCTGGCTACTGCGGCCGCTGCAATTTGCACCCATGCGGGGTATGCGCTCTTTGCCTCATCGATGCCCTTCAAGGCTTCGAGCGCTTCATCCAGACTAATGTTCCCGCTCGCAATCTGCCGTGATAGATCATTTACTTGCGTGACCTTCTGCAGATCAGTTGTCCGATCTGTTATTCGTACAAGTCTGGTGGCGGGGTATGCTCCCTGAATACCGAATATGATGCCTGTCGGCATCACAAAGCTTTGCGACTCTGGAATACCGAACGCTTCAGCGATACGCATCATCGTATCTTCCACCCGATAGGTTTCGCCGCCGCTCTGCAGCATAATCTTTCCAGCCAGCAAGCAGATCTCGGTCACATCCTCCACACGATATGGAATGGTCTGATTCATGACTGTATCGCTCCTACTTCATCCTTGCTTCTAGTATAACCGCAATTCATATTGAAGGAAACAATCACCTCCCTCCTTGTATCACCCTATCGTTTCATTAGCCGTCTTTCTCGATTGAACAACACGCCTTCACGTTCTCTACTTTAACATCTGCGTCGAAGGTTAAAGGAATTTCCACAAGAATATGCTGTTTTACTTTGAACCTTATTTTTTTACGGCATACTCTCGAGCCTTTTCTACATTTGGATTTATGCTTTCTTTTATGCGAGCACCCTCTTCTTCTTTTTTTTCGCTTGCATCTCACCTTGATTTTCCCTGCGAGAACTGAAGGACAGATAACGATTTCAGCTTCAATCGGAATTTCTTTTATGATTGTTGCTCGACACCCTCCATCTTCATGGTTGCCGCGCATTTCCGTTTCTGTTTCGTCATCAGGAATATCCTGACAAGCTTCATCATGCTCATGTTCTATCATCTTTCTTCCTCCTCTTTTCATACTTCCTATAGTCTATATATATTATGGCGATCATCTATTCTGTTAGTAGAAACGCAAAAACAAGCAGAAACCTATAGGCTTCCTGCAAATCACCATTTTTAAAATCTAGTCGAATACCTTTAACAAAACGGCAAAGCTTTGAATCTGCTAATATAGTAAATCCAAGAGAAGGAGAGATAAAATTGGCAAATTCGAATTGTGGCTGTGGAGGAACAACACCCGAAACCAATCAACAAACGGTAGTCGTACAACAGGCCCCTGAAGCAAATTGTCCCGTAACCGTCTCTAATCAAGTCTGTCTTCAGGCGGATCTGGAGGTCATTCCGTCTATTGAGACGGAGACAATTAATGTCACTTGCGTTGGCAGTCCCTTTATTGGCAGGTGCAATGGCTCTCAAGAACCTCAGCCGTGCAGATTCTCCGTTAGCCAAGTGGTCTGTGCCGAATTTATGATTAACTTCTCCGCTATCGCAATGGTAGAGAATACTTCTGCCGTATGTGAAGAACCGGTAATAGGCCCTTGTCCGGAACCTGGTGCGTGTACGCATACGATTGGGTACTGGAGAAATCAAGGAACGCAATTCGTTGAGGATAATCTTCCCATTCTATTAGGCAATGGAGGAGGCTTGAGCATAAACGTAGATACGTTAGCGGAAGCATTACTCATTCTTCAGCCAGCAACTGGACCAAGTCCTGTGCCACAATACAATCAATTGTATGCTCAACTCTTGGCTGCCAAGCTTAATGTTCTCAATGGCGCCACTTGTCAAGGAGCAGTAGATGCTATTGCAGCAGGAGACGCCTTCTTGTCCGGCAGCGCTGTTGCGGATCAGCCGCTCGTCGCCGCCGCGCTTGCCATGACGTTAGAGATGTTCAATTCAGGATCATTAACGGGCTGCCCGCCGGAATGCGTCTAAGCTGACCTGTACTAAAATTTTTAGAAAATAAGAAGCTGGCATCGGTCGTATACCAATGCCAGCTTCTCTATTAATTGCGAATGAGGTAATCGAAGGCGCCAAGCGCGGCTGTCGCGCCTGAACCCATGGAAATAATGATCTGCTTGTAGGGACTGTTCGTGCAGTCGCCTGCAGCGAATACGCCCGGCATACTTGTTGCGCCGCGGCTGTCCACCACGATCTCACCGATGCGCGTACGTTCCACAGTATCGTCCAGCCAGTCTGTATTCGGCACCAGACCGATCTGAACGAATACGCCATGCAATTCGATATGCTTGGTTTCTTCCGTCTCGCGATCGATATAGGAGATGCCGTTCACTTTGTCCTCGCCTGTAATCTCCTTCGTTTGCGCATTCGTGATGACCGTAACATTCTGCAAGCTGTGCAGGCGTTCTTGCAGCACCGCATCCGCCTTGAGCTCCGCAGCGAATTCCAATACTGTGACATGATTAACGAGACCCGCAAGGTCAATAGCCGCTTCCACGCCGGAGTTGCCCCCGCCGATCACCGCGACATCCTTGCCTGTGAAGAGCGGACCGTCACAATGCGGGCAGTAGGCTACCCCTTTGTTCTTGAACTCCGCTTCTCCCGGCACGCCCAGATTACGCCAGCGGGCACCTGTGGAGATGATCATCGTCTTGCTCTTCAGGACGGCTCCGTTCTCGAGCTCAAGCTCGATCAGCTCTTTCTTCTCGAGGCGCTTCGCACGCTGTGTCTTCATGACGTCGATATTGTAGTCCTTCACCTGTTGCTCCACACTCGCTACAAGCTGCGGACCTTCAATGTACTTCACGCTGATGAAGTTCTCGATGCCCAGTGTATCATTCACCTGACCGCCAAATCGCTCGGCTACTATGCCTGTGCGAATTCCTTTGCGAGCCGCATAGATAGCCGCGCTTGCACCCGCAGGTCCGCCTCCGACAACCAGCACATCGAATGGCTCCTTGCCTGCCAGCTCCTCTGAATCGGGACCGCTGCCCATCTTGGCGAGAATATCCTCGATGGTCATCCGGCCGCCTCCGAACATCTCCCCATTCAAGAAGACTGTCGGCACGGACATAATGTCCTTGCTCTCGACTTCATCCTTGAATACAGCTCCGTCAATCATTGTATGCGTAATGCCCGGATTGAGCACGCTCATCAGGTTCAGCGCCTGTACGACGTCGGGACAGTTATGACAGCTCAAGCTAATATAGGATTCGAAGCGATACTCGCCTTGAATGCCTTTAATCTGATCGATGACGCTCTGTTCTACCTTCGGTGCGCGTCCGCTTACTTGAAGCAACGCCAGCACCAAGGAGGTGAACTCGTGACCGAGAGGCGTACCGGCGAAAGTAATGCCGGTATCCTCTCCCACGCGATTGACGCTGAAGCTAGGCGTTCTGTCCAGCGTTGTTCGCTCTACAGAGATACGTGGTGACATCGTGGCCAATTCATTAACCAATGCCAGCATCTCTTCTGATGAAGTGCCTTCGCCCGCGCTTACCTTCAGTACAAGATCGCCTTCCAGCAATTGAAGGTATTGCGAGAGCTGAGCTTTGATTTCCTGATCTAGTTTCATAAGGAACAGCTCCTTAGATTTTGCCTACAAGATCCAGGCTAGGCTTAAGCGTTTCGCCGCCTTCTTGCCATTTCGCAGGGCATACTTCACCTGGATTGTTGCGGACATATTGAGCGGCTTTCAGCTTGTTCACCAGCGCGCTTGCATCGCGGCCGATGCCGCCAGCTGTAATTTCTACCGTTTGGATGACGCCGTCAGGGTCAACGATGAATGTACCGCGGTCAGCAAGACCTGCCTCTTCAATCAGAACATCGAAGTTACGGGACACGATGTGGGAAGGATCGCCGATCATGATGTATTCTACTTTACCGATTGCAGGCGAAGTTTCATGCCATGCTTTATGCGTGAAGTGAGTGTCTGTCGATACGGAGTATACTTCGCAGCCAAGCTGCTTCAATGTAGCGTATTGGTTTTGCAGATCTTCCAGCTCAGTCGGGCATACGAATGTGAAGTCTGCAGGATAGAAGCATACAACACTCCATTGGCCTTTGAAGCTTTGCTCCGAGACCTCGACGAATTGACCCTTGTGGAAAGCCTGTGCTTTGAACGGTTGTACTTCAGTTCCGATTAATGACATGTGTGTATATCTCCTTTAACAGTGGATTGTATTGATAAGTCTGTTCAAGGCGGATCAATCTGATTTCCTTGGACAAACTTTATAATCATTATTATTTACGATAGGATATAAAGTGTCAAGACAAAATTTATATTTATTCCTAACTGAGAATGCATTTCACACAATCTTCATGTTCTCATCCTATCGGCAACTTTATCATTGTCCCCCATTCCCTTGTTGATCTATTCATTGAACACTGATTTTGCTTCGCTTTTCTCAGCTCTCCCAAAGTCTTTTCTGCAACGTTTTCTACCTAATGCTCGTCATAACTAACATATATTAGGAAGGCAGTGAATGTCATCCAATATCGATTAGTAACCTGTCTGTTGGCTTGTGCGTTTGTTCTCGCTTCCACCTCTCCAGCCTTAGTCCGTGCAGGTAGTCCCGCCGCATGGTCCTTCGAACTGCTAAGCGCACAATCTGAAGCGATTCTGTATGGCCAAGTTACGAATACAAACGAGAACGGCAGAGAGGCTATTATAAAAGTATTCAACTATGTAGGTGCGAGTCCCGCTCCCAAAATAGTTAATCTGCCTTCAACGAAGTCTAGCAGAAGAACGGCGGAAGACTCTTGTCCAGACTTTTCAACGAAATTCCTGTAAGGAAGAGCATACATTGTGTTTCTCGGCAATAACGGCCCGTCTCCTTCCTTGCTGCATCCCGATTGGATCACCGCTCTTTCTGTTGAAGAAGGCAGTGTGAGTGTAAATATGCATGGCCACAAAGCTCAAGTACAACAGCTGCTAAGTGATTATTCGGCTGGTCGTGGGATGCAAGTACAGACGCCAGATAGGCATTCGCCGAATTGGGATTCGGAAGATTCCCCTTACTGGCTTTACGCGGCCGCATTGATTCTGTTCACTGCGACTGCTATCTGGCTTGGATACCGATTCAAGGGTGAACAACATTCGAAAGACTAGTGTATAGCTTTTCTAATGTCATAATCGTTCAGTTCGATGTCAAGCTCCAGACTCAGCGCAAGCTTCGCTAGTTGTTCACCCAGCAACGGCCCGACTGTTAGTCCAGAAGCTCCCAGACCGTTGGCTGTCAACAGTCCTTCCCACCCTGGTATGGCCCCGATGACCGGGAGAAAGCCGGGGGTAAACGGACGAAAACCAACGCGCATCTCCTGAAATGTGCTCTCCGCCAGGTCTGGAGCTACTGTTAGCGCTTTCTGCAAGATTTCTTGCATGCCGCCAGCCGTGACTCTTGTATCATAGCCCTCTATATGATCTTCATGGGTAGCGCCAATGACCACCTTGCCTTCATCGAATGCAAGCAAGTATTGATCGGAAGGCGGCATCACAACAGGCCAGCTACCTGTGTCGCCTTTCCCGTTCACTTGTACATGCATGATTTGCGCTTTCTGATAGCTCACTTGAAAGGATATGCCGAGCGGCTCCAGCAGCTGACGCGCCCATGCGCCGGCGCAGACAATCACCTTGTCTGCTTCATGGCGATCTCCGTTCACAGCAACGCCGGTAACACGGTTGGATCGGCCAACCAGCGCCGCCTCTCCTTCCATGAACGTTGCACCGTGCCGCAAGGCGGACCGGAGTAATGCATCTCGCAGCGACCGCCCGTCGACACGGGCCGCTCCGCTGACATGAACGGCATGATAACCGTCAGCAAGCAATGGGAAGCGCATGCGAACATCTTCTTCTCCGCACTTCTGTATGCCCCCGATCTCAGGCGCATCTTCTCTTCGCATATACGCCCTCTCCATCATTTTGTCCACTTTATCGGGATCATGATGCAGCTGCAGGGAACCGACCTTGCTGTAACCGGTCTCCGTCTCCCCTTCATTGCGAAGCTCGTCAATCAGCTCAGGATAGAAGCGCGCCCCAGCCTTAGCTAGTCGATACCATGCCTGATTGCGCCGCTGTGTCAGCCAAGGACAGATGATGCCCGCAGCAGCATCCGTCGCTTGCCCTTTATCCTTGCGATCAATGAGTAGAACCTCCGCGCCTCGCTTGGCCAGCTGATATGCCGTCGACGCGCCCAATATACCCGCTCCAATAACAATGACTTTCATACCGGCTGCATTCCTTCCGCAATTTTAATGGCGGCAATTCTTAATCTCCTCGTATCTGCCGTCCATACTCCGTCATTCTCCAGATACGGTTTAACCTTCGTCTCTATCATGCTGTAGATTTGCTTCTTATCTGCTTCAGTAACGTCATGGAACAGCATGCGTTCGAACGACACCAGCCAGTTTCGAAGCCCATTTTCTCCTTTAAGCGGAGCAGGACTGTCGAAGTGGTGCGCCGCCAATACGCGAAATCCGTTCTGCTCCAGCAATCCGGCATACTCCCCGAGTGTGGGATGGTACCACGGGTTTCGCCCTTCCCATTCATAGCCATGCTCTTCCAACGCTTGACGTATAGCATGAATCATAATTGCCGTATTCCCGCTCCCAGCGAATTCCGCCACGAACCGGCCGCCGTCGCGCAGCGCAAGCCGCACCGTATGAACAACAGCCTCCGCATCCTTGATCCAGTGCAAGGAAGCATGGGAGAATACCGCGTCGAAGGGCAGCTTTGACCGGTATTGGCGAGCGTCCGCCACTTCGATTTCCAATTCTTCATATTCCCTTCTGGCCCTGCTCACCATTTCCTCGGATATGTCTATGCCCACCGGTGTCGCACCTGCCGCAGCCATACGCGCCATGAAGCCGCCTTGTCCACATCCCAAATCCAGAATTCGTTCCCCCGGCTGCGGCTTCAGCCAAGCGAAGACATCATTCTCCGGCTTCAACGTCATCGTCCATTTATGATCAGGCATACGATTGCCTCCCTAATTAAGACTTCAGGTGTCAATCATAATGATTATGCATCGGGCCTGTCAATGCCTCTTACAGTTCGGCAGTTACCTCCCTATCATGCGCAGATCTTGTCGCGGCAGACATTGACTGCAATCGTCGTCAGCCAAGTCTTCACGCTGCTGTCTCCGCGGAACGACGACCAGCCCCGGTAAGCGCGCAGGAACACCTCCTGGCTAATATCCTCGGCGAGATGTCGGTCGCCCGTATAGAAATAAGCGATACGCATAACCATTGCGCCATATGCCTCCATTAGCAGCTCCAGTGCATCTGCTGGCTGCTTCGGGAATGCTTCCTTCTTCTTCATATTCATGCCGGCCGGCAACACTTGAGCACCACCTCCACCCTATTAGACGGCATATATGGCCAATCCGCTGCATGGAACAGCAAAAAAATGTGATAACTTATAAGCCGTTAAATGACGAATATTCCTAGTTTCCTACCACTTAGTTAACTGCATTTCTTATCATTATTTTCAATGGAATGCTACTCATCTTCACGTAGAACTGGATTTCATGCTGCTCATTCGGCTCATTGTTGCGATATTGTCCTATTTAGTCTGATGCAACTGTACTTATTCCATTTGCGGCTTTTAAAAAACACAATTGGCCTACAGTAATGACACAATATCCAGTTAGCAGGTAGTCATGCTTTAGCAGAAGCTCTCCATCCAAGAAGCAGGAAAAGGTGAACTTTCTACTTCATACCCCGATTTCGTTAAAGAAAATTAAAAAAACCGGCTGCAATAGCCGGTCTCCAAGCGAGAAAGTCTCATCTGTTACAGATGCAAGCAAAGCTCCTCTACGAATTTCTCTAAATAATGCTGATCGGTCTCATCAAACCGGTTATGACTTGGACTGTCAATATCCAACACGCCGAACAACTCACCATGCAGCAATATCGGAACGACGATCTCCGATCGGGAGGCCGCGTCGCAAGCGATATGACCGGGGAACGCATGCACATCCGCTACCCGTACCGTCGATTTCTCCTTCGCTGCCTTGCCGCATACGCCCTTGCCGTGCGGAATGCGCACGCAAGCAGGAAGCCCCTGGAAGGGGCCTAACACCAGCTCATCGCCTTGGTTCAAGTAGAAGCCGACCCAGTTCGTATCGTCCAGAAACTGATTCAACAGTGCTGAAGCATTGGACAAATTCGCAATGCGATCCCGTCGCCTTGCAGCAATGCCCGAAGCTGTGACAATAAGAGTGCATAGTTCTGATCGCGCGTGCCCTTGTAAGACTCGGTATGAAACATCTGGCTCGTCCCCCTATTCTTTCATCTCCCGCAATACACCTTGAAGAAAAGCCCAAGTCCGTTCAACTGATGAGATGGACAGATGCTCGTTGGGGGTATGGATCTCGTAGAGATTCGGTCCGCACGATACGGCATCTAGCTCAGGAAGCTTCTCGATCAGCACACCGCATTCCAATCCGGCATGAATCGCCTTCACTTCAAGCGGCTTGCCGAAGCGGCGCTCATACACTTCCTCGAAGTGCGGGCGAAGCTTGGAATCGGCACGATACGGCCAGCCCGGGAAGAAGCTGTCATGACGTATGCCGCAACCGATGGTCTCCGCTAGCGTCTCCAGCATGCGCAATACGTCGTCCAGTTGCGAGCGATGGGAGCTTCTTGCGAGGCTCTGCACGACAATCTCCTCGCTCCCGGTCGTGATAACCCCGGGATTAGTGGAAGTGCGTACAAGATTGTCAATCTCCTTATCCATGCTGAGCACGCCGCTTGGCATAAGCGTGAGCAGTCGGATGACGGCCGTCTTCGTCTCATCGGAGAATACCTTCCTGGATGCCGTCTTTTCTCCGTCGCGTCCTGATGCTGTAATGGCTTTCAGCGTAATCACAACGCCTTCGTCAGTGCTCCGGTATTCCTCGTTCAGAATCCGGTTCATCTCCTGCACACGTGCTTCTGCATAATATACATCCGATTCCTGCAAGTATAAGAGTGCTTCCGCTTCACGAGGAATGGCATTCACCTTCATGCCGCCCTGAAGACCTCCCACATGAAAGGCGACATGCCGCCGCAAGTTATCCAGCATTCTGCCCAGCAGCTTGTTGGCGTTGCCACGCTCATGAATAATGTCGTCGCCGGAATGCCCGCCTTTCAAGCCGTTCACCGCTAGTATGTATGGCCGTCCCCATCCCGTCTGTTGCTCCACCCATTCAACGGGCACCGTATGATAGATGTTGACGCCACCGGCGCTGCTGACGAACAATATGCCTTCGCGATCGGAGTCGAAGTTGATCATTCTGCGCCCCTTCAAGGAGGCAGTGTTCAGATGCAATGCTCCGCCCATCGTCGTCTCTTCCTCCGTCGTCAGGATGATCTCCAGCTCGGGATGTGCCATATGCTCGCTGTCGATGATCGCCATTGCCGTCGCCACTGCAATTCCGTTGTCCGCTCCCAGCGTTGTGCCTTGCGCATAGAGCATATCACCGTCGATCCGGAAGCGGATCGGATCACTTTCGAAGTCATGCGCCGTCTCTTTATTCTTCTCGCATACCATGTCCAGGTGGCCTTGGAAGATGACCGGCTCGGCTTGCTCGTAGCCTGTGGCAGCAGGCTTGCGGATAATCAGGTTGAACCGCTCGTCCTGTTCAACCATGCAGCCTCTTTGTTTTGCGAACTGCGCGACGTAATCGCTTATTCCCTTCTCGTTTCCGGAAGCTCGTGGTATAGTTGACAGCTCCTCGAAGCGATGCAGCACCGGGCAGTCGCCGTTATATACTCGTGTAGCATTTTTACTCATTGCAGTAATCCCTCCATCCTGCTTATTAGAGTATCAGGTTTCGCTCCATTGTGCCAATGGCGCTTGAAGAGACACGTCAATCGCGCCAGGTAGTCAATTCATACGCCTGAGCGTCATCTAACCTCGATTCATTAACGACTCAGCGAAGACCGCTTGCGCTAGCAGTCCCTCCCACTCTTCGGGAGGCGCACCGCTTTCGATGTTCCAGCAGACGGCCATTGATGTCTCGATGTAGATACACTTTCGAATCGCTTCGTCAGGGAGCTGCAGCTCGCTGGCCAGCTTCTCAATAATCGCATTGATTTTCTCCTCAAGCTCTGGGGTGATATCATTCTCGAATTCATTCAATATGAAACGCGGAACTTCGAACAAGGGATCGCCTACTACGCCTTTGGGATCGATTATCCGATATTCGTCGCCTTCCCCGAGCAAAATATTATCGTGATGCAAATCGCCATGCAGCAGCATGGTGCGATTATACGTCTCGTTCAAGGACTTACAGATGTCATTGGCCCGCTTAATATGGGCATACAAGTCCGGGCAATCCTGCCGAGTACTCATATACCCCGTAATTTTGCTCACCCACCCGGAATACGTCGGGTACATATCGACCCTCGCCGGTTCCCGGTGCATGTCCCGATACAGGGAGCAGAATACTTCCAGCCGTCGTTCCAATGAAGGCTCGCCGCGTAATGGAGTGCCGGGCGACACATACTGCAGCAAGATGACGCCGTGCTCAAAATCGCCTTCCAACGCTTTGCAATAGCGGCTGCCCTCATATTCCTGCAGGGCGTAATACTCCGAGTAAAACTCCTTGGAAGCGGCCCGTCCGATCTTCAATACCGTCTTGCCATAGAGAGACGAGCGGCAAGTCAATACCAGATTGGCAGAATAAGACGGAATGAGCCGCAACGAAGTTAGTCCCCATCTATTCGCATACCGCTCTATATTTCGTATTGCCTTCTGATAGAAGGCGTCGCCGAACGTTTCCACTATTCGCTTCTTCTCCTCCTGCGAGAAGATGAACGCCTTCTTCCCTCCATCGCGAATCCCCTTCTGAACCGCCTTCTCCACCCGAAAGCACAGCATAACGAAGAGCAGCTCTGCGATTAAGCCGATAATGTTGAGTACGATAAGCGGCAATACAATACTGTCATTGATGTTCAGCAGAAATGGCGTAACAAATAATAGAAGAGCATGAGCAGCCACATAGCCGTTCCTACGTCCGATCACAACAGTAAGCAAGCTCGATTGTCCGGTTCCTACTGTGATAGTGGTCAGTCCTTGGAAGATCATATAGACCATCACGACATGTACGATTTGTATGGACTGGGCAACTATCAATTCATCTACCGATAACGTATACAATAGAGAAGAATGACGACCGAAGGTGATCAAGAAATGTATGAACGGCGTTACCGCCAGCAGCAGCGCTAACCACTTCACTGTTCGAAATTGCCGCTGATGATGATTCAGCCCGAACATCCCGGAAGCCATTAGCAGATAGCCGATCGTATCGGGCAGCAGATCGAAGCCGCCAATCCGAAAATCGAGTAATACGAGAAGCCCCCCGTAGCCGAGACTTCTTAGCCCCTTCCTTATTGCTTCTGTCATTGTATGTTGCCTCCAGACCGTACCAGACGCCCCACCTGCTTGTCGCTCAAATGCTGGTTCAAATTCATCGGCAAATACTCCACGATCCTGCTCCCGTCCTCAAGCGCAAAGTGAAATATAATCCTCGCTTGGAATTGGGCGTAGGCAGCTTCAGCATCGTCGGGAGGAGACCAGTTATGCGAGAAGGACAATCCCTGTCCCTTCGACATCTGCACAGGATAATCCAGCTTATCAATCGGTACGCCCGATTCCATCAGCTCGTACCAAGGCTCCAACTGCTCGCGATACGAGTAGTCTATTCCTTCAAGCGTCGCGGACTTGTTAAGAGTCACCTTATATTCGCCGTTGGAGCTGGCAGATCTGAAGTCTAATATGCCACTATCCTCACGAGCTACGATTTGAATCTCGCCTATCGGCATCTCCATAGATCTCCCGCTATCGAAGAACACCGTTGCGTTGCGAATGACAAGCGGCAGTGGCAGATCGTCAGGTATCAATTCCGGCTGAATAGTAGCGCTTGCTTCCATCAGCTTCTGATGCGAATAGCTTGTTTTCTCCCACATTTGAAAGTTGAGATGCGGCAATTCCGCCAATTGAATGCCTTCGATTTTATCTTTGGCATGGCTGTTCTCCAGATAACGTATCCCTATCATTTCTCCGCCAACGTTGCCAACCGTTATATAATGCTTGAGGAATAACGGTTCTTTCAATTGCATGCTCTTATAGTACATCAAATTTCCTATCCAGCTTCCTGCAATCAACAGTGCTATAACGATTAGCACTTTTTTCTCTTTCAGCTTATCTTGCATGCTCAATTTGCCCTCTCGCTTTCTATTGTTCCGATCACTCGATAATCGTTCACGGGTTCCCCCAATACGTATACTTCAATCTTGCTGGGCAGTTCATCCGCTCACCTTTCGCCTTGGCCACTCTCTCACTCCTCCCTTTTCCACCAATTGAAATTTGCCATGAGTATACCATATTAATTGCCCTTGAAGACAAAAAACCGCATACGACTGCAACTCATCTTGCTCGTCGTACACGGCATTTTAGTCTGTTCAGACTACATATGCGAATGATCCGGCTTATTCAACCGTGAACATGCCCGTTCCCTGCATCGACCATTCCAGCTTGAATGTCATACTCTTATCCGGATTGCCCTTCATATAACCTTCCGTCTCGTTCTCCAATATGGAGAAGTAGTAATCTCCCTTAGGCACCTTGTTGCCGAACTCATCCTTCAAATCCCATATTAGCTCGGTCTGCATCATGCCATGTCTCCACTGCACTTCGCCCTTGAACGGCTTAGTGGCAAGCGTTCGAATAACCTTTCCTTCGCTATCCGTAATCTCGACAAGCAGCTGAAGCGGCTTGGTCGTCACAACTGTATCTTCCTCACTACGGTTAAGCAAGGTGACAATGAACGGGATCGGCTCTCCGGGCTTGAACGGCGAGAAGCCGAGAGCCGCATTCAGCGGGAACCCGTTGAACCCGCCCGCACCTGTGACGCTGCCCACATACCCTTGATCATAGTACCAATCCTCATTGTCCGCTAGCTTTACCTGCAGCTTATAATCTTCGGGTGTTGCCATGTATGGGAAGTAGTTTCTGAATTGAATCATCTCTCCTGGCTGCAGCTGTGAGAGCGGCACATGCAAAGGCTTATTAGGCTTTAGGGCACTGCTCACGCCCAACGTTTCGCCGCTGCCATCTAGTATGGCGATGACGACATCTTTATTTTTCGGGATGGTTTTCTCAACCTTGATCGTTCCGCTTATGACCGGCATCTCATCATCCAATGCGAACTGGACGTCCAGATTGCCGAGCTTAACATATCCGTCCTCATCTTGAAGCGTCAGATCCCGATCATCCTCATAATATATATCTACCTTCGCTCTATCTCCGGAAGTCGGGGGCGTATAATAGACGGAGCCGCCCATCTCATTCGCGAAGGAACGCAGCGGGACATATAGTGATCCTTTGTGATTCAGAATTTTAGACTCATCGGAGCTGATCGCATGGCTCTCGCCGCCTAGATGGAAGTTGACATAGACTGGCGTCAGACGCGCCCGCACTTCTTCCGACACGGCAGCCGCCGTTAACACCATAATAGCCATTCCGCAGAATAAACCGCCAATAAACTTCTTCAACTCATCCGCCTCCAGCAATTTCAATTTAATGCCATCTTCCATATAGACGATATAACCCATTGAAAGTTGCTGCACTTCCGAAAACATTAGCTTCCCGTCTCTTTAATGACGGCGGTTAACCGCTTCTCTTCTCAAAATGGAGAAAATGACTGCATCGACAAATTGCCCCTTCTCGAAGAAGCAATCTCTTAAGAGCCCTTCCTCTGCCAAACCTGCCTTCAAAAGCAGCTTCCTGGAGCTAATGTTGGCGGGATCTATGAATGCCTCAATACGATTAAGCTGGAGCGATTGGAATCCATACTGAAGGATCGCTGCAATAGCCTCCGTCATGATCCCCTGCCGCCAATATTCCGGTGTTAACTCGTATCCGATCTCAGCCTTGCTGTGCTCCTTCGCCCAATTATGGTAGCCACAAGTGCCGATGACCCGTTCCTCGTTCTTCAGCGATATAGCCCAGCGTATGCCTTGCTCAGTCTCATAACGTTTATTCCAGCTATCAATCAGGTCAGTAGCTTGCTTAATCGATGTAAAACTCTCCAAATCGTAGAATTCTGTTACTTCATCTCTTGAGAAATAATGGAACAGATGCATGCTGTCCTCTGGTCTTAATTGCCTTAGCGTAAGCCGTTCAGTATATATAACAGGAAATGTATTCATCATTTCACAACCAACTTTCTTTTCATGAATAAGAAGACAATAGATAGTTTTCGATCCGACTCATGTTTTACCACTCGATATTTTTCATTCGCTGTATAACTCATCTCTCCCAACTGATGTAAATCGTCAATAGAGAAGCTTGATAATAATTCGATTTTTACGCCTGTCATCATTGACTCCTTTCACAACTCCAAGCATATCGTTTAACCCCATTAATTAATCCGATTCCCTATACCACATTTCCGTAGCGTTCAGCACCTTATCGTTCTCTTGGTCCCACATCGTGCTGTATTCGAATACACCAGGCCTGAAAAATAACGGTATGCGTTCACGGAACCAGTCCTGCATAGGCAGCTCTTCCAGACTGTCCAGGTCTGCCCACAATAATTCGCCTTCCGGCGGATGCTGGAGCAGTTCCCCCCGGAATGAAGTGACCAGATAGTTGAACACCATATAACGAAGTCCCGTATGTATATTGCAAAACTCATGAAGACCCTTATACGTAATAGCCGTCACTTCAAGTCCGGTCTCTTCCTTCACTTCCCGAATCGCGCCATCCACAACACTTTCGGGGAAATCCACTTTCCCTCCAGGTGCGATATAACCGGGGAACCCCTTTTCATTCGGTCGATTGATGAGCAATATGCGATTGCCGTCCCGGATCATACTCATGGTCAAAAGTTGATGCTGAACATTAGCTGTCATACGAGTCCTCCGTTTTATCCAAAATGCATCCTGTACGCTAACGGCGATAAGGCGGGTCAGACCCTTCGGAACCTTCCGCTCCCATACTGCCTCTCGTTACTTTATATTTCATGCTATGCGCTCCGGTTCATCTCTCCGGTTGATAGGGTTATTGCGCTAGCTACTGGATTGTCAGCGTCTGTCCGATCTCCATTACTTCCGCTTGCAGTCCTTGATCACGAGCTTTCTTCAGCCAGACCTGCGGGTCCTGCTCAATCTGAGAGAACGTATTGTAGTGCATCGGAACATGCAACGTCGCCCCCAGCCACTTCGCCGCGATGATTGCATCATCGATGCCCATCGTGAAGCGATCGCCGATGGGAAGCGCAGCTGCGTGGATATCATTTAATTCTCCGATTAGCTTTATATCGCTGAATAAAGCCGTATCTCCCGCATGATAGAAGGTGCGGTCCCCCATCGTAACCAGATATCCGCCCGGAAGTCCGCCGTCGACAAACTCTCCTTCCCCGATTTCCAATGCCGAACCGTGCAGTGCAGGCGTCATTTTCACCTTTCCCCATGGCAGTTGGATAGCTCCGCCTATATGCATAGGTTTCACTTTAAGTTGCTTTTTGTAAGCGAAATACATGGAAATTTCATAGTTCGCGATAACGGGACATTTCAGACGCCTGGCAATGGCCACCGTATCACCAACATGGTCTTGATGTCCGTGCGTGACGAGAATGGCATCCACTTGAACATCATCCGGGCTTAATGTCGCCATCTTGTTGCCGGATAGATAGGGGTCGATCAGAATGGCATAATCGCCAGAGCGCACTTCAAAGCATGAATGTCCGTGGTATGTCAGTTGCATCGACATTTTATCCAACCTTTCTTCTAATATGTGGATAGATATAGCTTCATTTGGAAGTTGGAACCTATTATATCATGATTGCTCCTTCTTGAATAAGATACACCGGGCTTCTACAACGGAATACCTCACTCCTTATCTAGCCAATCGGTCTGGTACAAGCGATATCTTCGGTTTACATACATACAGTATGTATGTTAAACTGGAGCTATCTTATATCAATAAGGAGCTGATTCCATGAAGCTATCCAGTTTCTACCCTGTCATTATGACCGAGAAAGTTGCCGAGACCGCCAAGTTTTATTGCGACTACTTCGGCTTCCACATCGTCTTTGAAGCCGATTGGTATGTTAGTCTGAAGCGGGAGCAGCAAGAACAAACTTACGAACTGGCGATACTGCATGCTGTTCATCCTACTGTTCCGGAGTCATTCCGCCATTCTGTGAAAGGGATGATCCTTAATTTCGAAGTTGACGATGTCGACGCCGTCTACGAGCGTCTGATAGCCGTGGCCAAGCTGCCGCTTCACCTGGACATCCGTAGCGAAGAGTTCGGTCAACGTCATTTCATTACAGCCGATCCCGCTGGTGTGCTTATCGATGTCATAACGGTCATCCCTCCTGTCGGCGCATACAGCGAGCAATACTTGGAAAACGTATGGGACGGCGAACAAGGCACGAAGTAGAACAATGAGTAACTACGTTCCGCTCAAAACCTATTTTGGCGCCGAATTGGCCGGACGGTTGGCGAGCCTTATTCGGAAGAGTAGTGGAGCGATCCTTCCCACTATGTCCGTAAGTCCGTAGCGTATCATGTGAACGACCTGACGAAGATAAAGAAGGAAGTCGCATTGCATTGGTTATTGGATCGTCTGAAGCATAATGATGAACATACCTGCTGGATGTTGCGTCATTCCCTCAGGACATTGTTAAAAGCTGAAGACGCTGATGGCTTACTTACATCTGATGCGAAGCTGTATACGATAAGAGCAGCACCTGAGCAAGTATAAGCGAGGAGCCATCACATATGAGAAGATCGAAAGCGGAGCAAAAGCAAGAAACGATACAAACGCTGATACAAACGGCAAGAGCGCAGTTCTCCGAAATGGGGTATGCGGCAACGCCGCTTGAAAAACTGGTCGGCGATGTCGGAATGACCCGTGGAGCGTTGTACCATCATTTCGGCAATAAAGAAGGCTTGTTCCTGGCTGTACTGCAATCCGTTCAACAGGAGATTGCAGCTCGCATCGAGTCGGAAGCTTCCGGCAGCGATAATCCTTGGGATCAACTCATCCTGGGATGCCGGGCATTCATGGCTGCTGCGGTGGAGGACAATAATCGGCGCATACTACTCATTGACGGTCCCTCCGTCTTGGGCTGGAATCTGTGGCGGCGAACGGACGAGCAGTATGCCATGATGACACTAAGGGATCAGCTCCAGATTATGCAGACTGAAGGTATTTTGAAGCGTGCAAGCGTAGATGCGCTAACCCATCTGCTATCCGGCGCCATGAACGAAGCCGTGCTTTGGATAGCCGAATCGTCGGAACGACAGCAAGCGCTGGAGGAAAGTGTTACTGCCATTACACTCTTATGCGAAGGATTCAGAGCCGACTAATTGCTCGCATCCTTTGGTCCATATTTCATTCTTTTTCCCGTATGCATGTTTCTAGAAGCATTTACCAATGCTAACAGAGATATCAGTGGTGGAAAGGAATGGAGAATTAAGATGGATACGGTAACACTTGCAAGAGCGTTGTTCGGCTCTTCTATGGCTTTTCATATTATTTTCGCGACGCTTGGCGTAGGCATACCTCTTATGATTGTGGTTGCTGAAATTTTATATCATGTCAGGAAGGACCCTGACTATTCCACGATGGCCAAGCGTTGGACGAGAGGCTTCGCGATTATTCTCGGCGTCGCCATACCTTCCGGGACGATCGTCGGCGCGATGTTGGCGTTGCTATGGCCAGGCTTCATGGAATATGTCGGTCAAGTCATTGCACTGCCTTTTCAGGTGGAGATATGGGCGTTCTTCCTGGAAGCCTTGTTTATGTCCATCTATGTGTATGCCGCAGACAGGCTTCCTCCGCTTGCCCGAATCGTAAGCGTCATCTTCGTCGCAATCGGCGCAAGCGCGTCAGCTGTGCTCATCACGGATGCCCATGCCTGGATGAATACACCGACGGGCTTCGAGATCGTGAATGGGGAAATTGTGAATGTCGATCCGTGGGCAGCCGTTCTTAATCCCAGCATCTGGACGACGGCTGGTCATGTGCTGCTGTCCGCGTATATGACAGGCGCTTTCGCAGTCGCCTCAGTCGCTGCATACAAGCTGTTAAGAAGAAAACGCTCCGCTGTGGAGTATGCTTATCACGGAAAAGCCTTATTTATCGCGCTTCTCATCGGGGGCATAATGTCGGTCGGCACAGCGGTGAACGGACATTCCACAGCACAGATGCTGCATCATTATCAGCCGGAGAAATTGGCTGCCGCAGAGGGCTTATTCGAGACGCAAAGCCGCGCCCCGCTGGCAATTGGCGGAACCGCTGACGCCGAGTCTCGAACGCTGAAGGGTTCTATCGAGATTCCGTGGTTGCTAAGCTTTCTGGCAACCAACTCCTTTGATGGCGTCGTACGAGGACTGAACGACTTCCCGAAGGAGAACTGGCCGCCTCTACAAGTACATTCGTTATTCAATCTGATGGTGGGCATAGGAACGCTGCTCATCTTGATGGCATTCGCTCCTATTGCCTATCGGCTGCTGCTGAAGCGCGCTTACCCGCGCTGGACGCTATTGGCCCTGGTCGCAACCGGGCCCCTTGCGATGATCGGCATAGAGACGGGATGGATATTCAGCTGTACGGGCAGGCAGCCGTGGACGATTTACCATGTGCAACGCACCAGTGAAGCCGCGACACAATCGGAAAGCCTTGGCTTGCTGTTTGTCCTGTTCATCGGGATTTATGTCTTTCTGCTTATTGTCACCATTTTTGCCATGCAGTTTTACTTCAAGCGCCATCCCGTACTGCCTGAGCTTGCAGGAAGGGAGGCTTCATCCACATGAACGATGTCACATTAGCAATTTTTATACTGTGGATGTTTATTTTCATCTACTCGATTCTGGGTTCGATCGACTTCGGCACCGGCTTCTGGGCGATGCTGTTCGACCGCAGAGGCTCCAAGACGAATGCAGGAGCCATCGCCAACCGATTCCTGTCGCCGACGTGGAAGGTAACGAACGTATTTCTCGTGCTGCTCGTTGTGGCACTCGTCGGCTTCTTTCCGCGCTCCATGTACACACTGGCTGCCGTGCTCGTGCTGCCGGTCGGTCTTGCGTTGCTTCTGCTTACCATTCGAAGCACGTTTATGGTATTCGCATTTGCCTTTCGCAAGTGGAGCCGGCTTCTTATTGTCGTCTCTGGCGTGACAGGCCTGCTAATCCCGGGCTTGCTCATTAGTGTTTTGCCAGTTACTCTTGGCGGTTTTGTAACGATCGGCGACGGTGTGCCGCATCTGGAGCTGGCGAAGCTGTTCAGCTCATCGACAGAGTATGCGCATCTGGGCTTTGGATTGTCGACCGAGCTGTTCTTGTCCGCCATCTTCCTCGCCGACTACTCGCGTGAAGCGGAAGATGAAGAAGCTTACCGGATATATCGCAAGCTGGGCATCTTGCTTGGCCCTCTCACACTGATCATGGCCATCTTGACGACAATCACGATGGCGCCAGAGGCGGCTTGGATCATTGAAGGCTTTCAAGAGCAGGCATTATGGTTCGGCTATTCCGTCATCGCTTTCCTCTTCGGCTACAGCGCACTATTCTGGAAGCGGAAGAACGGCCTTATCGGCTTCCCCCGCTGGACGGTCGCAGCTGTTATCGTGCAATACGCGCTCGCCAGCTATGCGTATGGCGTATCCCATATGCCTTACTTGATCAATCCGATATTGACCATAGAGCAAGGCTTCACGAATCATACGATGTTCCGATCTCTATTAATCGGCTACACAGTCAGTTCCATCGTGCTTGCTCCCGTCTTTTACTGGTTTTGGCGCTTGTTCCTGAAGGACAAGCGGTATTTGAAGCAAGAGCCGGAAGGGTCATCGTAAGATGCTCCTTTCGGTTTTTGTTTGGATCTATTTCTATCCGTTCAGGATAATACTTTACATAACTCTTATTATGGTAATATAATAATTAAAATCATTAACGTCATTGATCATACATAAAATTTATTATGTAAACTAATTTCCGGAGATCTAGTATGAGCTTCTTTTATGTCATGTGCAAATAATGATATAAAAGGCAAGATTTCCATTTGGTCATAACTGAGAAAGAAGAAAAATCTGCATGAATACAATCTAAAAACGCCAAAGTCGCCCATATTTTTGAGAGCTATCCCGTACATATTCGCACAAAACTGCTGTTTCTTCGCCAGTTGGTAATCCAAACTGCTTCAGAAACAGATGAAATCGATATTGTCGAAGAAACTCAAAAATGGTGTGAACCAAGTTATATCGCAAAATTTGGCAGTACACTCCGAATAGGCTGGCAAAAGAACAATCCACACCACTATGCGATGTACTTTCATTGTCAAACGAAACTCGTCGATACATTCAAGGAGATTGTCGATGAATTGAAACAGTGTATTTTTAACGCTTACCTATCATAAACGTAAGCATCTTCCCCTGCTGGGCGCATAACCTCCGCATTTACTTTAGGACAGGAATATTGGGGCGCAGCTTATTCATCGCATATTGCTTGGATTCATCCAACACATGCGTATAGATTTGTGTCGTCGAAATATCCTCATGACCGAGCAGCTCTTGCACGACCCGCAAATCCGCCCCATTGCGCAGTAGATCCGTTGCAAAGGAATGCCGTAGCTTGTGGGCGGACAGCTTCATGCCTTTCAATTCTTCATGTTCCGTCTGCAGCGCTTGAAACATTTTTTCTGCAATTGTTTGCACCATCCGCTTGCTAATTCTTCTTCCGAACTGGGATACAAATATCGCACCTTCATCTTTTTTGTTGCGGGCTGGCAACCGCACCGTCATATACTGCCGCATTAACAACCCGAGCTCACTGGGCAACGGAATGTATCTCCACTTCTCCCCCTTCCCTTTTACCGCGAGCGTATCCCTGTCTGATTCATAATCATTCGTGTTCAGTCGCACAATTTCACTGACGCGCAAGCCTGCATAAGCCATCAATGCCACAATGACAACATCTCTCAACTGATGCTTTCCGCTCACAGCATGCAAGCATTGATCCAGCCATCGCTTCTCCAAAAATAGCGGCCGGCGATTTTTCTCCACTTTTGCTTTTTCAATGTCCACTGTAGGATTATGCCTAGCCAATTGAAAACGGATCATAACTTTAAAAAATAAAGAAATCGCTGACTGACATCGGTTTCGGTACTTTGCGCCTGCTCCATTTTTGCGAATATGCGTCAGATGCCTCATCACATCCACTTCCGAGATTTCATCTATCGATTTATGATCCAACTCTGTTAAAAAAGCCTGTACATTGTGCAAGTATGCCGTTTGTGTATCTTTTGCATATTCTCTATCTTCCATATAGATCAAAAAGGTATCCAATTCATGTTCATATAAGTTCAATTCGTTCGCCCATCCTATCATTAACTTCATTATAAACGCTTTAGAAATAAAATTGCGTGAAATATAGATTTCATGCAATTTATTATAGCAGGTTGCCGCAGTAAATTCACGACCAGGCAAGGCGTATAAATGGAAACTTCAGCTAAAACTACACGTAGAAAAAAGAGGAACTAACCATACAGGAGGAATCAGCATGATTATAACTACAACCCCGACGATTGAAGGGCATCCCGTCAAGCAATACGTTGGCATTGCAACAGGCGAGGTCATAATGGGAGCGAATGTCGTCAAAGACTTTCTTGCCTCCATTACCGATATTGTGGGCGGACGTTCCGGGGCGTACGAGGGCAAGCTTCAAGAAGCAAGAGACGCAGCTATGTATGAAATGCAACAAAAAGCTGCTCATATGGGAGCTAATGCAATCATTGGCGTCGACATCGATTACGAAGTGATACGGGAAGGCATGCTCATGGTCGCTGTCAGCGGAACAGCTGTTGTCATCTAAGAAAAAAGAAAGAGGCCATTCCGGTATGATCCATACTGGAACGGCCTCTTTTCTATGCAACCTTCAACTATACCTCTACCGCAAGCTTCTCTCTTGCCAATTGCGTAGCTTCCACCATATTGTGAAGCGCCGCCACCGTCTCTTCTCTTCCTCTCGTCTTCAAGCCGCAGTCCGGATTAATCCAGAACAACCCGGGGTCCAATACTTCTAGCGCGCGATCGATCATGCTCGTCATTTCTTCTACACGCGGGACACGCGGACTGTGGATATCATAGACGCCCAGGCCGATGCCCAGCTTGTACGTATTTTCTTCGAAGCTATGAATCAATTCGCCGTGGCTGCGTGAAGTCTCGATGGAGATAACATCCGCATCCATCGCTTCGATGGAATCGATCATGTCGTGGAACTCGCAATAGCACATATGCGTATGAATTTGCGTCTCATCCTGCACCGTGCAAGTCGTCATCCGGAAGGCCTTCACCGACCATGCCAAATACTCCGCTTGATCCCTCTTCTTCAGCGGCAAGCCTTCGCGCACAGCCGGCTCATCCACCTGAATCATACCAATACCCGCCGTCTGCAACGCCTCAACCTCTTGCCGCAGCGCATACGCCAGCTGATAAGCGATCCCCTCCCGGGGGATGTCGTCTCTAACGAATGACCAGTTCATAATTGTAATCGGTCCCGTCAACATGCCTTTCACAGGACGCTTCGTCTTGGATTGGGCATACTTCGTCTCCTCGACCGTCATTGCTTCAGCGAAAGCGACATCCCCATAGATGATCGGCGGCTTCACACAGCGCGAACCGTATGATTGCACCCACCCGAATTGCGTGAATGCGAATCCATCCAGCTTCTCTCCGAAGAATTCGACCATATCTGTCCGTTCGAATTCCCCATGCACAAGTACATCGAGACCGATTTCTTCCTGCAGTCCGATCCAGATATCGATCTGCTCGCGTATGAACGCTTCGTACTGCTCATGGCTCCAATCTCCCTTACGCCATAGCTGGCGGGCCTTCCGCACTTCAGCCGATTGTGGGAAGCTGCCGATCGTCGTCGTTGGGAGTATCGGCAGCTGCCACTTGTTCTGCTGCGCAACATGCCGCTCTGCGAACGACTTGCCACGCCTTGGCTCTGCAGCGCTGACAGCGGCCACAGCCTGCTGGATATCCCTCCGGTTGCGCGCTTCGGATTGCTGAAGCGCCGCAAGATCAAGCTCATTGCTATGAAGCTGCTCCGCAACGGCCGTCTCGCCAGCTTGCAGCGCTTTTGTCAACACCACCAGCTCGTCCAGCTTCTCGTCCGCGAAGGCAAGCGCACCGCGCAATTCCGACCCCAGCTTCTCTTCCTGGCTCACCGTTACCGGCACATGAAGCAGACTGCAGGAAGTCTGTACGACTAGTCTGCCCGCAGGAACAATCTCCGACAACATCTCAAGCAGATTCAGCTTCGTGCGCAGCGATGCCTTCCATATGCCACGGCCGTCCACGACACCTGCGCCTAACACCTTGTCGATCGGGAAACCGTATTGCTTCAGCGACGCCACATTGCCTTCGAAGCCATGGACAAAGTCCAGTCCGATGCCCTGCACAGGCAGCTGTACGATATCGCTATAAGCTTCGACCGATTCGAAGTAGGTTTGCAGCATAATTTTCAGTCCCGGCGCTTCCGTTCCGAAGACGTTATAGATTTTTTTCAATCTTTCTATATCTGAGCGGCTTACGCTCGTGACCAGCACCGGCTCATCTATCTGTACCCATGCCACACCTTCCTGCTCCAGCTCCTGAAGCACCTGTACGTACAACGGCAGCAGCTTCGCAAGCCAATGATCGAACTCTTCTTCCTTGTATCCTTTGGAGAGCTTCAAGAAAGTAAGCGGTCCGATAATAACCGGCCTTCCTTCAATTCCCAGCTTCTCTTTCGCTTCCCGATAGGCGATCAGAGGCTTGTTTTCCGTCAGCGCCGGCGATGCGCCATCCCATTCAGGCACGATATAATGATAGTTCGTATTGAACCATTTCGTCATCTCGCAAGCTGTTGCATCCTCCGTCCCGCGCGCCATTCCGTAATAGAGCGACAGCGGAACCGGACCTCCCGAATAAGCGAAGCGCTTCGGCACTATGCCGAACATGGCGGCCGTATCCAGCACCTGATCATAATAACTGAAGTCGTTAACCGGTATATAATCCACACCTTGCTCCTGCTGCTTACGCAGATGCTTCAGACGCAGTTCACGCAAAGCCGATTCGAACGCCTCTTCCTCCAGCTTGCCTCCCCAGAACGCTTCAAGCGCCTTCTTCCATTCCCGATTCTCACCAATACGCGGATACCCCAACACACTGCTCTTTGCCATCCATGCCACACTCCTATACAATTCGTTACAAGAAAGATAGCATGTAACGGCAGATATAGGGTAAGTGCATTAATCTATATCTAGTTATAGCCGGAAGCTATACCAAGAATTCTACTGTCCTACAGC
This sequence comes from Paenibacillus chungangensis, assembly GCF_042675905.1. NCBI lineage: Bacteria > Bacillati > Bacillota > Bacilli > Caryophanales > Paenibacillaceae > Paenibacillus > Paenibacillus chungangensis. The sequence goes on along the minus strand of NZ_JBHTJZ010000009.1, from coordinate 386,559 downwards.
GCGTTTTAACGCCTCCACGTAAGCCGCCCCCAGCATGGATAAAGAAGCATTACGCTGGGCGATCCAACCGACATTGATCGTCTCTTCTATGGCTAGCGGAACCGGTATTATCTCATTGCCGTTCAGATCGGAGCTGAGTACCCCTGTCGAGATTGTATAGCCGTTTAATCCAATCAGCAAATTGAAGAGCGTCGCACGATCGTTGACGAGAATGCTCTTTTTGCGAGACAGCGTACTCAGTATTTCCTCCGAGAAGTGAAAAGAATTGTATTCCCCTTGATCGAAAGACAGGTAGGGATAATCCTGAAGCTCCTCTATCGTGACCACATTTTTCTTGGCCAGCGGGTTTTTGATACTGATAAAAACATGAGGCTCCGCCGTAAACAAGCTCGTAAACTGCAAATGAGCAGACTTAAGCAGCTTATTGATCACCTTGCCGTTGAACTCATTCAAATACAGGATGCCGATCTCGCTCCTCATTGCCTTGACATCCTCAATGATTTCATACGTTTTCGTCTCGCGCAGACTCATCTCATATTCCTCGTGGCCGTGCTCCTGCACCAGACTGACGAACGCATTGACCGCGAACGCATAATGTTGGGTCGACACAGAGAAATGCTGCGGGGACGGCTTCGCATTCAAGTACCGTCCCTCCATCAGCTCTGCTTGCTCAACTACTTGTCTGGCATAGCTTAGAAATTCAACGCCTTCCTTCGTCAGCGAAATCCCTTTGTTCGTCCGTTCAAATATTGTGACGCCCATCGCCACTTCCAGATCCTTGATAGCGCCGGACAAGCTGGGTTGTGAGATGAACAGCCGCTTGGCGGCTTCGTTAATTGACCCCCGATTGGCCACTTCGATGACATACTTGAGCTGCTGCAAAGTCATTGCCTTGTCCCCTCTCTCCCTCTGCGGTATGGCTGTCCCTATTATACATGGAGAGTTCCGGTCTTGGCAGCTTCCATATTACCAATCTTACTGTTATATGCGAGTTTCGCATGACTAGGCATGCACCGTGTTCTGCTTGTGCGGATACACATAGACTGGTGCAATGGATATATTCCCATTCCACTACCATCAACAGGAGGATGATTCACATGCCACACCGTGATCCACAGCAGATGGGTATGCCCCGAGTTGTCGGCACTATCCAACATTGCGCAGCTACCTGCGAGCATATGATCACCCATATTCTGATGTCGGGCAATCTGCAAGGCAGAGCGAATCAGCTTAAGCTGCTTCGCGACTGTGCGGATATGTGTGCCAAAACCGCTCGCTTCGTCGCGCGATCCAGCCCGTTCTCCAAAGCCATGCTCATGATGTGCGCGCATGTATGCGAAGCATGCGGGGCGGAGTGTATGAAGTTCAACGATCCTGCCTCCCGTCACTGCGCGCAAGTCTGCATGAATTGCGCCAAAGAATGCCATGCCGCCGCAATGGCCATGTCCGCCTAGCAACAGCGCTGCATACAAATGCCCGGAGAATACTCCGGGCTCTTGCTGTCATCTCGTCTCCCCCTTCAGCTTCACGAAGAACGTGAGCCCATAAGAGAGAGCGAGCAGGACGAACGGCACGACAGAGATGAGGACTCGGAACGTCAGCTCCGGATTGTCGCCGGGCTCGTCGCCGCTCTTATAGCCGAAGATGGCGCCGATAATGAGGAAAGCCAGCGCGGCGATCAGCCCGCTGGAGCGTGTAATGAATCCGCTGACCGCCGTATAGACGCCTTCCCGTCTGCGGCCAGTCGCGGCAAAGTCCAGATCGATAATGAGGCTGTTCACGACCGGAGGCGTCACGAGGAAGCCAGCCAGTCCGAAGCCGACGATGACTCCAGCGATTATCCCCCCCGCCAAACTGCTTCCGAACCAGAGTGGGATGACGGACAGCGCATAAGCCAATAACGACAGCTGCCACGCTTTCACCGGATGCATCCGTTTTATTATCCAGTACCATACGCCAACTAGCGGAATAACCGAGACGAAGATGGAAGCCAGCAGCACCGTTACCATTCCTTCATCCACCTTCAGCACATATTTGGCATAGAAGGGAATCATGGAGCTGAGCAAGCCGTTGACCGTCTGGGCAAATGAATTGGAAATATTGAATAGCCAAAACGGCTTGTTCGTCAATGTAGCGGAGAATGCTTCCTTCAACCCGATTCTCGGCGTTTGGCGCGCTTCTTCCGATTCCTCTGTAAAACGTAGAAACAGCAACATGAAGACGACGAATACCGCGCCAAGCACGAGCGCCATCGCTCCAAAGCCCAGATTCGTGTATAGCATTGGAGCTGCCACCGAAGCAATCAGAATCGCTACAATTTGATAGCCTTGCTGGATGGCGGACGCCTTCTTCCGCACTTTATCTTGACGATACAGTTCTGGGAACAACGCTCCGTAATTTACCCAGATAATGGTCATAACTGCTTCAAGCAGAATAAGCGTGACTAGAAACCATAGAAAAAGCATCATGTCCGGCAATCCGGAAGGTACAGCGAACAACATAAAGAAAGTAAGCACGAATAACGGAATGGATACATAAAGCCACGGCTTTCTTCTGCCGAATCTCGTATTGGTGCGATCTGAATAGTAGCCCGCTAACGGCTGGTTGACCGCATCCCAGATCAGATACACAGTTCTCGCTGCTGTGAAGAGCACTAATGACAACCCTAACTTCTCTGTGTAGAAAAACGTGTAGAAGGTGCTGAATGCCTGCACCGGGATCATCATTGCCAGCATCCCGAAAGCGTACATCCATGGTGAATTGACTGCCTTGCCTCTTCCCATTCCTATACCCCCGCTTAATGAAATGTAAAACTCTTCCTCAAGCATACTGGGAATAGATAACCGATTCAATCATAAATTATCATTTTATTAACCTGCTAGCTCTGCTAGCTGACTATCTTCAGCCCGACGGCTCCGCATAGAATGCAGCTCAGAAACAGCAGCCTGCGCCAATCTGCGGATTCCTTGAACAAGAAGATGCCGATCAAGGCGCTACCTGCTGTACCAATCCCGGTCCAGATCGCATAGGCGGTTCCCATGGGCAGATCTTTCATCGCCAATGACAGGAAGTAGAAGCTAACTGTAAAATTGGCGATCAAAAGCAGCTTTGTGCTCCATCCTTTGCGTTCCGTTGCCAGTTTCATAAAGATGACGCCAGCTACTTCGCAAATGCCTGCAATAATTAGAAATGCCCAAGCCATGTTATGCGGCCTCCTTCTCTGTCTGCTCGCCTGATATCCGCTTAAGTCCAATTACACCGACAAAGATCAGTCCGATAAAAGCAATTTTGACAATCGAGAATGGTTCTCCGAACAGGAATATTTCCGACAGTACGATCCCGCCTGCCCCCAGCCCGGTAAAGACGGCGTAAACAGTACCTACGGGTAATGATTTAAACGCTTTAAACAGAAGTAAAAAACTAATCGCTATCGCAGCGATAACGGCTACCCACTCCAAGGCATTGGACGCTTTCTTCAATCCGATTACCCAAAATATCTCGATAACACCTGCTAATATGACATAAACCCAAGCCATCATCCTGCACCCTTCCTATCAGTCGTTAGTCAAGTTGTATAAAAAAACGTCCTGCCATAGAGCAGTCCGTAGACAATATATGATTACCTGCTCTGCTTAGAAACACCATGCCAGTACACCTTCCACGAAGCGGCTAGCCGTCGTTCGAAGCGGTCGAAGCCTTCAAACAAAAGTTCTACCATTAACCCGTCAAATAGACACATGTAAGCTTCTAACGCATCGTTTGTTTCCATTTCCCGCAAAATGCCGTGATCCTTCACTTCCTGGAACAACGGACGAAGGATGGCTCCTATATTCTCTATGTGCTGATTGGCTTTAAGGACAATCTGGTCCCGGAATGCGGCCGGCGGAAAATAGGCGGATCGCAGCCAAAACATGGCTTCTTCATTTTCCTGGAACCGATTCGCATATCCCGTCAGCAATTGGTGCAGCATAGCCTTGAATGGTGTTGATTCGCTTGCAAGCGCATGATTCCGAAAATAATCGATATCCTTAGCCAGCGACTCTTCCAAGCATATAAAAAATAGTTCTTCCTTACCTTTAAAGTGTGCGTATATCGAAGGTTTCTTAATCCCCACTTCCGAGGCAATATTGCCCAAAGAAGCACCTTCATATCCGAATCTTGCAAAGTGGGACAGCGCGATTTCCTTAATACGATTAGCTGTCATCCAAGCAACCCCTTCCTCTACCTACCGTTCGTTAGTTAAATCTTATTCGATGGGATGATGGATGTCAAGTATTTTGGCATGTCTATCATTATCATTCCCCATTGGCGTCATGTCTTAGCTAGTTTTTGCTCCATACTTTCCGTTACTTTTAGCCTTTATATATTTATTTTCTCCTAATTTTATAGCGATAAAATCTGATATTTCGATGCCGTTGATTGTATAAAGCTTTGTTCCCACAGGATATTTATTAGAAAACCCATTTGAATATGTCCCCTCAAAATCTGAATATTGTTTAATTTCTCCGATTTCCTCGCCGATAACCTCGGAACTCACTTCATCTTCTAGAATTTCATATATGTTCTCATTCCAGATCACAAAACTATATGCCCAATCTGGGCTTGATTTTGGCACTGAACTTCCTGAAGCACCACATCCGGTAATAAAGACGATTATGAGCAACACATACATTAGATATCGTCTATTCATGAATCTGACCTCCCTCTTTATAAATACGACGACATAATATGATAAATGGTTGCGACTAAAAATGCTATCCTTCTCATTGTGTATAGAAATGAACTAGAATGGAACAGATGGTTTTCTTTTATTCAATCTTGCCCACACTCTCTCCTTCTTCAGCAATCAGTTCCCAATCTTCTCCACCGTTCCCGGTAAGAAATATATTATTGCGTTCGGTCGATATCGCAATATCACTCCGATTCTGCGGGTTCCGGGCGATATAGAGGATCGATTCGTCGGATGCAAGGGGCGGGGTTTTAACAGACACGATCTCCCCTTGATGCAGCATGTACAGCCAATCGCCTCCCGTCCAAAGCTCTCCATCAATCCCATAGGCAAGAGCGGTTGCATCTGACCTATCATCCAGTCGAGTGAATGAATCGCCATAGTCTGAAGAGACATATATCCCCGTATCTGTGCTGATCGCGACTTCTTCTTCCAGCGAAGGATGAGCGGCGATTGCCAGCATATTCCCTGCAATGCCTTCCATTCGACTTAACCTCCACGTTCTGGCATCATCGGTGGACACATACAGCCCCGCACTCTTCATTCGATCGTTGGGCTTCGGGTTATATGCATAAATAGCATAAGATTCGTATCCGACAGCCAGACCATGAAAGTCTTCTACGCCGTGCAAATCCAGAATGCCCAACGATTTCCCATCGTCCGTGCTTCTTACAATTCCCAATGGATTGGACAATGCAGATGTTAAGGAAGGATGACCGCTGCTGTAGAAGCCGTTATCGACGACGTTGAAGCCCATATAATCATGGCTGTCCCCTTCCCCTGATCGCCATTTCCCATCTGCATATACCTTAATGCCGTCATGCGCCGCAAGCATCAGCTCAGATCCATCGTTTTTATATCCCATACCGTGTATATGCGTGATCAATATCTGCTCCTGTTTCTCTTCAGATTCGTTGATTATAAAGGCATAGATTCCGATCGTTAATCCGATAACCAGAGTTCCTCCCCACCATAATGCCCCGGTCAATCTTCTCTTCTTTTTCATCGCTAGCTTCCCTCTTTCCCCTCATTAGGTATATATCGATCCATATTACTCCATGCTTATGTAGATCATATGTAGATTCGAGCCTACACCGAATCTTCACAAATGAGAGATACGATAGCCATATACAAAAGATATTGGAGGGAAACCGATGATTAAGAAGAAACCACTGAATCTCGCCGCTGCCATAACCGCATTTTCAATTGTGCTGTCAGCTTGCACGAATAACGGCATAGAAGATGTGCCCGTGCACTCAGATGCTGAGAGCACACACGGCGCAAGTTCTGCCATTGAATCAGAAGAGCAAGATGCCAACATACGCAAGTTCACATTGACAGCTGGTCCATCTCGTCTGGATACTGGTTATAGCGAAGTCCAAGACGTATGGAGCTATAATGGCACGGTTCCCGGCCCTCCCATCGAAGTGTTGAAGGGAGAGACCGTCAACATTACTCTGCATAATCAGCTTCAGGTGCCTACGTCCGTTCATTGGCACGGCGTTCCCGTTCCGAACGAGATGGACGGTATACCCGGCGTTACCCAGAATGCCGTTAAGCCGGGGGAGTCATTCACCTATGAATTCGTCGCGGATACTCCCGGCACTTATTGGTACCACTCCCATCAGGATAGCGTCAATCAGCTTGATCTGGGTCTGTACGGCACATTCGTCGTCATAGATCCAGCAGAACAATACGATAAGGATTACACCATTGTGCTGGATGAATGGATGAGCTCAGGGACGAGTGATCTGATGAGTATGGCCATGGCCGATGTATCGGGCATGCAACACACCATGCCGGGAATGAATCATGGCAATGGACATAACAATATGAAGGATAGCAACATGCAAAGCCAGCACAATATGGAAGAGCATGACATGCAGGGCCAGCACAATATGCAAGAGCATGACATGAGCATGTATGATCTGTATACGATGAACGGGAAGTCTGGAGACGCCATCACCCCTCTGCGAGTGAAGGAAGGGGATACCGTTCGACTCCGTCTGGTCAATGCAGGATATATCTCCCACAGCCTTCACTTGCATGGCCACGACTTCAAGCTGATCACGACAGACGGCCAGCCGCTGAACAATCCGGCGAGCATAAGCGACCAGCTCATTCAGATAGCTCCCGGAGAGCGTTACGATATCGTATTCGAAGCGGATAACCCTGGGCAATGGTACCTGGAGGAGCACGGCCCAGAGGAACGAATCGCAAATATGCGATTGAAGCTCGTATACGAGAATGACTCCTCAACTCAAGATAAGTCCAACTGGAATGAGCAGCTTCCCGTACTTGACCTGACCAAGTATGGCGAAGCCTCCGACATGCGCTTCAGTCTGGATCAATCCTATGACGTAGCCTATACGATGGATCTTGGTACGATGATGCAGGAAGGCGGCACAACCTATACGATAAATGACAAAGTATTTCCGGAAACTTCGCCTATCTCGGTAAAGGAAGGAGATCAGGTGCTGGTGACCCTTCGGAACACTTCTGCCAAGGATGATCATCCTATGCACCTGCACGGTCATTTCTTTCAAGTGTTAAGCAAAAACGGTGAAGCGATAGAAGGCTCTCCTATCATTAAGGACACAATTAACCTGAAGCCGGGAGAGGAGCTTGTCGTCGCCTTCGAAGCCGACAATCCCGGCAACTGGATGTTCCACTGCCACGATCTTCATCACGCATCGGCCGGCATGGTCACGAAGGTGCTGTATTCGGATTATAAAAGCAGCTTCGTGAATGACCCTGCTGCCGGCAACAAACCGGAATAAGCAAGAAGAGGCGCCCCTGCTCAGGAGCGCCTTCTCTCTTTAACAGGCAGCAGCACATGGAATTGAGTAACTTCCCCGCCCTCCGCCCACACTTGACCGCCATGACTCTCTACAATGGATTTCGTGATAGCCAGACCTAGTCCGTCTCCCCCCTTCTTCCTGTTTCGTGATTTGTCCACACGATAGAATCGCTCGAAGATGTGCGGCAACTCTTCACTTGGAATGCCAATTCCGTTGTCAGAGACCGTAATCTGTACATATTCGCCTTGCATACTTCCTTTAATTGTCACATTGCCGCCTGCGGGCGTAAATTTCAACGCATTATGAAGCAAGTTCGTCCATACTTGCGCTAGCCGATTATCATCGGCGACTATCGCAATGGCCGGTATATCCCCCTCCTCCAGCGTGATCCCCTTTTCTTCGAATGAGGGTTGCAGGAAATGAACGATTGGGCCTATGGATTCGGGCAATGATAACTCTTTCCGCATCAGCACGGTCTCGCTGAATGAATGGCGATGCAGCTCTTCCAGCTGCTGCACCAATCCGATCAGTCGATCAATCTCTTCTCTGCTGGAAGCAAGTCGCTCGGCTGTTGGTTCCCAGATGCCGTCCTGAATCGCCGCCAGCTGACTGTTCAGCGTCGTTAACGGTGTGCGAAGCTCATGAGCGATATTCTCCGACATGCTCACTCTAAGCCGCTCCTGCTGCTGAAGCTGCTCAGCAAGATGATTGATGGATGCCGCCAGCTCGTCAATTTCATCCTTGGGCGTGCCTTTCAGAGGCATTCGCACATGATGCTTGCCGCGAGCCATCACAAGCGCTATATTCTTCATGCGGACAAGCGGACTGGATATTTTCCTTGCGATATAGATGCTTAGAATAATAGATACGAGCAACGCTCCGCCAATCGTCAAACCGATGGATTGCATGATGGCTTGCTCTAAGTGAGCATATAATAGCTCTGAGGCATGATGACCGCCGGTTTCGCGCCTATACATTTGAAAGTGATAGTGCGTCAATTGAATGATAGCAATTGATGCTATAACAAGCACCGCGCCAATAAAAGCAATTAACAGAGCGCTGATTCGAAAAGTTAACGATCTGTTCATCAGCTTCTGCTCCGGAATCGGTAGCCTGTGCCGAATACGGTCATAATGAGCTTCGGATTTCTGGGATCTTCTTCAATCTTGTGACGCAGATTCTTCACATGCTGGTCGATCGTTCGCAGATCGCCTTCAAAGTCCAGCCCCATGACCAAATCGATCAGCTCCTCCCGCGAAAAGGAACGGCCGGGATTGCGCGCCATGACGACAAGAAGCTTGTATTCATACGGCGTCAATCCTATCTCTTGCCCATGCACATTTACTTTCTTGGATCGGCTGTCGATCGTTAATCTCCCATAATCGTAGGACAACCGATCAGCGAGAAGCTCGCTCGCATCCGTTCTGCGCAGCACCGATCGTACTCTGGCAAGCAGCTCATGCGGATCGAACGGCTTTACGATATAATCGTCCGCACCTGCTGACAGCCCTCGTATCCGACTGTCGATCGAAGCCTTCGCGGTCAACATGATGACAGGGGCGGGATATAGGGCCCTGATTCGTCCGCACAAGCTCTCGCCGGGCTCATCAGGTAGCATCAAGTCCAGCAGGATCAAATCATAGGATTCCGATGTCAGCTTATGCATGGCTGCAGCGGCGTCACCGGCTTCATCGGTCGTATAACCCGCTTTGTTCAAATAGGCGCAGATAACTTCTCTAATCTTGTCTTCGTCTTCTACTACCAATAGCTTGCTCATCGGCTTCACCCTTCCTTGACACCTTCATCATACCCCCCAGGTGTATTGGGGTCAAGGATCTTGATTCTATCGAAAACAGCAGTCGAGGAGGACGTCAATCTTTGCTTAAACGATAAATCCACGAGCTTAGCTGCTTAGCGCCGCTAGCATCGTCCTCACTCAGAATGATCAACAACGCATCATTACGCAGCCATGATACAGATATTATATTTGCTGAAGAATGGACGTTTTCCGGGAAGGTATGAATGTCGATTATCTCATTCGTGTCCAGATCGACTACCTTCACTTCACGCTTGAAGCTCTTGTCGTCCGGAGCATACAGAATGGAAAAATACTTAAGACCTTGGCTGAACCCTTCCGAACCTTGCTGTCTATAACCGCCTTCCAATGTTATAGACGTTATCTTTTGCATATGGCCACTTTCGCTTAACTTGGCAATATGGAACGTGACCCCTTTGCCCTCATGCGTTGCATAAGCGATGACTCCGTCACGGGCATCATACAATTGCTTGGCATCGCCTTCCAGCTTCACTTCGAACTCTTCTCCATCCATCGTCACCACTACCGTAGTTAGGTGGGAACCGTGCATCACTTTCGTACAGATCATACTGCCCGCTGCCGTCCACCCATTGATCATGTAATCTGCCCCTGGCGTATACGTGATCAGCTCTTCCGCGCCCGATTTGATATCGTACGCGAACAGCGCCATTCCAGTGGTGTCGTTAGGATTATGCTTGTTCGAATGATAAATCAGCTTAGTGTAATCCCGGTTCCATATCACCCCGGCATTCCAGACTAAGCCGCTATGAGGAGATTGCTTCAAGGCCAGCTCATTCAATTGCTCGTATGTTTTTCCATTATAAGTATCGGATGATAGTCGCCTAAGCTGTTTATCGTCGGAATGAATGGCATATAGCGCATTGTCCACAGCCAAATAGGATTGCATCCCGTCAGGGGAAATGATGAATTCGCCAGGGAATTGATTCGGATTTTGAGGAGCAATGATTAATCTCCCTTCAACCTCCACCTCTTGCAGCTTGATGAGCGCGTCTCTGTTCCCCATCGCAATTGTTCTTTCGAACCGGCGACCTGGCAGGGAATTGCCGATTGACGTTCCTTCCGTCGTTCGGATTGCGATAGAAGCCTCCACCATTTCATTTTGCAGCTCTACCCAATTGTCTTGCAGATAGCGTCCATCCGGCAGTACATTGTCCACCATACTGGCGTTTGGATCAGCTTTGATCTTCTCGATTTCTTCCTTCGACATCGGCGCAGCCGCATCGTCTACCACTGCTTCCAGTGCTGCTGCATAATCCCGATCTTGCGGTTCATTAACTAGCAGCGGTATTGCCATATAAGGCCAATGCATTTGGAGATGCTCTTCACTTGCAAACGACCAGTTTCCGTTCCCCGCTGTTTCTTCGTTCCCCTTAGCTAAAGAGGAGTCCTCTACGGATTCGGATCCAACTACAGTTTGAACCTTTTCTTCAGGATGATCCATGTCGGAAGAACCGCTGGTAGTCATGGAGCAAGCTCCTAGTAGGACGATCATGAGCATCAGGATGTCATTAACATTGCATTCTCGATTCATTATTTCCAGCTCCCTTACAACCTTGATTCATAGTGTGACCGCCTGCTTTAATCGTGCACATTCCTTACAACATTTGACCACAAATACATGAAAAAAGTTGCATATATATATCTGTATATCATGTCTAAGCAAGCTCACTTCTGCTTCAATACATTAAATGAAGGTACTGGAAATCGCTTGAAGGGACGGTGTGATCATGAACCGGAAGATAGGGATCGTCATACTTCATGGTTTAGGCAGACAGAAGGAGGATTATGCTTCATCGTTCGTGGCTTTGCTGCAAGAGAAGTACAGGAAGGCTTCCGGGCGGAAGCCGTCCGATCTAGTCATTGAGCCCGTCTATTGGGCGGATATATTCGAGGAACGCGAGCAGCGTCTCTATGAGCGGCTTGTCACGGGCAATAAACTGCGCTACAGGGATCTTCGCCGCTTCGTTATCCACTACTTGGCCGATGCCGTTGCTTATCAGCCTGTTGATACGAAGGAACAAAACTATGAGGCGGTCCACCGGACGATCGGCGAGGCGCTGAATCGGTTATCGCAACGAGCAGGTACGACGACGCCCCTGTATGTTATCGCTCACAGCCTGGGGGCGGTTATCGCCAGCAATTACTTCTACGATCTGCAGCGGACAACGAGAAGAGATGCAGTGATAATCGATCGCGAATCAGCACTGGAACGAGGAGAGACACTGACGCGATTCCTTAGCTTCGGCACGACGCTGCCCTTATGGAGCTTGCGCTACCGGGATTTCAATCAGCCGATCGTTGTCCCTTCCCCTCTGCTCCATCACCATCACCCCGGAGTACAGGGCGGCTGGATCAACTATTACGACAAGGACGATATACTTGCTTATCCGTTAAGAGACATCGACCCTATGTATGCCCGCGCTGTAAAGAAGGATGTTCAGGTATCCGTCGGCAATTGGCTGACTAGCTGGAATCCCTTCTGTCATAACGGATACTATAAGAGCAAACCGATAGCCGACGCTATTGCAAAGATGATGGTTGACACGTGGAAGAGCATGTCGTAGACGCCATCCGTTTTCCGTTACGGAACCAAACCATAACACACGTCCGTTTTTCAAACGACTGATGCGTTAACAGTTGCATGGATGATTGAACGCTCCTGCCCCGCCCCGTTTCACCTCATCGCAAAATCCAAATTACACATATGTTCGCCAGTTCAGTTATGATGAATTGCCAATTGTGGTAGGATGAGAGGAACGGAGTTGAATGAAGTGTTCAATAAATTAAACGGAAGCATATAGGAGGAAGTAACGGCATGAACATGAAAACCGCTTTGCTTGCGGGAGCGACCGGATTAGTCGGAGGACACTTGTTGCATCACTTGTTGGACATGGGTGACTACGAACAAGTGACGATACTGATCAGGAAGCCATTGGAGCTTCAGCACCCCAAGCTGCGCCAAGTCGTAGTCGATTTTGATCAGCTTGATCAATACCGCGAGTATTTTGAAGTCGACGATATGTACTGTTGCTTGGGCACAACGATCAAGAAAGCAGGTTCACAAGCGGCATTTCGCAAGGTGGATTACGAGTACCCGCTCCAGATCGCCAAGCTGGCGCATAGCAAAGGCGCGAATAAACTGATCATGGTAACGTCCATCGGCGCGAATGCCCAGTCCGCTTTTTTCTACACTCGGGTGAAAGGAGAGGTCGAAGCTGCAATCCTTCGGGTCGGGCTGCCGTCGGTTCATTTCCTTCATCCCTCGCAATTGCTGGGTGCCCGGCAGGAACAGCGACCAGCCGAAAAGGTCGCTATCGTCCTCAGTCCCCTACTGAAGCTATTCACCAGAGGCAAGTGGAGCAAATATACACCGATTCAAGCCCAGGACGTCGCACTCGCCATGATCGGAATCGGTCAATATGCTCCTCAGGGCAATCATGTATATGAGTATGAGCAAATCATGAGTTTTGCTCACTCCTGCTCCAGTTCTTTCAACGGCATAAACGGATCTTGATACATATCGGCTGGAATGATGCCGTCGTACGCTGCTGCGGCATCATTTATCATGACATAAATGTCATCCATTTGTCTCGTTTCGCACCTTGCAATCATCTGCTCACATTCCTTTGTGCAAATCATCTATTTTGCTCTTGACCTCCAAGAAGGCATCTTCCAACGTATCCACATCTACGGTGTACAGCAATTCGTTCCCGTATTGATTCGTAGAATGTGTATAACGAGGATCATAATAGTGAACGAGCAACAGCTCAATGCCAGCTTCATACTGCTCTGACTGCAGCAACTGCTCGATTTCCGACGCGATCGGCGTATGGATTCTGGAACGGATTCGTCTGAACGCTTCCAAGCATTCAGTCGCATACTCCTGCGGGCGATAATCCTCCATAATTTGTCGAACCCGCTCTTGAAGCGGTAGCTCGATAATGATCTGTCGCCCCGTCTCCCTCTTCCTCATCAGCACATCGGGCAGTGCTACTTTTCCGATTCTTCTGTTCTCGGCTTCTATTAGAATATACGGTGAATGCTGGAGAGTCTTCAGCTCCTCAACCAGACACGCATCGAATGTTTTCTGATTGTTCGACGCAAGGCCGATGCCACCGAAGATGGAACCGCGATGGCCAGCCATACCTTCCAGGTCAAGCACAGGATAGCCCTCCTGCTTTAGCTTACGCAATAGGGCAGTCTTTCCGGTTCCGGTCAGACCATTCACGACGATTACTTCCGCCTGAATATCGGCATTCTGCAATTCCTCAATAACCCATTGGCGATATGCACGGTATCCTCCCTGAAGTCGGTAGGCGTGGACATCCATCAGCGACAACAATGTGGCTGAGGTTTTGCTTCTCATCCCGCCGCGCCAGCAGAATACAGCCTTTGGATCGGACAGCTCTTGGAACTGCTTCACGAAGGATGGCAGCTTGGCCGAGACGATTTCCAGTCCTCTCTCTTTCGCAGCCTGAATGCTCACCTGCTTATATATCGTTCCAATTTCCGCACGCTCCCGATCGTCGAATAGGGGAATGTTAATGGCGCCCGGAATGGTGGCGTTACTGAATTCGGACGGTGATCGAACATCGATCATCGTCACTTGCTTTCTGCCTTGCAGTTCTCTCCACTCATCTATCGTCAAATTTTGCAGCATCTTGCGTACAATCCTCTCACTTGAAAGTGGTATGCTTTATACGATTACAATCTTTCCTGCTTGCTGATCGGTCACTTCCCCTATGATGCTGGCCTCGACGCCCGATTGTACCAACTCCTGATGCAGTGCCTTGGCCTGATCGGGATGAACGGCGATCAACAATCCGCCTGAAGTAACCGCATCGCAGAGCAGCCACTGATCGATCTGATCCATATTCTCCGGGAAGACAACGGAATCCTTGACATGAAGGAAGTTATTCTTAGTTCCTCCGGGCACAAAGCCTTGCTCGGCCAGTTCTCTCACACGCGGCAGCATCGGTACGGAAGTGCCTGCGATCGTGATGCCGACACCGCTGCCCTTCGCCATCTCCAGCGCATGTCCCATTAAGCCGAAGCCCGTCACATCCGTACAACCGTGCACTTCATACTTCTCCATCACTTCCGCCGCCGTCTTATTGAGTGTGGCCATGACAGTGACCACCCGCTTGATCTCCTCGCTGCTGAGCTGATCCTTCTTGATGGAGGTCGTCAGCACGCCGACGCCAATCGGCTTCGTCAGAATCAGCTTGTCTCCCGGTCTCGCTCCTGCATTCGTCCTGACGCGGTCTGGATGTACTAACCCCGTTACGGCCAGTCCGAATTTCGGTTCCTTGTCGTCAATGGAGTGACCGCCGACAAGCGTCGCTCCGGCTTCGCTTACTTTATCAGCAGCGCCACGAAGAATGTCGGCCAAAATCGATTTATCCAATGTGGAGATGGGGAATGCCACAATATTCAGCACCGTGAGCGGCTTCCCGCCCATCGCATACACATCGCTGATTGCATTGGCAGCCGCTATTTGGCCGAAGGAATAGGGATCGTCCACGATCGGCGTAAAGAAGTCGACCGTCTGTACCAATGCCGTCTCTTCATTAATTCGATATACGCCAGCATCGTCGCTTGTATCAATGCCGACCAGCAGATTCGGATTCTCGCCTTTTGCAGCGAGATGGCTCAACACGCCTTTCAGATCGGCTGGACCGATTTTACACCCGCAGCCGCCTTTGCTGGATAAACTCGTTAGCTTAATTCCTTCTTGCTCATTCATCGTCGTTCTTCCTTTCTTCTCATCGTATTCCTATATTGAATCGTACTAGATTTCATGAGTCCTATGCAACTGTATCCGTTGCAGCAGAAGTTCCAATGCTTTCTCAACATGAACAACTTCCTTCGTCTCGCTGCTGCGCTCCGAATACTCTACACGGTGTTCATCCGCGTTCTTGCCTACCACGATACGAATCGGAATACCGATTAATTCGGCATCGTGCAGCTTCACTCCCGCCCGCTCATCCCGGTCATCCAGCAGCGTCTCTATTCCCACTTCCGCAAGCCGATCATAGAGCTGATGCGCCAACTTCATCTGCACTTCGTTCTTCACTGCGATTATCGTCATATGGACTTGATAAGGCGCCACGGCTGACGGCCAGATAATCCCCCGTTGATCGTGATGCTGCTCGACGATTGTGGCCAGAAGGCGGGAGAGGCCGATGCCGTAGCAGCCCATAATCAGCTCACTCTCGCGGCCATGTGCACCGGGAACCGTGGCTCCCAAGCTGTGAGAATATTTGTCGCCCAGTTGGAACGTATGCCCCACTTCAATCCCCTTGCAATATTCCAGCTTTCCCTGTTCGCAAGAAGGACAAGTCTCAGACTGATCAGCGGTTCCTTCATCCAGGCTCTCCTGAAGCTTCTCCACATTGGCGGCGAACTGGCAGCTGTTACATACCGCGATTGTATCCTCCCCTATATCGGCCAGGGCAATAAATTCATGGTTGTCGCCGTCCCCTCCCATCGCACCGGCATCCGCCATTACTGCCCGATAGTTCAGCCCGCAACGATTGAAAATCCGGCAATATGCCTTGTACATCACGGCATAGGTACGCTTGAGTCCGTCCCAGTCACTGTGAAAGGAATAAGCATCCTTCATGAGAAATTCTCTTCCTCGCAACAGGCCAGAGCGTGGCCGCATCTCATCCCTGAATTTGACCTGAATCTGAAAGAAAGTGAGGGGCAACTGGCGATAAGAGTTGATTACACCATTCATAACAGAGGTGATCGCCTCCTCATGAGTTGGCCCCAATACGAAGGAACGGTTATGGCGATCCGTCATCGTCATCAGCTCAGGACCGTATACGTCGTACCGTCCCGACTGCCGCCACAGCTCTGCTGGCTGCAAAGCCGGCAGAAGCAGCTCTTGAGCACCCGCCCGTTCCATCTCTTCCCTCACAATCGCTTCCAGCTTGCGCAGCACACGTAGACCAAGCGGCATATACGCGTACATTCCGGCTGCGGTCTGCCGGATTAAGCCAGCTCTCAGCATGAGCTGGTGACCTGCTGTTTCCGCATCTGCGGGCACATCCCTTAACGTTCGCAATAACCAAGCGTTTTGTATTGCCATTTTCTTTCCCTCCTTTTTTTCGCATACAACAAAAAACACACTCGTCTGCAGGGACGAATGTGTCGTGGTACCACCCTAATTTGAACGCGGCATAGCGAATATGCTGAGATCCTTCCTTGTTATAACGGTCAGTTCCGTCAGCGGTTGTAACCCCGCTGCAGCTCGCAAGGCGGGAGAAATAGGGCAACGCCAGGAAACCTTTCAGCCGTGGATTTCCTCTCTGATATCGGTTAGCGCCCATTTCATTCCTTGGTCCAAGCCATTATTTGTGGAATTTTGAACTAATGTACACGATTATTCGTCCTTTGTCAACGTATGGCTACACTGTTACACTGCTTTCTTCGAACATCTTTTGCAGACGGTCAGCTTCGTTCCGTCCGACTTGACGAGCGGGTACAGCAGCTTGATCCTTGTCGCCTGACAAATCGGACATGTACCTCTGCCTCTTGCGGGCAGCCTCCACAGCGCCCTTCCTCTCTTTGCCTTGGCCACGCTTCGATCACTCCATTCCGGATAGGATAGGTTGAAGAGTATTGTCCTCTTGATTCATCCTATGCACAGAATGCGCGATATACTATTCTATTGTGTCATCTTCATTGCCCGACCCCGCAGTCAACACATCCATCACCATTCTGGACAACGTATTGGGATGGAATGGCTTGATCAGATAACCATTCACACCAAGCTCTGAAGCCCGCTTCGTCTCCTCGTATGCGCTAGATATAACAATCGGAACGTCATGTAATGCATGCTCCTCACGCATGCTGCTAATGACACCCCAGCCATCATCGCCATTGTTAAGAATAAGATCTACGATAACCAGGTCCGGACGGAATGCCCGCATAGCACGCATCGCTTCATCGCTATTGCTGTATAGATACACGTTGAATCCTCTCTCCTGCAGCTCATCTCTCATTAACGCGGATATATTCGTGTCATCTTCGATAATGTATATGTTGCCGCTCATCTTGATCCCTTGATGAAAGTCATGGACACCGGAACGCTCATGCTCCCTCATGTCAGGAATTGGCGCTTCGGACAATGGGAGTTGAATCGTGAACGTGCTGCCTTGTCCATAAGTCGAATTTGCGAACACTTCACCGTTATGAACAGTGATGATTTCTTTCACGATCGCAAGGCCAAGACCGGTCCCGCCAATTTCTCTGCGATCGGAATTATCCACTCGGTAGAATTTGGTGAACAGCTTTGACAATGCATCCTCTGGAATACCGAGACCTTCATCTGCGATGGACAGAAGCAGCGACTGCTGCTCCCTTTTAAGGGTAATCTCAATTTTTCCGCCGGACGGCGAATACTTCACTGCATTGCTAAGTAGGTTGATGAGCACTTGCTTCAGCTTGTCATGATCGCCGATTATGGATAATCGCTCCTCGCTCCCGTTCACGACAATTTCATGCTGATTACACTCTGTCCGACACACATCCAGCGTTTCTTGCAGCAGGCTTACAGCATCGATTGTTACGAAGTGATAGGATTGCTTGCCGGACTCCATTCTCTGCAGATCCAGGAAATCGTTGATCAACGTCGTCAACCGTTTTGCTTCCTGATGGATCGTCGACAAATATTTTCGTTGCCGCTCCGGCTTCAGCTCCTTGCTGATCAGCAGTTCGGTGAAGCCCAGCACGCTGGCAAGCGGTGTTCGTAATTCATGGCTTACGGTACTGACGAATTCCGACTTGATCTGATCAACCTCTCGCTCTCTCGTAATATCCCGATAGACAAGCAGCGTACCGATTCGCGCCTGATGGCGGAATAGTGGCTCACAGTAGACAAGAATATGCCTGGTGTACGGCTCAGTCATGCTGTATATAAAACTATTGGAATCCATTACGGCACTGTTAACGGTATTGCGGACGAATCGTTCCAACTGCTCCCCCGCTTCCACCTTTCCTTTCAACCTGGCGACAAACTGATCTAGCGACAATCCGGTCAATTCCTCGTAGCTTGCATCGCCCATCATGTCTAACATCATCGTGTTGACCTGCAGCGTTCGACCTTCAAGATCAAGCAGCTGTACGCCTTCGTGTATCGTATTCAGCATATCCCGCGTCATCTGCCGCTGACGCTCTTTCTCTTCGAACATAATAAGTCTGTCGAGTGACAGAGACAACTGTGTGGCCATCCCTTTCAGCTCCGCCAGCTCCTGCGGAGACACTTGTCGTCCAATTCTGGACAAGACTAGACAAGCCGTCACCTTATTAGAAGCGTTAAGGATTGGCACGTATACATCATAGGTATACAACTGGTCTGTACTGAACCCCTTCTCCTCCGTAGCCGCCTCTCTCTTTACAATATAAGGCTCTTTCGTCTCCTGTATTCGTAAGATGAGTCCGCCGTGCATTGATTCCAGGAATTGATTTATCCCTTTAATGGATACACCGAACGACGCATGCTCGCATTCCTCATTCATGAGCAGAATCATACCTTTGTCCATATCCGACATCTCCACAGTATGGCGGATAGCACTCTCAAGCAAAGTTTTTATATCCCTCGTATTAGACAAGGATTGAATAAGCTGATTGCGCTTCTCCAAATACACTTCGTTCGCCGCCATCTTTCCCAGGGCTTCCTGAAGCGTTTCTTGCTGCATCTGCAATTCATCCTGCTGTGCAATTAACTCTTCGTTTTGAGCCAATAGCTCCGATTCCTTCGCGGTAATCTGCACCATCATGAGATCCAGTGTCTGGGTCAACTTCCCGATCTCATCCACTCGATCCAAATAGACCAGATGAACCGGCTTGCCCAATGCGAAGTTCTCGGCTTCCTTCGTTAATTCCCCTAGCGGCTTCCCGATATCCATCGCCGTCCGGGTCGCTATCCATATCGAGAGAAGCAATATGCCGAACACATATGCAGCGAAGATTAGTCCTTCCTTGAATATATCGTCAACCATCGCTTCATTTTTTCGGTTCAGATAAGCTTCGTTATCCTGAGCGAATTGATCCGCATATCGGACAAGCGCATTGACCGCATCATTAATGCCACTGGACGATAATGCGCGAAGCTCGGCATAACGATCATTCTGGACGAAGCTCGATGCTTTCGGGAATACATCCTGGATGAAGTCGTCCATGAACTTGTCGATATCTTCAATCAGCTTGTTTTCCGTTTCATTGTGCGGCATATTCCTGAACGATTCCAAATCGTCCTTCAACAATTCGTATTCCTCGTACACTTTTTCGTATTCCATCTGGTTCAAGAAGGCATAATAGCCTCTTGCCCGGAAGAACACCTGTGAAGTATGCTCAGCGATGTCGGAGATGATTGTTTCTTTCTCGTTCAGTTCCTGCTGAGTGTCCTGATAGGATGTCAGCGTATCATACGCGCGCCATAATACCGTCCCCGCCCCCGCGAGAATGAGCAACAGCCCAAGCAGCATCATGGCAACGAATCGGCGTGTAATACTTTTTTGCAGATAACCCATTAGTTTATTCATTGCAGTATCTCGCCCACGATGCGCACAAGTTCAATCGGACTGAACGGCTTCGACAGGAACATATCAGCTCCCGCTTCTATCGCTTTTTCCCGGTCCGTAACCTGGCTTTTGGCCGACAGCATCATAATATGCAGCTGCTCCCGACCGGGCAGATCCTTAATGGCATTAATGAGTTCCAAGCCCGTCATCCGTGGCATCATATGATCTATGATGAGAAGATCGTATTGTCCGGCTTGTATCATATCGAACGCTTCCTTGCCGTCTACGGCGCTATCGATTTCATAACCTTCGTCTTCTAACGAATCCATAATCAGCATGCGCAGCACTGCCTCGTCTTCGGCTACCAATATTCTGCTCATTGCTCCGTCCCTCCTATATCCGTCTGTTAATACACTCTGTTCACCAATCTCTTCAATCTTGCCTTGAGTTCTTCGATGTTGAACGGCTTCGTTACGTAATCGTCTGCACCCAATTGCAGCGCCTGAACGGTATCCTGCTCTGATTTCCGTCCTGTCAGCATAACAACGGTGAATTTCTCCTCATTCGGCATATCTCTAATTCGTCGCAATACAGAGAAGCCGTCCATCTGAGGCATCATTACGTCCAGAATAATGAGATAAGGCGCTGAATCGTTCAAGTCCATCTCTTGGAAAAACTGTTCTCCGCTGCTGAACGCATGCAGAACCATTTCCAATCGATCGTGAATATCCTCTTCAAGCTCATCCGTCAACAGCTTTCGAATCATAGGATCGTCGTCGACAATGGCAATATGAAGTTTGCGTTTCATTGGCTCGAAATGGTTGCTGTCGGTTGTAGCTACAATTTGTCTTCTACCTGCTGTCTTAGCCTGATACAAAGCAGTATCCGCTGCTTCGATCCAGACATGCGAGCTGCTTGTCGGTTCATCTACAAGCGTAACGCCGCCCGAGAAGCTGCAGTGGAAGACCGCATCTCCAGAATGGAAGCTCATTTGGGAGAAGCCTTCAATCAATTCCGTAAGCAATTGCTTTGCATACCCGACTTCCAATCGCGGCATAACGATGACGAATTCTTCCCCTCCGTACCTGATGATGCTGTCCGTGCTTCTAAGATTGGCCTTCAGGAACGCCACGAAGCCTCTTAGCACTTCGTCTCCGATCAAATGTCCGTATGTATCGTTCACCGACTTGAAGTGGTCCAGATCAAGCACAGCCAGAGAGAATACTTCTCCGCTACGTTTCATTTCAGTGAACAGCTTGTTGAACAGATCATGCATATATTTCCGGTTATACGCTCCGGTCAATTCATCAATGAACAACAGTTGCTCCAGTCGCCGCTTATTTCGTAACTGCCGATCAAGTCTTGCGAGCATCTCTTCCATATCAATCGGCTTCACCATCATGTCGTCAATACCCATACGATACGCCTTCAACTTCGCTTGCCTGGAAGTATCGTGGCTGATCATCATCGTCGGAACATATTGTCGTTTCAGCTTCTCACTTAACGTCTCGATTACTTGGAAGCCGTCGGAGTCCGAGAAGTGCAGATCCAGAATGAGACTGTCAGGCGCCATGGCGTGGAAATACTCAATAGCCTTATATGGAGAAGCTGTTGCCACTACCGACCACCCCGCCGCCTCCAGCTCGTCTTTCAAATAGGTTAATAGAGCGACGTCGTCGTCCAGAATAAGTGCTAGCGGCTTATCGATTCTATAGTCAATGGCTACGGTCGTATATTGCGCATCGGGAGTGATCTCCGAAGGCTGATTGATATCCGATATTAATTCAGCCAAAAATAGCTTTAATTGCTTCGATGACCATTGCTTTCGCCCCATAGCAAGAAACGCATCGTGCAACGCGGTTACTTTAGCATGAAGCTCGTGCAAGCCGATTGTACCGGAAGTTCCCTTCAAGGAATGCAAGAAAAATGCGACCTCTTCATGCGAGATTTCAGTAAGCCCATTAAACCAGATATCAAGCTGATTACGTATATTATGAAAGAATAGGTCTTTATATTTCTTCAGTGGGGTCTCCTCCTAGCAACGCCCGACAATTATCGAGGAGCGTCGACAAAAAATGCATTAGTTCCTATTGTATATCACCATTCACGACCGAGCAATGCTCTTTTCCAAGCAGAAAAGCCTCCACTCGCTAGAATGGAAGCTTCCTCGGCTGAAATAGAAACCCAAGCAGTCCGAACAAGAGAAAAGCGCCCCCTAAAAAGAGGAAAATGCTGTACTCACTGACATAGCGAATGCCGTATCCCCCAAGCATCGGTCCCATCAAACTGCCGATGCTGAAATGAATCGAGGCGATGACATTGACAACGGGCAGAATCGGTGCAGGCATAATATCAGCCGCATAAGCAAGCCCCAGCGAATAAAACGAGCCAACAACTCCACCGGCGACCATAAACAGCATCATGAGGTACAGAACATGGTCTCCCGCGAGCGGAACCGCAAAGAAGGCCGACGCTCCAACGATACCACAACCGATTAAGATCGGCTTGCGGCCGATGCGGTCGCTCCATATGCCGAGCGGAAGCTGCAAGAGAAGACCGCCAAGGCCAAAGGATAATAGCATCAGGGAAATAATATGCTCTTGCAGTTGAATTCGCATTCCGTACAATGGAAAACTGCTGTTCATCGACGCTTCCATAAGGCCGTAGAGGAAGCTGGGAATGAGCGCATACCACGCTAACCGATAAGCGGTCCTGAACCGGTTCCTCTCACCCTCCTCCCTCTTATGTACAGGCGGTTGCTCATTGCTCACCCGAAGCATAAGCAGCAGCACACTTATGTAGAATGCGCTGGAAACATAAAATGGG
Source organism: Paenibacillus chungangensis (assembly GCF_042675905.1). Classification (NCBI taxonomy): domain Bacteria; kingdom Bacillati; phylum Bacillota; class Bacilli; order Caryophanales; family Paenibacillaceae; genus Paenibacillus; species Paenibacillus chungangensis. The sequence continues at coordinate 363,834 of NZ_JBHTJZ010000009.1, read as the reverse complement.
ATATTATCCCCAAATCTCAGCAAATTAATGCCCAGTGGCCCCAGGCTGAAGCCCAACCCATAGGACATGCCGTACAATGAAATATATCTGCCTCTGCGATCGGCGGGACTGGAGCTTACAATCCACAGCTGCGTGGAATAGTGCAGCGCACTGTCTCCAACTCCGACTAGCAATCGCAGTAAAAACCACATAGAGAGCGAGTTTGTCGCAGGAAATAGCAAGCAAGCCATTGTTATCAACGCTATGCCTGCCAGAATAACCGGCTTATAGCCGAACCGGCGAACCGGCTTCTCAATGAACAACATGGTGCCGAAGATACCGATGTACATGGCCGCCGAGTTCAGTCCGTTTTGCTCTGGCGGCACACCTGCCTGCTCAAGCAAGATCGACAGCAGTGGCAGAAGCAACCCCTGACTCATGCCTGCGACAATGATAACCAGCACTAGTAAAATAAAATGTTGCCTGAATGACGCTGATGTCGATGCCTGAGAAGTCAATTGGTGTACACTCCTAGCTTGCAAATTAGCTAATATATGATTGTTAACTCTCTCATCGGAGTTTGAATTGAACCGAGTGCCCTGCCCGATATGGATTATTGCGGAGCGAGAGTATGGATTTGACTAAGCAGTTCATTAACCTGATTCATTATATCTGGTATACCTGTTGAAGCGAATATGTCCTGCCCCTGTTCGATATTGGCCAATGCAGAATCCAAGCCCTGCTTTAACGTCTCGCTCTGTTGTATGATTAACCGATACAATTCCTGAGCGTACTCAGGGACTTGAATCCCTTCATAATTGACTATTTGCTCTTTCAAGTTCATAATCTGTTGTTTCAGATCGGTCCTGGCATCCAAGTCCGTCATTGCCTGCTGTGCCTTCTCATTCATACTCTGGCCGAATTCGGTCAGCTCATTCATATAGGCAGTCGTCTCTGTAGCGAAGTTCACGGTATTGTTCACTTGTTCGAAGACGCCGCATCCGGAAGTAGCGAACAACGTCACAGCAAGTATTAGCGTCAATGTTTTTTTTCTCCAATTCATTCTATCCCTCCTCTTAACTTCTTCTTCACTTACGAATAATAGGGCCAGACGTTTCAGCAGAACAGATAACAAGAGCCGCGAGATCGCGGCTCCCTTTTACTAACTTTGCGTTGTCTCCACATCAATATTTCCCTGTATTGCTTTAGAATACGGGCATATGTCATGAGCGGCTTGCACAAGCTTGCTCGCTTGTTCTTCTTCAACACCTTCTATGTTCACTTGCAGCTTGACGCCCAGTTTGTAACCATCGTCACCATCGTCATTAAGCAGTGACACATGGGCTGTTACCTTAGTAGAAGTTACTCGCTTCAAGTGATTCCTGTCAATAACCAACTGAAGCGCGCTATCGAAGCAAGAGGCATAGCCAGCGGCGAACAATTGTTCCGGATTCGTCCCTTGTCCCCCTCGACCACCGAGCTCCTGCGGCAACGCCAGCTTCAAATCAATGGCTTGGTCAGAAGATTTAACTTGCCCTTCCCTTCCTCCGGTAACTGTCACTGTAGCCGTGTATAATACACGCATTCCACCATCCCCTATCTTGTATACTACAATTAAAGGATGGATTTATCACTCTGAAATTATGCGTTAAGAATGAGCTTTATTCCTTCGACCTTCAACTTGTCCATTGCAATAACCCACGCTCGCATCGACTCGAAGGTTTCATCGGAAAATCCGAATAGCTCCTTCATTTCCGTCACGATTTCCTTCTCTTCGTCATTATAGTCACCGTCTGTATAAAGAAGCATCAAAATTTCGATTAACATTATTTTTTGAACCCTTTTGTCCTGTACAACTGATAAAACTTCTACAAGACTTCTCGTATTCGACAAGTTAATATCCTCATCGAGCAGCCCCATCTCTTCAATATAAGAGCGAAGCTTCCCCCTCTCCTTCCAATTCACATTGCCATCTGCTTTCGCTGCAAGATGGGCAATCTCCAGAAATGCCTGCTGATGTGCTTGTTGTTCCAAAAAGTGTAAAAACAATGATTCCAGCTCCTCTATCTCGTCATCATAATCGTGTTAAAATCTATACGTCCGAACAGAAGCCAAGGTTACACAAGCTATACGCGAGCACAGTACTGCAAAAATATAGAATCGCGCATCTGGACAAACTTTCCAGTGTAATTGTTCGGCTGATGCTCCGCCATCGTCGTAATTGCTTCCTCGAGATTCAGCCAAAGCAGGCGATCATGCTGTGTAACGTCTTCATTCGGCAAAAGTTCAACAAGTTGCGTCTCTTCTGTTTTCTCTGCATGAACCGCATAACCATAGCAAAAGTGCATCAACTCTTGTTCATCACGGTATTCGATAATGAGCCCAAGCTCACCGTCCAGTTGAATTTTCGAGCCGATTTCCTCCATAATTCCCCTCTTCAAAGCGCTTAAGGCATCTTCACCTTCTCGAATGCCGCCCCCCGGCAACGTATAGCAATCAGCATTCATTCTATGAATAAGGGCGGCTTTCCCTTCATGATTGCGAATCACTGCCCGGCTGTCGCGGTATAGCCAATATCGGCTTCCATGTCGACGATAGCTGATATCCTTCTGACTTAACTGCAATTCGCGTTCATAAATCTCCTTCAATAACTTCATGCTGCTTGATCCCTTCCCCACAAAAACTTCTTGTTTTCCATTCGACGTCAGGGCTTCAATTCCTGCCTGAAATAAAAACTGCCTCTTCGATTGGAAGAGACAGTAGAGCGTGGTTCTAGGATGAGTCTCACTAATTCATCTCGTTGCTGTATCGAACAACGTCATGATAAGACAGTATGCCGCCGAAAATATCGAGTGCGCTGCCGATTGTCAAGTCCAGCTTCCCTTGGGACAGTTCCCGGAATCGCTCCATATCTTCTAACGATCTGGCGCCGCCGGCATATGTTGTGGGAATGCTCACCCAATCCGCAAGTGCCGTGACAAGACTTTCCTGCACGCCGCTTTGCTTTCCTTCCACATCTACCGCATGGACCAGAAATTCGTCGCAATACTGCTCCAAATAACGGATATTGTCAGCATTGACTTCGAAGTCGCTATACTGCTTCCACTGATCCGTCACGACGAACCACTTCCCGTCCCTGATCTTGCAGCTTAAGTCGATCACGAGGCGTTCCTTGCCCGCTACTTCGACCATTCTTTGCAAGTTGCGTTCATTCAGCTCTCCGTTCTGAAAAATGTAAGATGTAACGATCACATGCGTAGCGCCTTCATCCAAATAACGCCCGGCATTGTCGTCTCGTATGCCTCCCCCGATTTGCAACCCGTTCGGATAAGCGCGCAGTGCGCGAAGCGCAGCTTCTTCATTACCCGGACCGAGCATGATAACGTGACCGCCTGTCAGCCCGTCCTTGCGGAATAGCTCTGCATAATAAGTGGAATCGTGCTTTGAGACGAAATTTTCAATTAAAGACGCATTCAGCGTTTCTCCGACGATCTGTTTCACCTTGCCGTCATGCAAATCAATACATGGTCTGAATTTCAATTGTATTCCCCGATTCTTATCATAGTAGATGGACCGCATTTACTTACCAGTAACTATAACATACGAAGAAAGTATCCTCTACAGCTCGGGCAAAGGATACTTTCATTCACTCCTCGAAAAATGTCATATGCCGTGTATCCGCTTTGTAATAATCAAGCCGATCCTGCAAGGAGCCAGTATGGAATTCAAACATGTGGCCGTCAGGGTCGAGGAAGTATATCGATCTCTTATCTCGCTCGTCCCTTGGCCGTCCCGCGAACAGCTCAACCTTCAATTCTTCCAGTCTCCTCCATAACGCTTCATAATCTTCTTCCGAAATCGTGAATGCAATGTGCGTATATGTCGGAACGGCATGGCTTCGATCTATGTTTTCCTGGTTCAGTGCAATCCACAAGCCATTGAGGTCGAAATAGGCCAGCTTTCTTCCTTTCACTAATAGCTTCGCTTCAAAAACGCTTTCATAGAAGGTGATTGACGATTCCAAATTCGTAACAGAGAAACATAAATGATTAATGCCGGCAATTTGCATCGCTACCTGATCTCCAATCTTCCATATACAACGATACTGGACTTCATTAACCTTCCATGATTATACATCTGTTACAGGAAACATAAAAGACCTATTCTATGAAAGCTCGATTAGGTCGTCTTACCTACCGAACGATTTATATTGTCGAAGCGCTGTAGCCAGCCTTTCAATCCCCGTCCAAATATCGCTCTCGCTGGATACCGAATAATTCAGCCGAAGGGTATTCGCATGTCCGCCTCCAGGATAGAAGGCCTCGCCGGGGACGAACGCTACGCCACTATCCAGGCATTCCCTCAGCAAAGCTCTCGCGTTCACGCCTTCAGGCAACTCGACCCAGAGGAACAGGCCCCCAGAAGGTTCATAATAACTTGCTTCTTCCGACAAGTGCTCACGCATAGCCTGGAGCATGGCATCCCTACGCTTGCGGTATACGTCTCTCAACGTCTTAATATGACGATCCAGATCGTTATTTGTCAGATAAGCGTGAATCTCCCTCTGGCTGATCGAAGAGGAGTGCAGATCGCTTGATTGCTTGGCAAGCACATACTTCTCCATCCAGAGCGTTGAAGCGGTCAGCCATCCGATACGATACCCTGGACAGTATACCTTGGAGAAGCTGCCCAAGTGGATGACCTGTCCTCTTGTATCCATGCTCAGAAGCGAAGGACGCTCCGCGGCTTGGAACCACAGCTCACCGTAAGGATCGTCTTCGAGGATAACCGCGTCGTACTCCGCTGCGCATGCCATGAACTGCTTCCTACGCTCCGCAGACCAGCTGCGTCCCGTTGGATTCTGGAAGTTGGGAATCACATATATCATCTTGACGGGATGTGTCTCCAGTTGCTTGCGCAGCTGCTCGATTATCATGCCTTCTTCGTCGCAATCTACCTCAACGAAGCGCGGTTCATAAGCCCGAAGCGCATTCAACGCACCCAGATAAGTGGGACTTTCGCATAATACGACGTCTCCCCTGTTCAGGAACAGCTTGCCGGAGAGATCCAGGCCCTGCTGCGATCCGTTCGTGATGAGCACATGCTCCCTGTCCATTGCAGTGCCATGCTTCGAGTTCATTCGATCTGCGATCCAGTCTCTCAGCGGCGCATAGCCTTCCGTTACGGAATACTGCAACGCTTCCTTCGCTTGTCGGCTTAATACGGCATCTCTTGCCTTGGCGATATCCGCAAGCGGGAATAACGCGCTGTCCGGCAGACCTCCAGCGAAGGAGATCATGCCTGGCTGCTCGGTAAGCTTGAGCAGTTCCCTGATTTCTGACGCTTTCATGCCTTCCATACGATCTGCCAAAATATGCTGCATCTGCACTTCCTCCAGTTCGATTCGATAAATTATATTACTCGTAGTATAGTTGAAATGCTTCTATATGAATGCAGGCACGATATGCTCGAAGATGACCTTGCGAGAGTAGACGGCATCATTCCGCCTCGTTACCTTCTTCCTCACGACGACGACCAGCTCCTGATCGGGTATAACCATAATATACTGGCCCCCATGACCGAATGCAAAGTATGCATCGGCGATTCCATTGCTCGCAATCGGCGAGCACCACCAATGGTAGCCATATCCGCCGTATATGGGGGGCTTGTACTGCAGCAATCCCTTATGCTTTATGGTAGTGGAAGCTGCAATCCACTCTTGGGACAGAAGACGCCTCCCGCCCCAAAGCCCCTTGTTCATATATAAAGCCCCGAACAAAGCCATATCTCGGCTGCTCAGCGACATTCCGGTTCCACCTTCACTGATTCCGTTCTTCTCACTCCATACTAATGATCTGAATCCTAACGGTTCGAACAACCTTGCCTTCCCGTACAACATCGCGGTACTTCCCGTCACCTCGCTGAGCACGGCGGACAACAGATGTGAAGCACCCGAATTGTAAGTGAATACTTCACCGGGAACATGAGCAAGCGGCTGCTCCAGCACGAAGCGGATGGGATCAGCCGCTTCTCTTAGCGCTCGATAAGGCTTGTCGAAATCCGGCCATTGCAATCCGGGTGTCATTGTTAGCAGATGCTCAATGGTGACTTTGTCACTCCAGGGAGCGTTCACCTTGTGCGCCACACTGAAATCACTGAGCGGCTGAGTTATGTTGCCGATTAATCCTTCATCGATTGCGATACCGATAAGCGCGGACAATACGCTCTTCGTGCAGGAATAGATGGGATGCAGCGCCTCTTCTTCTTCAGCATGCCATTCTTCCACCCATGCATTGGCTTTCATCACCATAACACTGGTTATCCCCCACTCTCTCCAGAGAGTGTGTCTGATTGCTTGTATATTGTTCATTGCGTTAGTGTGCCTTGCCCGTCCCTGCAGCATTCTCGCCGATTGGACGATCGTGCTTAGAGGTGTTATTATCCTCGTCGCGCCGGATGTTCGGCATCAGCGTCGCAAGCAGCATGATCGCCACTGATAATCCCGCTACCCAGAGGAAAATGCCGTGCAGACTCTCCTCCAGCACTTGAGGCTCGATAAGATTGGCCTCGCCAGTATGCAACAGCAGACCGAACAAAGTAATGCCGATTGTCTGACCCAGCGTACGAACGAAGTTATGTCCGGCAGTCGCCGCTCCGCGCATCTCCCATCCGACTGCGGAGGTTACGGCAACGGTCAACGAGGTGAAGATAAGCCCGAAGGACAATCCTACGACGGCAGTGCACAGTACGATCACCAGGATCGGGGAACTAGCGTGTATAAAGGTGAAACCGATCGTACCCAGAAGGAGCAGACATGCGGCAGCCAGACAAATTCGCTTCAGTCCGATCCGGGATATGTAATTGCCCGCCAATATCGACCCTAGCGGCCATGTAATTGACAACGGTATCATGGCCATGCCGGAATAGGTCGCACTCTTCTCCCCTACACCTTGTATCCACAGCGGAACGTAAAATACGATAACGACCATGATGACACAGAGCACGAATCCGCTGGCGTTCGCCATATTGATGATGGAGTGACGGAATAGCTGAATTGGTATAATCGGCTCTGGCGAACGTCGTTCAATCCACGCAAATAATAGGAGAAACAAAGCAGAGCCGGCAAACCACAACCCGATCTCGACCACGGAAGTCGTTCCCCCTTCGTCGCCCCTCAGAAGAGACATGGCGTACAAAAAGGCATACATCCCGATGGTAAACGCAATAATGCCGGGATAATCGATATATCGCTTCTTTCTCTCCGTTACGCTCTTCATCGATACAGACAGCAAATACAGCGCAACGATGCCGAACGGTAAGTTCATATAAAAAATAGCACGCCAGGATACAAAATCGACGAGCAAACCGCCAAATAACGGACCTGTAATACCGGCAATCCCCCATATGCTGGCCAACCAACCCTGCACCTTGGCTCGTCGCTCGAAGTCATACATATCCCCGATTATCGTATAGGGCAGCGTCGTCAATGCGCCGGCTCCCAGTCCCTGCACTGCCCGGAACCAAATGAGCTGGTCCATAGAGCCGGCAATGCCGGACAGCATCGAGCCCAATAAAAATATGCCAGCGCCGGCGATTAAAATCTTCTTACGACCATACAAATCAGCTAGCTTGCCGTAAATCGGCGTCGTAATGACAACCGCCAGCAAATAAATGGAAATAATCCAGCTGTACTGTTGAACGCCATACAGCTCCTTCGTAATGCTTGGCATAGCCGTACCAACGATAGTACCTTCGATTGCGGCGAGAAAGGTTACGACGAACAGCGCAATCGTAATGTTTCTTCTGGAATGAACGTTTTGCATAGCTATCTCCTTTAGACATCGGCAAACGATAGGGAATCGGCTAAACAAGCTGCGGTTCCTTGCACATCTGCTGTGAAATCAAGTGAAAGCACTTCTTCAAAATATAGCGTTGGCGCTCTCCGTCATTCATTCGCCAGAACTCATAGTCCTGAAACAATTGATATAATACTTTCTGAGCAGCAATAGCAGCTGTCGGCTCCTCCGCCAGCAGTCTTAAACAGCACGTATAAGTGATGGATTCTATATCTCGCAATCGTTGAACTTTATCTTGGAATACTGCCATCTCGCACACCCCTCCGATATTCCTTGAGCAGCATTCATTATATCGGAACGGATTATGGAAAAAGTTACGAATTGGTTAAAAATATGAAACCTTTCCTCAATCGATTCGTAGTACCTTCATGGTTCGCAACGCCTTCAAATTACCTATTAGAATGGGATGGAATTTATAATGGCTTATGACCTCCTGATGGAAATCATCGAGCGAGTCGGTTATGTTGCGCTTTTCTTGGTCCTTTGTCTTGGTCTGATCGGTCTGCCGATTCCCAATGAAGCCGTTGTGATGACAGGAGGCGCTCTTGCGGCATCCGGTATCCTGGCGCCAATTCCTGCGTTTATCATGACTTGCCTTGGAATTTGCTCGGCCATGACCTTCAGTTACAGTATAGGAAGATTTGCCGGAAGCAAGTTATCAGATTGGTTTCGTAGCAAGAATAACATTGGCAAGGTTGTCGTCAAGTCGGAGGAATTGGGCGAACGATACGGCAGCTATGCCATATGCATGAGCATCTGGCTGCCTTTCTTACGACATGCGACGCCATATGTGATGGGAATGAACCGGATGAAGTTCGGACGATTCATTCTATTCGCCTATCCAACTGCATTTGTATGGACGCTCCTTTATTTCATAATCGGCACGTTCGTCGGAGATTCCGTCGAGAAGATTGCCGATATGATCTATCGATATGGGCTGTGGATTGTAATCGGGCTATCCATGGTAGCGGCCGGTTACGGTGCATATCGCATCTCGCAACATCGGAAGAAAGTCGAAGCGATTGAAGAAAAGCTCTAGCTCGCAAGTCGAAGCACATTCCGTCATCATGATGGAATGTGCTTATTCATGTCCTCATCTATATCGGACTCATCTCCTTGACCGCGCCAATGAGGCGATAAAACAATTCATCGTTCTCTTCGATCTCATCCTCTAAAGTCAGCAGCTGCTCTTCATCGCCGGAGCCTTCCCGGAAGAACAAGCCGTAACCCCAGTCCCGTCCCTTCTTGCTATGTAACGTCATCTCGTACTCTTGACTGTGTCCCTCTACGGCAAGAATCAACTTGCCTATATATCCGTCATCTTCGCTATGGCGCAATGATGCTTCTACGATTTCGATTTTCACGTACGTCACTCCTTCTTGCTCCATCTTCTGTACTTAAGTATAACGGGAGCCTACGTGCAATACAAGCAATGCTGCCGCTAAGTATTCTTCGTCCCAGCACGTTTCCGCACCAGGCGAACCCGTGTCGGCAAAGCTGCATAGACTGCACTACGGCTACGTTGCATGACAGCCGTCTATGCTGTGAGAGGGGTATTTCTATGACACTGGAATTGACAGCTTTGCACTGGGTCTACTTATCCTTTATTTTATTCATTATCGGATTTATGATTATGCGCCGCGATACGACGCTCATCTGTATCGCAGGGATATTGGGCATCGGCCTGCTCGCCACCACATCCATAGAAGGGTCCGTCAGCGGCATATTCGACAGCTTTATCTATGCGATTAAGGAATTGATCAGCACGATTCTGATCATCTCTATCATTGTTGCATTGAGCCGGATCTTGATCCGTACGGGCATTAACGAGATTATGATCAGCCCCTTCACCCGATTTTTGAGAACGCCTTCATTGGCTTTTTGGGGAATCGGCATCATCATGATGATCGTTTCCTGGTTTTTCTGGCCTTCTCCTGCTGTCGCGCTTATTGGCGCGGTGCTTCTTCCGGTTGCGGCAAGGGTCGGACTGCCGGCTCTGGGAGCGGCAGTAGCCATGAACCTGTTCGGTCATGGCATAGCGCTTTCCAGCGATTTCATTATTCAAGGGGCGCCGAAGCTAACTGCGGACGCGGCCGGCATCGCAGTTAGCGAAGTCATGACGGCCAGCATACCACTAGTTATCGTCATGGGAGGCGTCACGACTATCGCAGCTTACTGGATGATGAAACGGGATCAACGGCTGGGACGATGGCGGGACGGACTCGTAGAAGATACCCGTCCGCTGACAGACGCAGCGTCTAGTGCCAGTGACGATGACAATGCTGCCGATCATCTACCTCTGGCTACGAAGCGTCTGTTCGCCCTCCTCATTCCCATCCTGTTCGCTGCAGATGTCGCGCTCATGTTCAGGCTGAATCTGCAAGGGGGAGAGGCTACCGCTCTTATCGGGGGGACAGCGATTATTATCATGCTGTTAGTCACAATGCTGACCCACCGCGGTCGCGGATTAGAGCGAGCAACCGCTTATCTGATCGAAGGCTTCCTGTTCGGATTCCGAGTATTCGGTCCTGTCATTCCGATCGCCGCCTTCTTCTATCTGGGCGATGCCGGCTTCTTCTCTCTCTTCGGAGAGCAGCTTCCTCCATCTTCAGGCGGCATCGTGAACGACCTGGGTGTCGGCCTTGCTCATGCCGTTCCCGTCAATGATGTTGTCAGCGCTATTACGTTGACTGTGGTAGGCGCCATTACGGGGCTCGACGGTTCTGGCTTCTCCGGCATCTCGCTGGCCGGCTCTATCGCTCAGCTGTTCGGCCATGCGATCGGCTCTGGCATCGACACACTCACAGCGCTGGGCCAAGTAGCCGCCATATGGGTAGGCGGCGGCACGATCATCCCATGGGCGCTCATACCGGCAGCCGCCATATGCGGGGTTAGTCCCTTCGAACTGGCCAGACGCAATCTGAAGCCGGTCATAATCGGTCTTGCAGTTACGACGATTGTCGCCATCTTCCTCATCTGATCTTCCTTCTGCGAATCATCATCACAAGCAAGAAGAGGATTGCTCCTGCCAGAAGCGTAATGGCGGCGATCCACCATAGACTCACCTTGCTGGAAGCTTCTCCGGCCTGTGGCACTGGCGGAACGGAGCTATGACCCAACTGCTCCAGCTCGCCTATTACGGCGGAAGCGGTACTCGCTTCCGCCGTTCTACTGCACAAGCTGACTTCCAACTGATCGCCAGTTGTATACGCGAACACCACATATTTGAGGCCATCTTTGAATTCGAAGCCACAAGAAGCCTCGTCAGCACTGGATACAACCTCAATCGTAGAAGCTACCTTTCCCTTCCATACCCGATGGACCCGGAACGTATATTCCACAGGATCGGCAGAAGACTTGGTGAACAGTCCGCCCCGTTCCTTCCTTTCCGTTACGGTCCCTTCGAACACCGCATGGCTATTGTTTTTAGCTTTCTCCACGCTTTCTGGCATCGCGCAGCTGCATGCGTACGCGCGATCCGAACGGAAGGCGAAGCTCCCCATCAACACCACGATAGCCAGCAGCACCGACAACCAACGCAATTTTTTCATATCCCCTGCATCCCCCATTACGCTTTGTTACAATTTGTCACACTGCATCTTATTAACGATGCATAATGGGATAATGTTGCAGTTTATCGCTTCGCCGTCTCAGTTCTTGCCCCAGACTCCATATTCTTCTCTTTCGCCGGCCAGAAAGCCCACCTGCCCAAAACAGCGGTAATGGCAGGAACTAGAAATGGTCGTACAATGAACGTATCCATCAGAACACCAATCGCAGTAATAAGTCCGAATTGCACCAATACCTGAAGCGGAAGCGAAGCAAGCACAGCGAAGGTTCCGGCTAGGATCAGTCCAGCTGAAGTGATAACGCCCCCCGTATCGCTAACCCCTTCCTTTATGGCTTGCAGCAACGGCATCCGCTTTCTCTTCTGCCATATACTTGAAATCATGAAGATGTTGTAATCCTCACCCAGGGCTATGAGAAATACGAAGGCATATAATGGAATCGATCCTTGAATACTGTCGTATCCCATTAGATGGTGAAGAATAATCCAGCCAAGCCCTAATGCGGCCGCATAAGACAACAGCACAGTCGCTACCAAGTACAGCGTAGCCGTCACCGAGCGCAGATACAGAAGCAGCAACAGCATAATGAGTCCAATAACAAGTGGAATAATGACCCTGTTATCCCGGTCCTGTAGCGTCTTGTCGTCGTATTGCTGTGCGGTGGCGCCTGCGATCCACACTAGATCAGCAGTTCCTTCCTCTCCGCCTTGTCCCAGCGCTTCGGAAGCTGCTGCTCTAAGCTTCGGAATCGTCTCCATCGCTTCCAGTGAATAAGGATTGGTGTCTAGAATAACGCGATAGGATGCGTAAGCTTCATCCACAGTACTCTGAACTGCATCATCAGCTTCTGCTACTAGCGACACGCCTCGCAGTGCTTCCGCCACATTCTCTCTTCCTTCTTCCGCTTTCACCATTACTGTCACAGGAGCTAACTCGCCTTGCGGGAAAGCTTCCCCTATCGTAGCGAAACCTTCTCGAGAGGGCATATCCTCCGGGAAGCCGGACAACAAGTCATATGAATAGTTGATGCTCGGCGCGAAGCCTGCCAAGACACCCAGCAGCAAGACAGTCGTAACGATGACAGTCCATGGCCTAGTTATGACAAGCTTGCCTATCTTCATGCCCAGCTTCTTCTCCGGATTAGGCCGACGATAGGCTTGGCCGCGCTGCGCAGCACGTCGTTCAGCTTGCTCTTCCGTACGCGGGATGAAAGGAAAGAAAGAAGCCCGACCGAAAACCGCAAGCAATGCAGGCACAAGTGTCAAACTGGCTATGCCCATTATAAGAATGGACAAGCTAAACGGGACAGCGAACCGATCATATGCGCCGAAGTGAGCGGCAAGCAAGGCAAGCAAGGCTATCACGACCGTGAAGCCACTCATTGCTATCGCTCCTGAGGCGCCCTTGAAGGAGCGACGCATGGCTTCTCTACGACTTTCCACTAGCGTCAACTCTTGTCTAAATCTGGTAATAAAGAATAGGCAGTAGTCGGTGCCGGCGCCAAATAACAGCACTGTCATAATCGCTATTGCTTGCGAATCAACGGTAATCCATCCTTCGCTTGCCAAGACACCCAGCAGCGGGCTGGTTACCAGATAAGCGAATCCAACGCCAATCAGCGGAATGACCGCGAGAATTGGAGATCGGTAGATGACGAGCAGCAGCACAAGAACTAGAATGACGGTAGCGAGCAGAAGCACGAAATCAGCATTTTGGAACAAAGCGGTCGCGTCAACGAAGATACCGACTGGCCCGCTAATTCTGGCGCTTAATTGACTTCCGTCGCCAATATCCGCCGCGAAAGGATCGGCCCCTGTTATCTCCTGTACCATTGTCTGAAGCTTCTCTAGATTATGCTTCAGCAGCTCCGTCTCCGTCCCTTCCTGGAAGGAAATCGGTTGAACGAAGGTGGTTCCGTCTTCCGAAGCAAGAGAGATGAGCGCTGGCAAAGGCATTCGGTCAAGCGGAATTAACTCGCCTTGCGACTCTAACGGTTCATTCATCAGCTTCGTTGTCAATTGCTGTGTGTAACTGTAATCCTGTTCCGTCAAGCCGTCGGCACGATGCCAGACGAGCAGTGCAGGTACCCCTGAAGCATTCGGGAAATAGCGATTCATCATCTCATCCGCCACGACGGAAGGACTGTCAGGCAATAGGTTGGGCGCGTTGTTTTTCTCTTCATCCCCCACCGCGGGTAGAGTAAGCGTTAATAGAACAGCTGCGGCAATCCATACAAGAATGGTAATCCAGCGTCCCTTAGGTCCAGTTATTGATCCGCCAATGCGTTCCAACATCACAATCATCCTCCATTTCACATCATTAGCATTTTCCTATACAATAAATACATGGGATTTTATAATTATATATACCGGAAGGTTAATTAATCAACTGTAGATTTGTGTCCTTTTGATGAATGGAGGTTCGTTACATGCAACGAGAGCATCATAAGCGGAAGCCGGGACGTCCCAAAGCTTCGCGTTCATCGCAAACGATGACCCAAATATTGCGTACTGCATCCTTTCTGTTCATGGAGCACGGATATGAGAAGGTCTCGCTTGTCACAGTCGCCCAATCTTGCGGCTTGACGAAAGCGAGCGTCTATTATTACTTCAATAACAAAGCTGTATTGTTCACGGAATGCTTGCTGCTCGTATTGAAGATTGCCCATGACCAGACAGCCTCGATTATGAGCGGTTCCGGTTCACTGCAACATCGGCTTCTTACGGTTGCGCAACGATTCATGTCCAACGCGCATATAGAATTCGAATCCATGATGAGAGAGGCGTCAACGGAATTGACAGAGGAGCAAGTCGGCAGCATCCGTACTGCTGAACAGGCGCTCCACATTCTGCTGAAGGATATATTCCAGCGGGCAATTGATGAAGGCGAGATAGCAGAATGCGACCCTATGCTGCTGTCGCATGTCTTTACGGCCATGCTGACTGTGCGCAACCGCAAGGAAGTGATTAACGAGCAGAAATCAGTGGATCAAGCGGCAGAAGAGGTGATTCAACTATTATGGCGCGGACTTGCTCCGCGCCAATAGCGTTACAGCATCAGCAAGAAGAACAGGAGCGCAAGGCCGAAGCGATAATAGGCGAAATACGACAAGCGAAGCCGCTTCATCAGGTTGATGAATGTGATGACGGCAATCATGGCGACGATGAATGCGGCAAGCAATCCTACGAGAAAGAGCAACACATCTTCCTTCACCAAGTATTCCTTGCTGCCCAGCAAATCAACTATGCTGGCTCCTGCCATAATCGGAACAGATACAATAAACGTAAACTCTGCGGCTGCCTTCTGGCTTGCTCCTGCCAGCATACCTCCTGATATGGTAGAGCCGGAACGCGAGAATCCAGGCCACAGCGCCAGCACTTGGAAGCATCCGATAACGAATGCCTGCGTATACGTGATATCGTCCAGTTCTTCCGAGACAATCTTCCGTCTGCTGCGATCCGCAGCAATCATAAGCAACCCGCCGGCTACAAGACCAATTAATACCGTCTGCGGTCCGAACAGATACGCTTTAATGAAGCCATGCATCAAGACAGCTACCGTGCATGCCGGCACCATTGCCAGCGCCACATGAAGCGCATTGAGCCCGCTGTCCTTCCCCATTCTGAAGTTAAGTAACTTCAGAAATCTTTTCCAGTACAAGACGAGAACGGCCAGCACCGCTCCGAACTGAATGACGACCTCGAATGTCTTCGCGCGTTCCCCCTTGAACCCAAGCAGCTCTCCCGTCAGAATAAGATGTCCAGTAGACGATACCGGCAAAAATTCCGTCAGTCCTTCTACAATTCCCATCACAATGGCATGAATCAAATCTTGCATCGGCATACACTCCTTCGCCCGTACAGCCAAGTCTCTATACAAGCTTATGCATGTCCGTATTCACTCATTTCATTTTCTGCGGAATCGGTGAAAATTTCGATGCGTCGAATGCGGTGCTCGTCACGATCCAATATGGTAAACTGGGCTCCATCATAGCGCCATGTGCCGCCTTCCGGCAGCTCGGGCTGTTGATGGTACAGCCAGCCGCCGATCGTATCCGCTTCGTCATTGGGCAGATGCAGGCCGGACACCTCATTCACGTCGGTGATCAGCGCTTTCCCGTTCACAACATATTGCTGCTGTTGAATACGCTGAAATTCCCGCTCCTCGTCTTCGTCGAATTCGTCTCGTATTTCCCCTACAATTTCTTCCATAATATCCTCCAGCGTCAACAAGCCTGACGTACCCCCGTATTCGTCCAGCAGAATAACCATATGCACGCCTTCCTGTTGCATATGCTTCAGAAGCTTGTTGATGGGCATTACTTCCGGCATCGACAAGGCCGGCTGCAGCAGCTCGCGTACATCGTGGTCCAGTTCTCCGTCATACAAAAAGAATCGCTTCGTATTCAATATTCCGACGATGTTGTCCTTGTCGCCTCTGGCAACCGGGAATCGCGTATATTGCTCCTCCCTCATAATCGCGATATTCTGCTCCCGCGTATGCTCCACATAGAGGCAGACCATATCCGTTCGGGGTACCATCACTTCCCTTGCCAGCCGCTCATCGAATGCGAAGATGCGATTGACGTATCCGTATTCGCTGCGGTTGATTTGACCACTCTCATAGCTCTCGGACAAGATCGTCCGAATTTCCTCCTCGGTATGCGCTTCATGCTCGGATACCCGCTGGAAGCCCGCTAGCCGGACAAGTCGATTCGCAGAGCCGTTCAACAGCCAGATGAATGGATACATCACGCGATAAAATAAAATGATCGGCTTGGCCGTCAGCTTGGACACCCACTCCGGACGAATGATCGCTATCGTCTTCGGCGCCAGCTCTCCTAGCACAACATGCAAGTAAGTAACGAGCAGGAAAGAGACAAGGAAGGTCACTATCTTCTCCGTCTCCCCTCCCAACTGAAGATGCAGCAGCAGCGGATGCAGCAGTTGCTCCACTGTTGGCTCGCCCAACCAGCCTAATCCCAGCGCCGTAATCGTGATCCCCAGCTGGCAAGCAGACAAATAGCCGTCGAGATGGCTTGTCACCTTCTGGACGGCTCGGGCATTGCGGGCGTCTTCCGCGACCAGCTGTTGGACGCGGCTTGCCCGCATACGGATAATTGCGAATTCGGTCGCTACGAAAAATGCTGTAAGAGCAAGCAAAACAATGAACAACAATAACTTGATCGCCATATGCACGAATAGCTCCCTTCAGAGACGGATCATATCTTCTCCTGTCCCCTTAGTTCAGCCTATCCCTCTTGCCCTCATGTCATACTCGCCAATCTGCAACCGATTACCAAGGCACATCGTCCGAATTGGCAGTTGGAGCATCTGTTGCGTATGAAGCTGGTTCCTGATCCGGCGTCGAAGTGCCGATCACGGGTAGAATATCCGCCAGCTCCTGCGGCTGCAGCAGTTCTACTGGCGACATGCCCTTCTCGAATTGGAACGCTCCCCCTTCAATCACAACGACGTAGCGGCCGTTATGACGGGCGATGTGAATCGAAGAGCCGAAGTGGGAGAGCAATCCCCTCACCGTCACCTCGTCCAGCTTGAACGTGAACGGAAGATCCGGCTTCTGCTCTACCAGCGCGGACGCGGCCATCTGCACCTGCTCTTGCGGCCACCACTCCTGTAGCTCCCGCTTCTCGCTTGCCGCCCATACTTCCACGGCATTCTCCGCCTCGCTGCGCTCGGTGCTCGCTTCTTCTTGCCACCTGTCAGCTATGAATTGATGGGCCATCTCCACAACCTGCTCGCCCATCACCTCGGGCAGCGGCTTTTCATAAGATACGAACTTCAAAAAGTCCTCGAAGTAGCGGGCGTGAGATGCCTGATGAATTTTCAACTCCCATGGCTCCAGCACGCCTTCCTCGGGCATATGCGGATATTGGATCGACTTCATTCCCCTGGCGCTGATCGCCATCTCCACATGCGAGATAAGGCTCCTCTCATCCGCTATACGGGCTATTTTCGGCTCGAAGTCGCATTTCAGCAGGAACAGGAACGGCTCGTCGAAGAATGTATTCAGCTTCGATCTCGCGATGATGAACGCGCCGCCTCGAACGGCGCTCGTATCCAGATAGATGCGCACCAGTTCGTCCGCAATGCCCAGGTAACGCTCCTTACTGTCGGCCTCTCTCAACCTCTGGAACAAGCTGAAGTTACCGTTGCTGCCCAGCTCGTACCCCGGCTCAACCATGAAGCGCCCTACCTTCGTCGGCGGATTGGCGGTATTAGGATTCCGCTCCGCCTTGCGCTTCACAATACGCGAGAACTCACCGTCGAGGAAGGACTTCAGCTCGCTATCTTCGTATTCGTCCCCATCCAGCGTCGCGAAGTGTTTGAATCGCTTGACCGCGGAAGGGGAATCCTCGGCGCCGTCAGTCTGTATGACAAAAAAAGATAAGTACTCCATCGTAAATTCCAAAGCCAGAACCATCTCCAACCTTCCCTTTAAGTCTCCCCAGCATCATATCATAGGTTCGGCGCGGCAGGATACCGCGCTTCGAACCATCCTGCCGCATTCCGCCTTACTCCTGCAGAGCCGCTTCATCCCGATCAGCCTCACGCAGCAGCGGCGATAGCTCGCCGCGATACAACAGCTTCAGCTTATGCAGCGCCCGGGTACAGCCGACATAAAGCAGCTTGGCGTTCTGCTGACTGTATGCCCCGTCACCCGCGTCCGCAATCAGAACGGCGTCGAATTCCAGTCCTTTCGACAGATAGACGGGTACAACGGTCAGTCCCCCGCCGTAGCTCGGCTGCTTGCTCTCCACGAGCGATGCGGACAGTCCCGCCTGCACGAAGTATCGATGAATCGCATCGCACTCAGCAGCAGTGCGACCGATGACGGCAATCGTATCATAATCTCTTCGCTCTTGCCACCGGCTTGCCGTCGCAGCAAGCTCTCCCAGCCATTCCGCTTCGCTTACCGGCTTCAGCTCGACGGGATCGCCGCTGCGGAAGACGGGAACAGCCGGCTTCACTTCTCCTTCCATCTCGCCCAGAATGTAGTTGGCGAAGCCGATAATCTCCATCGTGGAGCGATAGCTTTGATTCAGTTCGAAGAAGCTTGCCGCATCGTCCGGGAATAAGCCAGTCAGCTCCTTCCAGCTATGAATGCCGGAATGCCCGTGAATCCCCTGCTGTAAATCGCCCAATATCGTCATGGACGTCGTCCTCTGGCACATGCGAAGCGTCTCCAGCTGCAACGGCGAGTAATCCTGCGCTTCGTCGATAACGATGTGGTCAAGCGGCGGAGTTTTCAGTCCGTACAGCCTTAAGTGGATATAGACGAGCGCCGCCATGTCCTCTGCCGCGGCATAGCCGTCCCTCAGCCTTGCCGCCGTTTCCTTCGCGACAGCTTGAGGAACGCCTTTCAGCGCTTCCTTACCTCTGAACAGGGACAGATAGAGCTGCTTCGCCGAGTAGGAGGGAAGCTTCTTAAGATAAGCGTTCAGCCTTGTTTTGGCTTTCGCCAGCACCTTCTTGTCCTGCACGCGCCTATACTTCAGCTCCGACTGGAACCAACGCCGAATCCGGCCCTCCAGCCGGTCTCGCTTCACCATTAGCGGCTCGTCGCCGTAATCGTTCTCATACCACTGTTGGATCTGGGATGGCGGCAGTTCCATGCCATCTACTGGGAAGAAGGGCGTCTCCGGCACGACATATTGTTCCAGCTTGCCGATTGCCTCATCCAGCTTTCCCTTGAATGTAAGGCTGCCTTTCCATCTCCCTGTTGCTTGAAGCCAATCCTCCGCTCCGCGCTTCTGTTCGAACCAGTAAGCCAGCGATTCGGACGGATCGGTCAACTTCACATCATGCTCCAATAGCTGTATTGCCCATTCGTGGTAGGTCGTCTGCCCGATGTCCCCTACACCGAGCTCCGGGAGCACGCCGGAGATATAGTCCAGGAACATCCGGCTCGGAGCGAAGATGATCATGCGTTCCGCTTTGATCCGCTCCGCATATTGATAGAGCAGGAATGCCAGACGATGCAGCGCGACTGTCGTCTTGCCGCTTCCCGCCACGCCCTGGATGAACAGTGCGCCGTTCTTGTCTCCGCGAATAATACGGTCCTGCTCGCTCTGAATCGTCGATACGATATCCCGCAGCTTATTATCTTTGTTCTCCCCAAGTCGGTACAGCAGGAATTCATCTCTTACCGATTCGCCTTCCTCCTGCCCTCGCACATAGCTGTCCACATAACGGATCAGCTCGCCTTGCCGGATAACGAAATTCCTCTTCAAGTGCATATCGCCGCTGATCTCTCCGTCGGGCGATACGTAGGAAGCGGGTTCCGTCCCGCCCGTGAAGGAATAGAACATGCTTGCCACAGGAGCCCGCCAATCGATGACAAGCGGATCTCCACCGGCCTTATCCCGGGCCACGCCCGCCTTTCCGATGTATAGCGGAACGACGGGATGCTCTCCGGCGCTTCCGATGCCGCACTCCCGGAAGTCCATGCGTCCGAAGTAAGGCTCGCGCCGGGCGATCTCCAACCTTCGCTTGCGTTCTTCGCGCTGCAGGTCCAGCATCTGCTCCGTGAAGTCGTCGCCCGTATAGCGGGGACCGATCTCTTGCAGCTGGTTGTTGATTGACTCCAGCGCACTCTTCAGGTGAAGCTCCTCATCCTGTTGTACACTCGTACTTGCAACCTTCGAATCCACTCTCATCCCTCCAAGCGAAAAAGGGCTGAGTCTCCGAACCGAGACTCAGCTTATAATTCCAATCATGATAAAAAAACGGAAAACTACCATATCACAACACGATAACTTTCGCAAGATATTTCCAAATGTGAACATCGTAGTATCCAACTTCACAACTTCGTACTTCAAATTCGTAGTATCCCACTTCGCTTCCAACTGCGGGCTTCGAGTTTCCTTGCGATGCTTCCGACTTTCGATGCTTTCAGCTTCCGACCATACATCTCCCAATGTTTTCAACTTCTCCGAAGCTTCGAGTTTTCAGCTCCCACACTTTCGAATTATCAATCAACTCCGCCATAGCATCGTCAATATCCACAGTATTCGTCTTGTCTATTGCTTCAATCCTCCCGAGCTCATCACCCAATAGCCTGTAACCAGAATAACCACGATCAAATGCAGCGCAAGCAGGAACGGAATACCCACTGTAAATGAGCGATGCTGCGTCTTATGTCGCCACACCTTCATCCCCCACAGCGTCCCTGCCGCACCACCGAATGCGCTAAGAAGAAACAGCCGCTTCTCCGGCGTGCGCCTTCGCTTGAGCTTTGCGCTCTTCTTATCCCAACCCATTAGCAGAAAGGTATATAAGTTCAATGCCACTATTGCGCCTATAATAATATAATAGATCAAGTGGTCACCTCCGTTCCTATCATCGCATGTAGTGACAGTTTATACGATTTTTCATACAAACGCCGCATATCCGCCTCGCCAATCCAGCACTTTGTACGATTTTTCATACAAACGAACCTGATATGTTACTTTAATCAGTTCGCCGTCACTTCCGGGGCTTGGCGCGATTGGTTGCTGTTGCCGTTAAAGGATTGTCCGGCCAATAATGCTTCGGATAACGTCCCTTCAAATCCTTCTTAACTTCGAAATATGCCTCCGACCAGAAGCTCTTCAAATCACTCGTCACCTGCACAGGCCGCTGAGCAGGCGACAACAGATGGATTGTCAGAGGAATTATTCCATCCGCCAGCCTCGGAGTCTCCGTCATCCCGAACATTTCCTGCAGCCGAACAGCGACAACCGGCTGATCAGGATTGCTGTAATCGATCGGGATACGCGAGCCGCTAGGCACTATCAGATGAGTGGGAGCTTGTTCATCCAGCATTTTGCGCTGTTCCCATGTCAGCAATCCGCTCAGCAGATCCGCCATTCTGAGCCTCTGCAGATCCGCCCTGCTCTTCAGACCATATAGATGAGGCTTTAACCATTCGTCTGCCGAAGCCAGCAGCGCCTCGCCCGTCATGCGCGACCATTCCGTTCGTCCGCCGCGAGCCATGAGCTGCATGCGCTCCAGCAGCGATTGCGCTTTCCCCTTCATCGGCAGGAGGTCCCAGCCTCTCTGCTGAACGACATGAAGCAGCACATCTGAGATCTGATCCCGGTCGGGCTGATTCAGCGGATGCTCGGACAGAACGATTGCGCCAAGCATCCGCTTCCTGCTGGCGCGAACGGCCGAAGCTTGCTCGTCCCAATACAGCTCTTCCGAATCATGAATATAAGCGGCCAGTTCCGTATCGATCTCCTCTTGCGACAATGCGGCGGCCAGTAGTACACGCCCTTCCGCTCCCGCATCATCCAATTCGCATGCGACCACATACGACGACGCGGACAAGAGCTGTTCGGCCGGCATCACCGCGCCGCGTCCGACAGCCAGCAGCAGCCGCCCATCGCTTCGCCGCTGCGCGATGCGATCGGGATACGCCGCAGCCAGCAGCACCCCTGCCGAACGCCGTGAATTCTGCCACTTGTTATTTTGCCATGCTCCCACTACAATTCGTTCCAGTTGTCCGGCAGCAGCCGCTATCCGCTGTAAGGCGGGATCGCGATTACCGTCGCGACGAAGCTTGTCCAGCCTGAGCTCTATATCGACATTTCGCTCCTGCGGCAAGATGTCTCTCTCGCTTAACAACGCTGCGAGCTCGCAAGCGATGCGAAGCTCGTCAATCGACTTCGCCGACAGCAGCATCGCCCCTAGCCGCGGATGGACCCCCAGCCGCGCGATAAGCCTCCCTTCAGCCGTCGGCTGGCCGGATGGCTTCATCGCCCCTAGCCGCTGCAGGAGATCTGACGCTTGCTCGTACGCCGCCATGGGAGGCGGGGTCACCCAATCCAGCTCCGCCGGAATGGCAATTCCCCATATGCTCAGCTCCAGCGCAAGAGAAGACAGGTCAGCGGACAACATCTCGGGAGCATTCTGATCCGCCAGATAGCGATGTTCTTCTTCACGCCATAACCTGTAGCACGTACCCGGCATGAGCCTGCCGGCTCTTCCCCGGCGCTGATCGGCTGACGCTTTGGAGACGGGCACCGTCTCCAGTCCGCTCATGCCGGACTTCGGCGAGAAGCGGGATACCCGCATCAGACCGCTGTCGATGACCACAGTTACTCCGTCAACCGTGATGCTGGACTCCGCAATAGATGTAGCTAGCACCACCTTTCGGCGACTGTCCATGCATCCGGCTACCGTCTCGGCCTGTTGCTGAAGCGGCATGCTGCCATACAGCTCCCTGATTTGAACATTTGCCGGCAGTCCGGCAGATGCCAGCCAGCGCGAGGTTTGGCGGATTTCTCTCACTCCGGGCAGAAAGGCCAATACATCGCCTTCGTGATTGTTTAATGCGTCTTGAATGCAGCGGCCCATCCGGGTGGACAAAGGCGTTTTTTTGTCCCCGTCAACATAATTCGTCTTCACCGGGAACAATCGTCCTTCGCATCGAATAACTGGCGCTTGCTGCAATAATGCTGCGATGGGCTCGGCCTCCAGTGTCGCCGACATCACGATCAGGCGCAGATCCTCGCGCAGCAGCTGCTGGGACTGCAAGGCCAAGGCCAGACCCAGATCGCCGTGAAGATGCCGCTCATGGAATTCATCGAACAAGATGACCCCTACACCGTCCAGCGCTTGATCCTCTTGTAGCATTCTGGTCAACACACCTTCGGTTACCACTTCAATGACGGTGCGAGGCCCTACCTTCGTATCCATTCTAACCCGGTATCCGACCCGTTCACCTACCGCTTCCCCCAGCTCTCTTGCCATATATTGCGCTGCCGCCCTCGCCGCAAGCCGTCTCGGCTCCAGCATCACAATACGTTGTCCTCTCAGCCAAGGCGCTTGCAGAAGTGCAAGCGGCACGCGAGTCGTCTTGCCGGCCCCGGGCTCTGCCAGCAGCACGGCGTTGTTGCTGCACGATAGCGCCGCTAACAGCTCCGGCAGCACTTGATCGATAGGCAGCTGCTTCTTCATCGTCAGTCCAGTCCTTTCCTAGTGCACAGTAAGCTCTATTTTACCACAATCGGGTTGATTATTTATCGATCTGCCGGAACTGACCACTCTCTCCATCCATACGCAAGAAGGCATCTTCTCCAGTGCAGCAGCAGCAGCAGGAGCGATGCCTTCGGCAGTAATCATATCTACTCGACACGATCATCCAGCGGATAGAAGATCAGGTTGATCGGGAATGCGGAACCTGCCGGCGGACTGAACGAGATATCCAGACTCTCCTCGCGGCCCGTCGTTTTCGCCAGCATAATCATGCCGTCGAACGCCGTCAGCACGCCGGAGGTTGGCACCTTGACCATCTCCCCATTCACCTTGAACGGACCTTTGAACGCGCCGCCCTTGGCCAGTACCATAATCGCCATCTTGCGCGGATTGTCGGCATGAATGCGATAGACCGTTCCGTAATTGCCGGACAAGACGGCCTCGGTGCCGCGAATGGGATCGTACCCCATCTGGAACGGATCTTCCTTGCCGTCCCCTATGACGAGCTTATGGGGCTTCTTCAGTCCGGCCTCTGTAAGATCCATCTCCCAGTTAAAGCCGGCGATCTGGAAGGTGCCGCGCACATGACCGTTGAAGGGAAGCTTGCGCATATCCAACATCTTCGTCGATACGGCATCCGCCGCGGCGAACGTGAATTGCACCTCGCCATCCGTCTCCACATCGTACAGCAGATTGACCCCTTGACCGGGATAGAAGTCGGGGAACTGCTTGTAGATGAACGTCTGGCCTGCGGGTATGGTCATCGTCTCGTCCGCCTTGTCCTCCATCAGGAAGTCGACAGTCGCTTCACTGCCGATCAGATGGGCGTAGATGGATGGATACACTTCACCTTTATTGGTCGTGCGAACTTTAACCGGTTTGTCCGATTGATTCGTGGCCAGTATGGCGAATCCGACCTTCTCCTTCGTTCCGTTCAGATGATCGGCGTAGAGCCTTCCCTTGCCATTAATGACATCCTGGTACAGAATGCCCGTCTCCGTGAATGTCTCCGGACTGTCGCTCATAAGCATCGTACGGGATCTGTCCAGCTCGATCTGCTTCTCCAGACTCGGCAGGTTGAAGTAGTGGCTATACAGTGTGCTCCAATCCATCGGCAGATAACCGCCTACCGGCTTCGTATAGATGGGGTATTCCTCTTCTGTCATATACACGTCATCTTCGATGACTAGATTCCTCGTATACGGCGCACTCTCATGACCATGCTTGTCCTTCACCTTCAGCGTAATAGGGTAAGTGCCGGCTTTGAAAAACACCTCTTCCTTCCCTTCCCATTCCTGCTGATGTCCTTCCGCATCGGGATCGTAGCTCAGGTTAATATACTTGATCGGCTCGCCGATCCGGTAGCTGCTCTTGCCGAAGGTGAACTTGGCGACAGGCTTGGAATTGTTCTTGTCGGGATCGTACAGGCCGTCCGGCTTCTTCGCATAGACAACATCAACCCTTCTAAGCTCGTTGTTGTATGTATAAGTTGCGCCCATATAGTCGGACAGCCATCTCAACTGGATCAGCAGCCTGCCCTTCGACAGCATCGCGACATCATCGAAATTATGCAGCAGCCCGTTCACCCATACTTCCTTATTCTCGGTGTCCAGCGTAATGATGTGGCTGGGCGTCTCCATGAGAATGGTGCGTGTCTCTTCGTCCCATTCCACCTTCATGCCGAAGGTGTCGCCCAGAAATTTGGCAGGAACGTACGTGCGACCTTTCTTGATCACGGCCGGGGAATCCAGCATCACTTGCGCTCCGTTCAAAAAAGCTTCCGGTTGATCGACATAAAATACAACGTATGAAGTTCCTGAAGTAATGGCCTGTTCCTGCTCGGCTGCCGCCTGGAGAGGTGCGGTCAACAGCATGAGCGACAGCATGACTGCTGCCGCTTTCGTCTTATTGCGGCGATTCGTGGAAATCATTCATCTGGCCCCTTTTCATCGTTTACAATAGCAATCCGGCATCATCATTATGCTCAAAAAGACAATAAGAAACCGGTCAACCTATAAACGTCACACATTCCGAAAAGTTGCAACGATTCCCAACATGCCTGCTAGTCGACCAGTTGCTTAATCCTCATCCTGGGTCTTGCAGGCCACGTACACAGATCTGTAAACAGCCTCGGCAAGCGTGCAGCCCAGCGAGGTGGCTGAGCCGGCATACACGTGCTTGACCCCCCAGTTCTTATTCCGTGTAATCGCAATCGCAATGGCGTCCGTCGTCGTTCCTGTCGCCGATTCTCCGTTCGCCCGCTCGACAATTCCCAGCTTCTGGAGGGCGGCCGTCTTCGCTTCCGTCGCGGTAATAACCGCGTTCACCATCGCAGACTGAGACAGCTCTCCATCAATCATAATCATCGTATTGATGGTACCGGGCATATAGGATGGGAATGTCTTTCTCGGCATACCCGCCCTTGCTGCATTCTTCGTTCCAGATGTCGTACAGCAGAGCAGCTTGAAGCCGTCCCCTTCAGATTCCTGCACGGCAGCATGCGTCAGCTTCGCCGCCGTAATGAAGCCGACCGTCCGCTCGGCATCATATCCCCATTGCACGCATTGTTCGCGTATATCCTGTACGGGATCGTCACATTGATACGTCAGCGGTACCTTCCAGTTCACGATCGTATCCGTCTCTGAGAATCCTCCCGGCCATACGGCGCTGCTAAGCGCATATAACGGCTCCTGGCTCCGAAGCTCGATTCGATCTTCCTTCAATAACAGCTGAACGCCCGGGCATAGCCGGGACACATATTCGTTGCCGCTGCGAAATGGTTGCATTAATCGCTCGACTCCTTCCTCAATCCGGCTATTTCGTATATGAGCGGCACGTTCAGACACGTCCTGACATGTTCAGCCAGCCGGTCGAATGCCGCTTCCCTGCGCTGCCGGAACGGAATGCCGACGGCCTCCCCCTCCAGAGCGGCCCACCCTTTGCTTGTTCGAATTTCGTTCAGCCATTGCCGTCTGAAGGCATCGTTCTGAAAAATACCGTGCAGAAACGTGCCCCATGTGCGACCATCCGGCGAGGCGGCTCCTTCCGAACGTTCGTTCCGCTTGTCGCACATTATGCGAAACGGCTGATGATCCGGAGGCTTCATCCATTCCATGGTTCCCATATGAATTTCGTATCCTTCGATATCAGTCTCTTCATGTAAGGAAGTTATGCGGGCGCGTCCCCGCACTTGAAGTGTCGTCTTCTCTTCTCCGAACTGGATGCGGAACGGGAACAGCCCCATTCCTGTCATGGAGCCTTTGGAAGACTCTACCCCTTGTGGGTCGGATAGCTCCAATCCCATCATTTCATATCCGCCGCATAGGCCGACAGTCCATCCTCCCCGTTCCTTGTGGTTCAGCAGCAGCGATTCCAGACCTTGCTCACGAAGCCAAGCGAGATCCTCCAGCGTATTTTTGCTGCCCGGTACGATGACGGCGTCCGGATTCCCCCACTGTCCTGGAGAACTGACATAGCGCAACGACACATCCGCCTCGAAGCGCAGCGGGTCCATATCGGTGAAGTTGGAGATGCGGGGCAGCCTCAGCACGACAATGTCCAGACGCTCTCGTTGCGTTCCTTCGGATTGCATGGAATAAGAAGGCAATTGGCCTCCGATCGCCAAGGAGTCCTCGTCCTCCAGAGCCAGGTCCGGCAGATGGGACAGCACCCCCAGCACCGGCTTGCCCGTCCGCTCCTCCAGCCAGGCAAGTCCGGGCTGCAACAGCGACAGATCGCCCCTGAACTTGTTGATAATGAAGCCGCATACCCGGTCGCGCTCCGTCTTCTCCAATAGCTCCAAGGTACCGACGATAGCGGCGAACACGCCGCCCCGGTCAATATCCGCCACCAATAGGACTGGCGCCTCCGCCCATTCGGCCATCTGCATATTGACGATATCTCTATCCTTCAGATTGATCTCAGCCGGACTGCCCGCCCCCTCCAGCACGACAATATCGTGGCGGGAACGAAGCCGCTGCAGCGCTTCTCGAACAATACCACCTGCTATGGGCAAGTACTGGCTCCGGTATTCCGCCGCCTCGTAATCCCGAAGCGGCTTGCCATGCACGACGACCTGCGAGCGCATGTCGCCTGATGGCTTCAGCAGAATCGGATTCATGTCGGTAGTAGCATTTATGCCGCAAGCGTCCGCCTGCATGGCTTGAGCCCGTCCAATCTCCTTGCCGTCCGCCGTCACATAGGAGTTAAGCGACATATTTTGCGACTTGAACGGGGCGGGACGATACCCATCCTGCTTGAATATGCGGCACAGCGCGGCAGTGACCACGCTCTTGCCGACATCGGATGCCGTACCCTGAATCATCAGCGTACGTCCTGCCGTCATGCCGCTCTCCGCGTTCCATTCCTTTGCCTTCACGCGAGTTCCCCATCCTTGCCTTCCGCCATCATCTCCGCCAATCTCTCCAGCAGACTCGCATTCTGCTCGCGCAGCTTCACAGCTACTCGAATATATCGTTCGTCCAAGCCAGGGAATAAGGAAGCGTCGCGGATAAGCACACCCGTTCTCCCCATTGCCTCCTGCAAGCTGGAAGCATTCAGCTTCATCCGCTCAGGCAGCCGCAGCAGCAAATAGTTCGCATCGCTTGGCGTTACGATAAACCCGAGCTTGTTCAATTTCTTCGCAAGCCAAGTCCGCTCCTCATCAAGCCATGCCAGCGTACGGCTAACGAACGGCATGTCTTCGATCACAGCTTCGCCAATCGATTGGGCCAGTGAATTGACGCTCCATGGCACTTGCAAGCTTCTCATGCTATCGATTAACTCAGGAGCAGCTGCTGCGTAACCGAGCCGAATGCCGGGAACGGCGTAGAACTTCGTCATGGAACGAATGACGATCAGACGGGAGTGGCGCGCAGCTTCCGCTACCATAGTCAGCGTCTCGGAGCCCGGTACGAAATCAAGAAAAGCTTCATCCAGCATCACATATGCTCCGCTGTCCAGCAGCTGTTCGATTAACTTCCGATCGATTAATCGCCCAGTGGGATTGTTCGGGCTTCCCAGTATATACAGTCCCGCACCCGACTGCATCGCCTGCCAGAGCTGATCTTGCCCAAGCACGAAGCCGGATTGCGCCGACAACGGAATGCGGTGAAGTCGGCTTCCCAGCTTGCCCACCGCATCAGCATATTCCGAGAAGCAAGGCGATACGACGGCTGCCGCTTCCGGAGCGATGGCTCTCACCGCCAGATCGATCAATTCCGCCGCACCGTTGCCGATCAGCAGACACTTCTCGTCAATGCCGTGCAAATTCGACAATAGTTCCTTAAGCTTGCGGGATGCAGGATCGGGATAAACCTGTATCCGCTGTATGTATTGCTGCACAATATCCCCGACATACTCCGGCGGGCCAAGCGGATTCATATTAGAGCTGAAGTCCAGGAATTGAGCGGATTCTCTACCGAACGCTTCCGCTGCAGTCGTCAAGTCTCCCCCATGTCCAAATCGTTCCAGCATATCGACATCGTCCTTTCTACCTTCTTCTTATCCTATATGCCGCCATATGACGACGGCGAGCAACAGCAACGTCTCCAGCGCTTCATTCATTGCACCGTATGTATCGCCGGTCAGACCGCCAAGCTTTCGGTTCAATGAAGCGGCCGATGCCGTCCCGGCCAAAGCTGTCAAGATGAGAGCCGCAGCGGCAAGCATCAACGCGTTCATACAATTAACATCATTAATCATTAATGCTGCAAATGAAATCAAGAGCGACAGAATCGCTGAAAAACCAACGTTTTTATTGTTAACGCCATTAAATAAGTTGGCCATCCCTTCACCTTGCCGTGCAGGCTTCCACCAGGCAATCGCCGCTCCCATCCAGGAGCGGCTCCAGCAGCAAGTCAATATCCATACGGCAGCCAATGGTATTCCCCCAGCTTCACTGCCGGCGTCACCAGCCGTCAACAGCTCTGCAATGAGGGAAGCTTTCAGCATAAGCAACAGTACAGCGGCAAGTACGCCCATCGCTCCGACACGGCTGTCCTTCATGATGTCAAGCATCCGCTCGCGTGAGCGGTGGCTGAGCACGCCGTCGGCCGTGTCCATCCATCCGTCCAGATGCAGACCGCCTGTCAGCGCCGCCCATAACGCCACGAGCAGCACAGCGGTAGGCCATGGCGGAAGCAAGTGAGACAGCAGCCACGAAGCAGCCGCAAGCAGCGTCCCTATGGCCAATCCGGCAACCGGGAAATAAGCAATGCTTCTGGTCAGAACAGGAGGCGTGAATGGCACATTCAACGGAACCGGAATCCGCGTCAGGAATTGGACGGCAGCCGCTAGCGCATAACCATGCTCTCTCAAGCGCATATGAGCCATGTGAGCAACACTCCTATCCATATGATTATGCTGACCGCGTACAGCAGCCTCACGCTCTGTCTGATATGGCAACGCTGCAGTGATTGCAGCGGCCAGCCCATGCGCGCCCGTTCGCTCACGAGGCCAAAGTACCGATTGCTGCCGCCAAGCTGTACGCCAAGGGCACCCGCGGCGGCGGATTCCGGTATGCCGCTGTTCGGGCTCGGGTGACTGCCGGCGAATGTCCGCATAGCACTCCAGCTGCGTCTTCCGTCCAGCCCGGGCAGCAGATAAGCCGCGACAACCATCATAAGGCCTGTCAATCTGGCGGGTATGTAATTCAAAACATCATCGGTGCGGGCCGAGCACCAGCCGAAGTCGACGTACTTGTCGTTGCGGTAGCCGACCATGGAATCCAGTGTATTCGCGGCCCTGTACAGCATGGCCAGCGGCGCTCCGCCAAGCAAGGCGAACAGTATCGGCGAGACGAAAGCGTCTACGGTATTCTCCGCTACAGTCTCCACCGTAGCGCGGACAGCTTCAGACTCATCGAGACTGTCCGTGTCTCGCCCCACGATATAACCGACATATTTCCTCGCTTCATTAAGATTGCCCTCGATCAGCGGCCGATAGACCGACATCGCCGCTTCCTTCAAGCCCTTCACAGCAATCGTCGTGGAGATGAACCAGGCGGTCACCGCGTAGCCCAGCCATGTGTGAACCATATCGGCAAGCCATACCATCCCCCACATCATTCCCCAGCTTGCGGCCAGTACAATGACAGTCAACAGAATCCCGTACATTCGCTTCTCCCCGCTGCGTTGACAGCCGTCCTGACGCAGCCATGCCCGCTCCAACCGGCCGATCAGCCGGCCGATCCATATGACGGGATGAGTAGGCCATCTGGGATCGCCGATAAGCCAATCGATTGCAATCGCAGCCATCGCCAGCAGCAGCAGCTCCTTCAGACTGTATAGCATTACATATCCTCCCAGCGGAAGGCCGCTGCCCGCAGATCGATCGGAATGCCCGCTGTCACCAGGAATACCCGTTCGCAGACGGCGGCTATCCTTTGATTCAGCCTGCCCGCCTCGTCACGGAATTGCCTGCCAAGCGGATATTCCGGCACGATGCCGTCTCCTACTTCATTCGTAACGATCAGAAGGGGATACGGGTAACGGACGATCGCTTCCACCAGACGATCCGTCTCTTCGTCACAGCGAAGGCTCTCCGAAGCTTCCTCCTGCAGCAGCACATTGGTGAGCCATAACGTGAGGCAGTCCAGAAGCACGACCGGAGCCTTCCCACCCCCGGCGGCGAGCGAGTCGCCTTGCCGGCGAAGCTCCTCCAGCAGCTCCGCGACCCGAAGCGGCTCTTCTCTCGTCACCCAACGGAAGCCCGCAATCTCCCGATCCTGCCGATGTCTGCGGACGCGCTCTCTCATCTCATCGTCGTAAGGCTGGCAGGTGGCGATGTAGACGCCGCTGCTTGCAATCCGCTGCGCATATTGCTCCGCGAAGCCGCTCTTGCCGCTTCTGGCTCCGCCCGTGATCAATATTGCCAATGCCATCCCCTCCCGCTAACTGTTCTCAAGTCCGATATCCTGAAATGTGGCCATTTCCTGCATCAGGCGAAGCGCCGCTTCCACATAATGAAAAGCCAGCACCGCGCCGGTGCCTTCGCCGAGCCGCATGCCAAGCTGCACCATCGGCTGCAGTCCCAGCTTCTCCAGCAGCAGGCGATGACCTTGCTCATGCGACAAGTGCGAGGCGATCAGATACGGTCTCACGCCTTCCGCCAGCTTCAGAGCGACAAGCGCCGCCGCAGAGGAGATGAAGCCGTCTACCACGACAGGACAGCCCCTCATCGCCGCACCGATATAGACGCCGGCGAGACCTGCGATTTCCAGTCCTCCCACCTTCGCCACCACATCGACAGGGTCATTCCTATCCGGATCATTAACGGCAATGGCGCGCTGTACCACTTTCACCTTGTGCGCCAGCGCTTCGTCGGAGATGCCGGTGCCTCTGCCGACAGCCTGCTCCGGCGACAGCTCAGCAAGCACGGAGGCGATAGCGGCGCTTGCCGTCGTATTGCCGATCCCCATCTCGCCTGTCGCGAACAGTCTCACCCCTTGCTCTGCTTGTGAGCTGACGACTTCGATTCCTGTCAGTATCGCTTGCAGCGCTTGCTCGCGGTTCATCGCCGCACCTTTTGCCATATTGTGCGTGCCCATCATGACTTTGCGGCTCAGCAGCATGGGATGCTCAAGCTCTGCTGCGACTCCTACGTCGACGCAGACGACCTCTGCACCCGCTTGACGGGCAAGCACATTGACAGCGGCTCCTCCCGCCAGGAAATTATGCACCATCAGAGGCGTTACGCTTGATGGGAAGGCGCTTACCCCCTCCTCGCACACACCATGATCCGCGGCCATGACGATGACCGCCTTGCGCGACAGCTCCGGCCACAATTCGCCGGTAATGCCAGCCAGCTGTGCAGCCAGATCCTCCAGTCTGCCCAGACTTCCCGGGGGCTTGGTCAAGCCGTCGGAATGCTGTCTGGCCCGCCTCGCATAGGCCTCATTGAACGGACGTATGCCGTCTATCGCTGCCTGCAGTTGTTCTTCATATCGATTCTCCGTTGTCATTGCGATTCATCCTCCCGCTCAAGTTGCCTTTCATCCATATGTCCCTCTCTTCCGTCACTCCGCGCCTCCCCTACTTGCCTGGCTGCAGCATCATCTGCGGCACACCGCATGACGGATGAGGAACGATGGTTGCACCGGTGCCGTACATGAACCGGATCAGTTCCTCCGTTATGACTTCCGCAGGCGTTCCGTACGCCGCGATCGTTCCGCCGTGCAAGGCTGCCAGCTTGTCACAATACAGCGATGCCAGGTTCAGATCATGGAGTACGGCGACAACAAGCAAGCCTTCCTTCCGCTGCCACTCCTTCACCGTGTCCATCAAGCCGGACTGGTACCCGATGTCCAGATAGGTCGTCGGCTCGTCGAGTAGCAGCACCTTCGGCTTTTGCACCATCAGCTTTGCAAGCGCCACCCGCTGCCGCTCCCCCCCGCTCAGCTGATGCATGCTGCGACGCTTCAGCTTCTCCAGTCCCATTACATGCAATGCGTCTTCAATGATCGGTTCCGGATCGTCTGCTTCCCCGCCAAGCCAGTTCTGATGCGGGTATCTGCCCATCGCGACTACTTCATGTACCGTAAATCCGACCGGCGGTATGCCGCCTTGCTGCAGGACGGCCATCCGACGCGCGAGCTGCTTGCGCTCCATTCGTGCAATGGCCTGCCCGTCCAGATGCACCGTTCCCTCGTCCGGCTTGATCGTGCCCGCCATAATGCCAAGCAGTGTGGACTTGCCTACCCCATTCGGGCCAATAATGCCGTATATTTCTCCGGATCGAAAGTCCAGCGCAATATCCTCAAGCAAGGAAATTCCGCCAATCTGTTTTTTAATGCCTTTCGTCTGCAGCTTCACAACTCGCCGCCTCCTTCCCTCTT
This sequence comes from Paenibacillus chungangensis, assembly GCF_042675905.1. Taxonomy (NCBI): domain Bacteria; kingdom Bacillati; phylum Bacillota; class Bacilli; order Caryophanales; family Paenibacillaceae; genus Paenibacillus; species Paenibacillus chungangensis. The sequence continues at coordinate 330,611 of NZ_JBHTJZ010000009.1, read as the reverse complement.
CTTGCGTCTGTATAGCAAATAAGCGAAGAATGGCGCTCCGATCAAGGCTGTCACGACGCCAAGCGGAAGTTCCCTCGGGCTAAGCAGCGTTCTGGCCAGCGTATCCGCCCATAACATAAAGATGCCGCCGCCAATGGCAGCCAGGGGCGTAATAAGACGGTAGTCAGGCCCGACGGCCAGCCGGATCAGGTGAGGTACGACCAGTCCGACGAAGCCGATTACGCCGGAGACGGATACCGCCGCTGCGGTAAGCAGCGTCGAAGTAATGAGTACGATCAGCTTCGTACGTTCCGTCCGCACACCCAGATGGGCGGCATGCCGCTCACCAAGCGCGAACAGGTTTAGCGCTCCGCCATAGTAGAGAAGCACCGGCAAGCCTGCGGCAAGGAATGGAATGACCATATAGAGATGATCCCAGCTGCGCATCGCAAGCGAACCCATAATCCAGAACAGAATTTGATTCACTACGCCTTCCGAGAGAGAGACCATTAAGGAGACGAAGGCTCCAAGGAACGCTTGGATGACGACACCGGACAAGATGAGCGTCTCAATACCCATCCTTCCGTCATAGCGCGACAGCCAGATCACGGCAAGCAGTGTAACAATACCAGTACCGAACGCGACTAGCGGTATCGTCCACAATCCGATTGCATATTGCATACCGAATAAAATAATAAAAGCCGCACCTACAGAGCTGCCGGAAGCTACTCCGAGCGTATAGGGATCGGCGAGCGGATTGCGCAGCACCCCTTGAAAGCCCGTGCCGGATAGCGCAAGACATGCGCCGACCAGTACCGCGAGACAAACCCGGCTAAGACGCACCTGTGTGACGATGGCGATCTCCCCGTCGCTCCAGCCTCCCTCTCCCTTCGCCCAGGGAAGCTGATGCCACAGGATGCCCCACACGTCGAGGAATGAAAGCCCCGCGGAGCCGATCGACATGCAGGCAATCATAGAAACAACAAGAAGGAGCATAGCTGCTCCCCCGTATACATATCCCTTCATCTTCTATTTCATCAACTCGGGATGAATGGCTTCCGCAAGCTCTTGCAATCCCTCTGCCAGTCTTGGACCAACTCGGACAAGCGGATCATTCGTCACCATGACCATTTTCCCGTTCTTCACGGCGTCGATCGCTTCCCAGCCAGGACGCTCTTCGATCGCTGTTAATATGGAGCTTTTCTCTTCACCGAAGTCCGGATAGATGATCACTTCCGGATTTTGCACAATAACTTCCTCGGCGTTCACCTGATACCAGCCTGCCTGTCCCCCGGCAATGTTGCTGCCACCCGCCATGGTCAGCAACTCGTCCAGGAACTCTCCCGAACCGACCGTATAGCCCGGAGAGAACTCCAGGTATACCCGTTTTTTATCGGCATCTTGAACCGCCGTTTCTATCTCTTCTCTCACTTCGCGCATATGCCCTGCCACTTCGGCAGCTTCTTCGTTCTCATTCACGATTCGGCCGATTTCCTCGATCTTCGCAATAACCTCATCGTATGTTTTGGGCTCGGAAGCATACACGTTAACATTCAACTCACGCAGCTTGGCAATCGCATCCCCATTCATAGAGGCCGATGCCAGCACCAGATCCGGGTTCAACGCCAGCACTGCTTCGATATTAGTCGTCATATCGCCGATCTTGGCGATGTCAGCTGCCTCCGGAGGATAATTGCTCCACTCGTCCACCCCGACCACTCGATCACCAGCACCGATCGCGAATACCGTCTCCGTCTCACTCGGCACGAGTGTTACGATCGCGGATGGCTCCTGCTGGAAGGTGACCTCTGTTCCGGTTCCATCGGTTACCGAATAGGGATATGTCGTCTCGCCGCTTGATGCTGCTTCTTCCGACGGTGCCGGTGACGGCGATTGCACCGCAGGTGTTGCCGTCGCTCCCTCTGCTTTCGCGCCGTTCCCTTCCGTCTCCCCGTTAGCGCCGCATGCTGCAAGCATCAGCATGAGCATGACAAGCAGCATACCTGCGATCGCATTCTTGTTCCATAACACTTTCATCATGATCATTCGCTCCCTGTTGTAGGTTTTTCTCTCTTGTCCCTATTCTCCTGCTCCAACGCCAAATAAGCGTGCCCGGACGATGTGCCGGATACGCCTACTAAGCCGCAGCAATAGCTGCAACCACTCTACCCAACACCTCCTAAATCCACGTAGGACTGCGTTACGACATATAGGCAGGTCTCCTGACTCGGATCATGCTATCGCGGCGTCTTCCCAAGCTTGCGCTCAGTGACTTCATGCCGGGCATATGAAGAGCGATGATTCAATCGTTCCTCTGATCCTCACAGTGGCGGGTCCGTGCCGGAATTGCACCGGCTTCCCTATTAAGTCTCATTCAAGCGAGAGCTTGCCGCACGTCCCTTGGGATGCGCAGCATGCCATCATTCGATTGAAATTGACACCTGTAGTCATCTATTCAATTTTCACATAGTAACTATACTCCTGATCCTCGGATTTGTCTATGATAACAATCATTATCTATTCAACTCGCGCCAGATGCTTTTTCATGAAGGCCATGCCTGCTTTCAATTGATGCGACCCTACCGTATGTCCGGAGAACGGATATATTTCCATCTCCTTCTCGGATACAATACGATCGTACATCGGAAATATCGTCTCGGGCATACATACCAAGTCCTTCAAGCATACGCTTACGAATACGGGAATTGATATACGGTCCGCCAAATTGAACATATCGAAATAACTGACCGTCTCCAACACCTGCTCCAATCGATCCGGGTAAACCTCGCAATATTGGGACAATTCCGTAGTCGATCCAGTAGAAGAAAGCATCGCATAATCGATACGGCACATATTGGGCACATGGGCGACTGCAACGGACGGAATGTCGCTAAGCGCAGCCGTAAGCAGCGCTATGCCGCCGCCTTGACTGCTTCCGACTGTCGCCACTCTCCTCTTGTCCACCTCCGGTTGTTGCGCCGCCCATTCCAACCCTTTCAAGCAGTCCACGACGATTGCTCGGTAGTAGCAGCGATACTTGTCCGTTATATTTTGCGAGACGAAGCCTTTAATAACACCGCTATCGAATGTCAGCTGACTCCCGGTTCCCCCCTTCTGGCCGCGAAGGTCAATCGCAAGAACAGCGTAACCCGCACACGCCCACATGGCCAGACTTTCCGGTTCGTAATAAGTGCCCTGATACCCCGGATAGGTTACAATACACGGCCATTTTCGTTCTTTCCCGCCAGCTGGGTGCACATACATCCCTCTTATCGGTGTTCCATCAAAGCCTTCAAAGTGCACCTCATACGCTTCCACGCCCTCCATATGACTCTCCACTTGCGTTCTGCTGCTGTTCAGCGGTTTGTCGTTGAAGGTTTGAAGCGTTTCTTCCCAGTATTGCTGAAGATCTTCTCGTGCCGTAAGATCCGGCCGCAAGTTGTTCAAATCCCTAATCCTTCGCTCAATTGCGTTCATGCTCCGCTTTTTCCCCTCTCCATTGGACACCTGTCTGTACCTTACCCTCACGGTGAATAAACCCAAGATTATCGTTTGCCTCGAAGCTGCTTTTCGGCGCCACTGGCTTATCTAGGACATTATAGCCACAATCATCCATGCTGTCCAACGACAAATAAGCCCGCTTTTAAGGCATTTCAATCATGAGCGACCCAATAGCTGGCAAAGCATCGTCACAACACAAGCATTCTACTTCTATCGTAGTAAATTCACAGCATTGCGCATACGTAATTAATAGCGCACACAGTTGAAAATCCATAAGGAGATTGGAGGTGGCCATGCCTTGCTCAGAACACGCTTCTTCGTTGCCTCAGCCATGATGTTGGCGGTCGGCGCCGCTCTCATCGTCCTGCAGCTGAAATCCGATCATTCCACAGCCTACTCGTTCATGCCCAAACAAGCTATTCCGCAAGGCGAAGTCAACTGGGAGATTGACAACTTCCCTGCCAGAGCGCTGGAACTGAATACGTTCAGGATTTCCTTGCATAATATGGCCGGAAAACCTATTACGGATATGAGCTTACAGATGCAGTTGAATATGATCGGTATGGTATGCGGTGATTACAGCTTTGTCTTAACGGAATCGTCCCCCGGCGTCTATGAAGGTGAAGGGATGCCCCTTATGGCCGGAAGGTGGCAAGCAAGCCTGACCATTGCGCATCCCGCATTTGAAACGATTGAACTGAACAATGTCTTCCATGCCGTCTACGACTAAGCCGGCTTACCACAGCCATGGCGTCAGTGACGGGATCAGCCCGTTGACGGCCAGTCCGCGAAGAATCGATTGTACGCCTACGATACAAGCGCATATCGTCCCCACCCTTCTCACCCATCTGCGCCAGCGCTTGTCTGTCAGAGCGGCTACCGCTGCGGCGAAAGCCAAAGCGGGAAAAGTAGCTGCGCCGAAGAGAAGCATGATGAGCGCTCCACCCAGCACACTTCCCGAAGCTGCAGCATTCATGCCCATTGCATATGTCAATCCGCATGGCAGGAAGCCGAAGGCGACCCCCGCAGCGAGCACCTGTGCTCGGCGGCTGCCTCTGGATGTCGATACTTGCTGAGCCCTATTAACCAGTCTGTTGTGGAGCAGCGATGACAAGCGGTGCATGAAGGGTAATTGGAATCTGCGCCATAGCCATAACAGTACGAAGCACCCCCCCAGTATAGAGGCAATCCCTTTCACTCCCGCGAATCCGCCGGCGACATTGACGAAGGAGCCGGCGGCTCCGAGCACCGCGCCGAACATACTGTAAGAGAGCAGGCGACCGCTATTATACAGAAGAGACGATTCCGTCGCAGATACCGGCGATTGAAGCGTGACACTCGCGACGATCCCTCCGCACATGCCGATGCAGTGAGGGGCGCTTAACAAGCCCGTCAGCAGGATGAGGCCTACGCTATGAAGCCCGCTCATCGACAACCCGCCGCTTCATAGCTGTCGACATGGAGCCGGCGTCCCAGCAGCAGCGCATTGGCAACGACGGATACCGAGCTAAGCGCCATCGCCGTCCCCGCCATCCAAGGCGCCAGCCAGCCAATGGCTGCGAAGGGAATAATAAGAACATTATAGGTAAAGGCGAATAGCAAGTTCTGGCGAATGTTCCCAAGTGTCCTTCTGCTTATCGCAATTGCTTCAGGAATACTCTGCAATCGCGAGAACATCAGTGTGACATGTCCTGCTCCAAGCGCCCCTTCCGTACCGCTGCCCATCGCGATGCCGACATCGGCAGCAGCCAATGCCGGCGCGTCATTCCACCCGTCTCCTACCATAGCAATCTTAGCGCCTTCTCGTCGCAATTGCTCGATTAGTCGCTGCTTATGCTCGGGCAGCATGCTGGCCCGCACCTCGACTATGCCCGCATTCGCAGCGATAGCTTCCGCAGGAGCGATATTATCGCCTGTCGCCATGACAGGCCTTACTGACAGCTTCTTAAGCGCTTCAACGACTCGCGGAGCCTCCGCTCGGATGCTGTCCGAGAAGCCGATAATACCGATGCATTCTTCCCCTCTTATGGAATACAGAACAGTAGCACCCGATGACTCCAATAGCTGAGCAGACAGCTGGGCTTCCTTCCCGAGCTTGCTGCCCTTCTCCTTCAGCAGTCTCATGTTGCCCAATGCGATACGTTCCCCTTGCAGCATCCCCTCTGCGCCATAACCTGGCCTGTATGTTAACGATTCCGCTTCCGGGATCACGATTCCCTTCTTCATCGCAGCTTCGCGAATGGCGACGGCCAGCGGATGCTCTGACTTCGCTTCAACCGCTGCAGCAATTCGCAGCACCGACATGGAGCCTTCTTCGCATGCATCCAACGCGCTGACAGACGGCCGGCCTTCGGTTAATGTGCCGGTCTTGTCGAATACGATCGTATCGATTCCCGCAAGCCGCTCAATCGCTACCGCATCCTTGACAATGATTCCGCTCTTCGCCAGTCGTCCCGAAGCGATGACTAGCGAGATCGGAGCGGCCAGACCGAGCGCGCAAGGACACGCGGCGAGCATGACAGCAATTGCGCACATCATCGCATGGCTCCATTCTCCAGGTTGAAGCAACAGCCCCCACAGCAGGAAAGTGATGGCGGAGAAGCCTAGCATCATGGGAACGAACCAGCCAGCCACTGCATCGACTTGACCCTGCAGCGTTGACTTGGAGCGCTGTCCTTCCATAACTTGCTCCCTAATTCTGTTGAGTAACGTGGCGTGTCCGGCAGATGTCGTTCTTATTTTCAATCGGCCGCTGTCCAGTGTCGTACCTGCCCATAGACAATCGCCGGGGCTTTTGTGCACCGCGCGACTCTCGCCAGTAAGCATAGATTCGTTCACCAGTGCGTCTCCTTGCAGGACTGTGCCGTCGACAGGAATCATTTCCTTATCGCCGACCCATACCGTATCGCCCGTCCTCACATATTCCGTACGAATGCGATTCTTCTCGCCTGCCCGCTCTACTGTTGCATAAGATGATTGCAAGCTGCCGAAGCCGTCCGATTGTACTTGCGAACGAAGCGATGCGGTCGTCTCCAGATATTTGCCCAGCAGAACAGCGGTAATGACTACTGCTGAAGTTTCGAAGTAATAAGGACCTCCCAGAGAGTGCAACACGGCATAATGGCTATATAGATAAGCTGCAGACGTTCCGATGACGACAAGCACGTCCATATTGGCACTTCGCTGCTTGATTGCATGGTACGCCCCGATATAGAAAGGTAGGCCGATTCCCAATTGGATAACGGTAGCAAGCGTCAATTGTACGTACGGGTCCGCTATCCAGGATGGCAGCATGGCGGCTAATCGGGATAGCCCCGCCATATGATGAACCATACCCGCAAGCAGGGGGAGAGAGAGGAGAATGGCGGGAAGCAAGCGCATAAGCATCAGCTTCCGCTCTCGCTGCAGGCTAGTATAGGGCGACTGATTCATCGTCGCAGTGAAGCCCAGCCTGGCGATGGCGTCCTTCATTGCCTGAAGGCTCACTTTGTCGGTCTCCACCTGAGCCCAAGCCGTTCGGAGTGGGAAACTGACCGCGACCTCGCTTACGCCGTCCATACGAGACAGCGACTTCTCGACCCTGGACGCGCATGCGGTGCAATGCATGCCTTGTAGCTGAAATTCCAGCTCCGCAATCTCGCCCATTATTATGTTTGAATCTACTGTCATTAGCCACGCGCCTCCTTTCTTCCTACTATATGACAAGTTGTCTGCCGCTCATGACAAGCCGTGCAAAAAACGAAAACACAAAAAAAGCACTCTCATGAAGAGTGCTTTTTGTCAAGCAACGATGCTGATTATTCGTCACTTACCCACGCCTTTAAGGCATCATCAATCTCAGAAATTAATTTTTGTTTCTCTGCAGGTGGCAAGAAGGCAGCTTGCGCCCCGTTGCGAACAAGTTGACATAATTCATCTTCTGTAAACGAGAAATGGGCGACGATCGCAGCAAACTCCTTCGTAATCGTCGTATCCGACACTGTTAGATTATCGGTATTGATTGTAATCGTGATGCCCTGTTGGAAATAGTCCCGAATAGGATAGTTTTCCCAGCTGCTCACAGCTTTTGTCTGAATATTGCTGTTCGGGCAAAATTCCAGCGGGATTCTCCTGTCCCGAACGATCCCAAAAACGTTCATATCCTCCTTAAGCCTTACACCATGACCAATTCGGCTAGCCCCAAGGACAGTAATCGCAATCTCCACATTATCCGCGCCGCCCGCCTCTCCAGCATGGATCGTTACAGGCAAGTTTAACTTCCGAGCAAGTCTGAACTCCTCCTCGTACAGTCCTGGCGGATAAGCCGCCTCTGCGCCTGCCAGGTCCACCGCTACAATTCCTTTCCCCAAAAACTCAGCAGCCGCCCTAATCACTTCTACATTCTGAACTTTATCGTGGCCCCGAAGGCAAATAGCAATGCAGCGCGCTTTCACCTTGAACGCCTGTTCTCCACGCTGCAGCCCTTCTACGACATGACGAATGGCATCTCTGACCGATAAGCCGCGTTCCCGATGAAGTTGCGGTGCGAAACGCACCTCGATATAACGGCAGCGATGCGCTGCCGATTGCTCTACAAGTTCATACGCAACCCTCTCAAGCGCGTAAGGCGTATGGAGGAATGCCCCGACGAAATGAAATTTCTCCAAATACTGCTTGAGACTGGCGCAATCTCTCTCCACCTTCATATAGCGGGTCAATCCGGCCGCATCCCATGCAGGCAATGCCATTCCTTCCCGCTTAGCAAGATCGATAACGGTCTCCGGCTTTACGCTTCCGTCCAGATGAACGTGCAAATCCACCTTTGGCATAGCCAGAAGTCTGGATTCATTCAGTTCACTCATGATAGCAGGCCTCCTGATCTCTTCCGCTCATATTCCTTACAGTTAACTTCTATCCCTCTCGGAACTAAAATGAACGGGACAGCAGCTTCTCTGCATAAGTCCCGTTCATAATGCATTATTGACCTGTAACGACGGTTCCTGGCCATGCCAGCATTCCATCGCATACATTGACAACATCGAACCCTTTCAAGCGCATATATTCGCACACTTTGCCACTGCGTCCTCCGCTACGGCAAATAATGACGACATCGCCTTCCTCCTGATGCACTTCATCTTCTCTCGCCTGAAATTCCGATAGAGGAATGCTTCGCGCTTGCGAAATATGTCCTTCTTCCCATTCGTCGGGCTCGCGGACATCGATGAGATTAATTGCAGCGCCTTGCTCCAGCTTGCTGTGCAGGTCGGCAGCTGTAATATCACGTATCATGTTGTTACGGCAACTCCTTTCCAGCTCATATTGCATTGCTGTTAGCATTGTAACGTGTCATGCGCGCAAAGTCCATAGCGATATGGACAACGGTTTTCATCATGCTCTATTCAGGATGAAAGACACTATTGTCTGTTTTTCTTTTTGGCAGCGAGCAGCCGACTGACCGTAGCGGTTTGCGCATTCTCTTGCTCGACACTCATTCTATCATCTCTATTGTCAGATTGTTCGCCTGTCAGCCTCTCTGATGAAAGCGGTGCGTCCTTCGCCTCTTCTCGCAGCCGCACATGACCTTCATCGCCTGCATGGCTACTGGATGAAAATGAGCTCCGCTTGGCTTTCCTCTCCTTCATTCTTACCAGCACATGCTGCGAATCGCCAGTGGTTAGCCGTTCTGGCACTCCGCTCTTCTTGCGGAACATTGCTCGGCGCAGCAATCCGGCCCAGCCGGCCCAAGGCAGGGATAATCGGCGCAGTGCGATATCCAGCAGCCATAACAGCAATATGGCAATCAGCATCTCTCTTGTCCAGTCATACGGCTTCCTTATCGCGGGAGGCTGGAACCGGAACACTTCTTCCTCCGACTGTAAGACTCTGCCGCCCGTCAATGAAGCGACAGCGTGCAGAAGTTGTTCTCCCTCGTCTCCCCCAATCCGGTATTCCGGGGAATACGGAATAATGAATCCAGCAGTCGTTCCGCCAGTGAACGCTTCGTCATTCAGGCTGCCGATGCCGGCCAAGTATGCACCCGGCTCAGCGGACGGCAGCTCGCCCCGGAATTGACCGAGTCCCGCCGGAGACAATCCGATTGTACGCTCATTCCCGGAATGCTCCCGGATACGGACGGCTAACGTACCGTTCACGGAAGGGGAATGATCGGTGGTGCTGGTGACTGTCAATTCCGCCGCTTCGCCTCTTAGTCTCGTCTCGATCTGGTACTGCTCATGCTGGAATTGCGGGAACGTCCACTTCACCCATTCCGTTAGCACATTGGGATAAGATGGCCACAATACCCAATCCCGCGACCACTTGCCGGCCGAATCACTCGTCCAGGCTACCGTCTTGCCTGCGCCATACGACCACCTTGCCAGCAGAGGGTCTTCCTCTGAGGACCAGAGGGCAACCTCGGCAAGCTCCTTCGGCGTTGTGGCAATATAGGCTTGCAGCTGTGGAACGCCATCTTGCCACAGCCTTTCCCAGTCGCCGGCCGAACCGACAATCGGCGCAATCGCTCCTTCCACGACATAGGTACGGGAGATGAGTACGGTCTCTCGGCTGAATATGGCAGGGATTGTACTCTGATCCTCCGTATAGTAATACCGGCCGGCTCCGGCAGACGCCAGCTCCTCCAGCAGACGCTTGTCAGCACCCTGACCGACAGCGACAGTGGACAATGTTATCCCATTCTCCTTCATGCCGTTCGTGATCGTGGAATAGGGCGTCGACGTCGCAGACTGTCCATCGGTTAGCAGAATCATATGTCTGCGCTGCGCGTCGACCTTAAGCAGCCCCTCGAATCCGCTCTGAAGCGCCTTGTATATATCAGTTCCGCCATCTGCACCAATTGCTTGTATCGCCGATAGGACGGATTCCTTGTCTTGCAGACGAGTCGGCTCCACCACCCACCATGGAGAGGAATCGAAGGCGATAACTCCGACCGTATCCTCCTCGCGCATCAGCTCCACCGTCCGCATCGCCGCTTCCTTCGCCAGCTCCAGGCTATGGCCGGACATGCTGCCGGAGCGGTCGATAATGAGCGTCAGACCAAGAGTCGGCATCTGCTTCCTCCCCTGCAGATCCATATATACGGGCAATGCGCGCTCAATCGGCGTGTCGAAGTAGCCGCCCAATCCGAAGCTGCTGTCTCCGCCCAGCATAACTAGTCCAATTCCGAAGTCGGCAACAGCGCTGTCCAGCCATCTCATCGGCTTCTCCGAAATACGCGTGGCGGGTACGTTATTCAGCACAACGCTGTCATATGCGGCATAATCGGTCAGCTCTAGAGGAAGCTGCTCTGGCGAGACAGTCTCCGTTCGGATGAAAGAAGCGGCAATCGCTGCTTCCATATTGCCCGACGAGCCGGGCTCTCCCTCTACAATAAGGACGGTCCCGGGTCCTGTAATGCGGCTGAACGCATGTGCCGTATTGTTGGCGGCTTGCCCGTCTGCTTCCGCATACAGTTCAGCTCTGTAGGTATGAAATCCCGCTTCCGAAGCGACGCCTCGCAGGGAGAACAGGTTATCCCCTCTCTCCAGCTGTACCCCGGATATTCCGACCTCCTTGTTTCCCTCGTACAACCTCAACTCCGCCATGCCGCTGAAGGTGCTGCGAACAGAGATCTGGAATGAGAACGACTCGCCTTCCTTCATGACGGCGGGTAGCTTCAACGCTTCAATCGCCGCATCGCTCCCTCCCCCGGACGGCCAATGATAGACATCCACAGGAATCCCGGCATCTCTCAACAATCTGGCTTCCCGCCGCGCATCGCCGCTATTCTCTTTCCCATCGGTCACCAGCACGATTCGACCTCCATCATAACCCTGCAGAAGAGCGGCGGCATGGCGCATACCTGCTGCCATATTCGTAAAGGAAGAGTTGGGCTTGGCGATGAATGCGTACCGCCCTTGATCCGCCTCGGCTTGCGCAGACGGGATGGAATCGATAACCGCATTGGCACCGAATGCGACAACCGCTACGCCGTCATCGTCCTGCTTGCTGCTCCATGCCCCCGCAATCCATTGTTCCAGCCCAGCCTCGTCCTCCATGCTTGCTGAACGGTCCGCGACGATGACGACTTGGCGGTGTTGCAGCAGCTTGTAAGGATGGATGCCTGCAGCCAACGCTACAAGCAGGCCAAGTATGATCGCTCTCGTCGCGATGACCGCGAACTTGCGGCTGCCACGCAATCGAAGCGTTCCCTTCAGCATCCACCATAGCAGCAATAGAGACGGCAGTAGCAGCAACATTGCCAGCGGTGATGACAGTTCAATACCCACGACGATACACCTCCCATTCCGCCGCAAGAAGCAGTAGAAGGAGCAGGGCGATCCATGCGTATATTGGTGAATTCGCAAGCATTCCGTCTTGTTGCGTCCATATAGAATCACCTTTTCTGGAGGAATAAGCCTGATCCGTTCCCGAACTGCCAGATGTCTCTTCAAGCAATATCCAGTCGGCTGGATTCGTCCGATTCATGAACTCTTTCTCATCCGCCTTCACATGCAAATATCGCTGTGCCAGCACCCGTCCTTGCTCTCCAAGCTCGATCAGCCGGTACAATCCGGGAAGCTGCGGAGCGACATGGGTCGTCCGGTCCAGCCGCATATAGGCTGCTTCTCCGCGTACGGCTTCCAGCTCCTGCTTCGTATACTCATCCGCGGAAGCCACTAGCTCCCACTTCGCCTGAAGCGTTCCTGCTGTCGTGGCGAACTCCATCGTATCGCCTGCGACGACCGTTCCCAGATGCGGATGAAGTCCGCCGTTCATCCAGCTTGCGGCTTGCAGGACGAACACAGGGAATTCTGGTCTGAGAGGCCAGTCCGTATCCTGAAGACGGAATGACTGCCACAGGCGCGGCAGTCCGCCCACAGTACCGGCATACAAGGCCGGAGTTCCTCCATATGTGATAATCGCTTCACCCCATGCCATCTCTTCTCGCTCGTAGCTGCCCAGCGCTCCAATATGCATATCTGCCAGTTGGAGATGCTTGGTTACGGGATGCTCTCCGATAACGATATGGCTGGAAGACGGTCTAAGCAGACCATCTGAAGCCTCGGGATGGTCGATCACCCATAAAGGCAACGTAGCAAGGAGCGCCGACCATTCCGCTTCCTCAAGCAGAGCATCGGCATTCGTATCCAGCACCGCCCAATCTACTGATGCCGCCGTCTCTCCTGCCGGGGCAGCGCCATCGGGAGTAGCCTTCATGACGGTCAATCCTGACAGCTGCAGCGCTTTCTCCAGGAACAGATTTCCCTCTGTCACGAGCAGCACTTTGCCGGCAGCGGTATCGCCGGGAAATTGATAGAGGACATTATCGATCGTCACTGCATCGCTCTGCAGCTGAGCCCGGTAATAATCGGCGGGAGGTAGATGCCGAATCTCGGCGCTCTGCCAAGAGTCGGGGGCCGCATGCAACGTCAGCTCTCCCACCATCTCGGGCGCCCGGTCGGCGTAATGGGCATACAGCGCGACGACGCTGTTCACGGCCTCGTCGCCGTTGTTCCGGATTGCCGCCATGCCGTAGTAACCCGGCTCTTCGCCGGACTTGCCCGCAATATCGAATGAGACCAGCGCAACATGATTGCCCGTCGAGCTCTCATTGGTTTCCATAAAACGCAAAGGCGCTCGAAGCTGAATAGATGACAACTCTTCGATACTCCCCCATTGCCCGTCCGAGAACAAGACGGTCAGACCGCCTGGCTGATCCTCATGCAAGGAATCGGCCAAAGACAGCGCCGCCATATAATCGGTTGTTCCATAGTATGGGGTGATAGCCGACAGCAGTTCATTTGCTCTGTCACGATCTCGCAACCCCGCAGCGATGAGCGTCGGCTGCTTGCCGGTAACGACGATTGATACGAGCAGCTTCTCCGGCTGACTGTCCAGCCAGTTCTTCGCTTCGACTATGGCCTTATTCAGTATCGTCGAATGGCCATTCGTTCCGTCGTACGGCGCTGCGGAAGCCTCCTTCGTCATGCTGCCGGAGCGATCGATAAGCAGCACGGCATGATGGGTCGACCGGGACGGCCGCTCCCAATATGGCTCCATAAGCGCCATTACGACGAGTGAGGCTATAATCAATTGCAGAAGCAGCAGCCAGCGGCTCTGCAGCTTCTGCCACGGAGCGTTCGCCTCCTGCTCCTTCAATACCCGCTTCCATAGCAAGTGGCTTGCAATCTCGGTCCTTTCATATTTTCGCTTGAGCAAGTACATGAGAATGATTGCCGGCAAAGCCGCAGCAAACCATGCAGACGCCGCAGATAAAAACTGCATCGCACTCCTCCTTCCGCAACTCATCTTCGCCTATTGCCGGCTTAACGCTCCCGGTATGCGAATCCATTCCGCAATCGCGTTCTCCACAGGCTTTCCTGTATCCGCGAACAAGTACACGGCTCCAAGCTCCGAGCAAAGCGCGGCAAGCTCTTGCTTGTAGCTCGCCAGCGCTGCATCATAATCGTGAAGCAGCCGTCTGGAGACAGCCGCTTCCTTGCCGCTCCGCAGCTCGCTGTCGATCAGCAGCAATTCGCCGTCTAATCGGGGATGCTGCTCCTTTGGACTGAGCAGATGGACCAGCACCGTATGCTGCCGCTTCCCGGCGAGCATCAGCAGCGTTTCCTTTATCCCGCTTTCGAACCAAGCGTCCGTGAACAGCCATGTCGCTCCGGGACGCATATAGCCGCACTGGGCTTGGAACATGCTGAACATATCCAGTTCGACCTGCGTATGGGGTTCGTTCCCTGCCGCTTGCCGCCCCTTGTAATGGGCAGGCTCGGCAGGCTCGCCTTGCCGCCTTGTCCGCTTCCCGCCGACCATTCCTTCCGATCGGTCACGCTCCCAGTCGGAACGCCAGAAGTCAGACAAGAACGACATCAGCTTCACAGCGCTCGCCCGGCCGTGAAGGAACGGCAAGCTTGCACCGCTTTGGCCTGGCTGCAGCATGTTAACGGCTACCCGGTCGTCAGAACCGAGTGCCGTATATCCGACGCTTGCCGCGAGACGAAGAGCGTAATGCCACTTGTTGCTGTCGCCGTCTCCGAAGTGGGTCATCGAACGGGAGGCGTCCAGCACAAGCTGAAGCGATAGCTCCTGTTCATCCCAATACTGCCTGATATATGCCTTTCCTGTGCGCCCATATACATTCCAGTCCAGACATCGTATGTCGTCTCCCGGTACATATGCGCGATAATCGGCGAATTCCATCGAGCTGCCAAGCGTAGCCGAGCGTCGCCTGCCCGCCAGCATGCCTCTCGTCCGAACTGAAGCTGCCACACGCAGCCGACGAAGCTGAAGCAGCAGCTCCTGCCGGGGGAATAGCAGCTGCAATGCCTCGTCAGGCGTATACCTTGCCGCATTGGCACGAAGATCGCTCATCTGGAAGCCTCTAAGGAAGCAACGATTGCATCCGTTATCTCGTCGGCTGAATGTCCCGTCGCTTCCGCCTCGTAGGTCAGTATGACACGATGTCTTAGGACGGGCTTCGCCACTTCTTTTATATCCTGCCACGACACCTGCAGCCTGCCCGCCTGCAGCGCCCTGACCTTCCCTAGCGCTACTAACGCCTGAACGGCTCTCGGCCCTGCCCCATATTGGACATAGCGCTTTACCGTCTCCGGCGTGTCAGACTGTGCCGGATGCGTCATCATGACCAGCCTCGCTGCCAGATCCAACACTTCTTCCCCGATCAGAATTCCTCTTGCTATCGCTTGAATGGCGGCCACATCATGGCCGTCCATTACCTCTTCCGCTCTCGGAATGGCCGTTGCCGTCGTGCGCCGAACAATTTCCTTCAGCTCTTCGCGCGTGGGGTATTGGATGCCGATCTTGATCAGGAACCGATCGAGCTGGGCTTCCGGAAGCGGATAGGTGCCTTCCTGTTCAATCGGATTCTGGGTGGCCAGGACGAAGAATGGCTTCTGCAGCTGATGAGTCGAGCCTCCTGCCGTCACCGAGCCTTCTCCCATCGCCTCCAGCAGCGCGCTCTGCGTCTTGGGCGTTGCCCGGTTAATCTCATCGGCCAATACTATATTGGCGAACACCGGACCTTGTTGGAACATTCTCTCTTGCCGTCCCCCGCTGCCGAAATCAATGACCGTCGTCCCCGTAATATCCGATGGCATTAAGTCGGGTGTAAATTGAATACGTGAAAATTGCAAGCTGACTGCATCGGCTACTGTTCGGACGAGCATCGTCTTGCCCAACCCCGGAACGCCTTCCAGCAGCGCATGTCCTCCGGCGAACAGACACCAAAGCAACTGTTCGATCACTTCCACCTGCCCCACAATGACCCGGCTGATCTCCTCTTTCAACCGCGTCATTCGCACCGACGCTTCATGTACCTGCTCTCGCGATTCCAGCATGACAACTCCCCCCCCGATCATATTCGTCATCCATTTGACGTTCAGATAGTACAAGCTGTTTCCATTATCGTGACGATTTTGTACGAAATTTCATACAAATTGCCCCTCTAATCCAACTTTCGTGACGATTTTGTACGAAATTTCATACAAGACACACAAACGTTCCTGAATTACAGTCATATATCCAGCTCTTCACTCCGGCTGAATCGCCTCAAAGTATCGCTTTACCTTCTCCTGCATACTGGATGGCAAGCTGCCGCGGCTAAGCGACTCTCTTGCCTGACGAGAGTACTCGCCAAACACTTCTTCATACGGCCTCGTTACGCCCTCCTTCCCTATGGATGGTCCACCCTTACTGATATCGCCGCCCGTAGAAGGTCCGCCATCCCAATGACCTTCGCCTACCCCTTCCATTGTACGGGGCGTCGTTACCGTCGTTCTGCTTCCGCTGGATGTGCCCGCACCACCGCCGGTTGATGCACCTCCAGAACCTGTTCCATTACCAGATCCAGCGCCGGTACCAGATTCTGCACCAGTACCAGTTCCTGCATCAGTGCCAGATCCAGCGCCGGTACCAGTTCCTTCTCCATTGTCAGTTCCGTTCACGCCTTCAGCGCCTACTTCATCCCCGTTCCCGGAGCCGGATCCCGGCTGCATGTCGCTGCCGCCGTTGCCGGGCGCGCCGCCATCGCCGCCGCCAGGCCGTCCCGGCGGCGGCGATTCACCCGCAGCGGGCACCTGCCCGCTGCTGCGGCTAAGCTGGCCCGACACATCACGGGCCAGCCTCTCCAGCTCGCCCTGGCTTATGCCATGGGCGAGCGCTTGCTCCAGCGCGGCGAGGCCGTCATCCGCGCCGCTCCCCGGGGCGGCTTCGCCCGTCGCCGCCCCGCCGCTTCCGGCGGCGCGCGCCTGCTGCGCCGCCGCCATCAGCGCCGACGACAGTGCATCGTCGGCGCCTTCCTGGAGCGGCTGCTCGGCAGCGAGCCGCTCCAATGCTCGCGCCAGCGCTTCGCGCTCCGCTGGCGCGAGAGCCTGCAGCTCCGATCGAAGCGCTTCGATCGCCCGCTGCATGCCTTTCATGTCTCGGTCTTGCAGAGCCTGACCGAGATCAGAGAGCTGCGCCTCATCGCTTATCGCCTCCGCTGTCGCTTCCAGCCGCTTCACTGCGGTTTCCGCTTCGCTACGGAGCTGTTCCAGACGCTCTATCGCGTTCCGAAGCTCTTCTTCCAGCTCGCCGTCTGCGCTCATATCCTGCAACTGACTTCTCAGCTCTTCCAGCGGCTGCAGCAGCTCCGCCTCCATCTCGTCCGACAGCGTCTCTTCATCTACTTCAGCGATCAGCTCATCAAGCTCTTCCTCCAGTTGTGCAGCTCTTTCCCGAAGGGCAAGCATCGCCGACGCCCGCTCATCCATCGGATTCGGCAGGAGGAACAGCACCAATAGGAGCGTATACAGCACTGAGACGCTGTATACGCCCAGTCGCCACGTGCTCCATGGCGGCCATGGCACCCGCTGCGGCAGATTGGCGACGAATCGCTCTACCGCCCGAATAGCATCCTGCCGTTGCCATAGCAGCAGCCGCGCTTCTCCTTCGCTACAGGCCCCCTCCTTTCCCATATTGTCCATTGCCGTCAATACGGCGTCTTCCGCCTCCCCTTTGTCGATCACCTTCGCCGCCTCCCGCAGAGACACTCCCCTTCGCACGGCTGCGATGAAGGCCGCCAGCAGTCCCGTTACCAGCAGCGCGCAAGCGATAAGCTTCGCATAAGGAAGAGGCCATAGCCGGCTCGCCGCCAGCACGACCGACGCCGCTCCGCTGCCGAGAATTAACCCGGTAAGACACCATTGCAGCCAGCGGAAGAACAACAGTCTACTGCGCACGGGACGAATCAGCTTCTGCAAGGCCAATCGATCCTCTTCCATCGACATACCACCTTCGTCTTCAATAATTGGAGATTACCTTCTTCTCTTCAGGCTAGGTCGCAGCTTGCGAATGGCAATCCATAATGCCAGCGCGATGAGAACAGTGTAGACGATCAGGAACAGTTGCCACAGCTGAAGCGGTGCAGACTGTACGCTGCTAGGACCGCTCCAGCTGATGGAACGATAGACACTGTCTGAGAAGGTTGGTTCGAACAGACTGTACAGGGCGGCGGCGGGATTCAAGGCCATCACATGACCCATCCAGTAGCTGACGGCTCCATACTGTACAGACGATTGCTGCAGGAACGCCTGAAGAAGAAAATAAATGACTACCGTTCCCGCGAACAAGAACAACGTTACCCCGTAGGTCACAATGACCGACAGCATCGTCCGCTTGAACAGCGTGGAGAACATGATGCCGAGCGAGCCGAGCACCAGCATGAGAAAGAGGTAATACAGAAACACAAATATAAGCTGCTTCGGAGACACCCCGCCGTACAGGAACACTATACTGTACATCGGAATTGTACTTAGAACGACCAGCACCATGAAGCTTAATGAAGCCGCCAGCTTGCTCATAATAATCGTCGCCGAGCTCTGCGGCGTCGTAAGCAGCAGATTGAGTGTCTGCTTCTCCCGCTCGCCGCTGATGATGCCCGCCGTCAGCCCTGGTGCCATGAACGCGATTAGCCCCATCTGGGCCATGCTCAGGAAGATGAACAACATTCTTCCGCTATCCGGATTGAACGAGTTGGACCTGCCAGATATGACCTGTGTCAAATACACGGCGGTAAACGTAAGAAGACCGATAGCGAACAAATAGAAAAACAGCGTCCACATCGCCCGCTTCGAGCGCATACGAAGCCGGAATTCCTTGTTCAGTACGGGGTTGATCAGCAAGTGGCGCCAGTTCGCACCGCTTCTCTTCCATCCATGCTGGTAATCATGCATGCTCCTCATCCCCTCCTCTCGTAATCTCCAAAAATACGTCTTCCAGGTTCGTCTGCGCCTCACTGAACGACACAACTCGAAACCCTTCGGCCATCAGTTGATTCAGCAGCCTAGCCTGTTCTTCGTCACCGCCGCCGAAATAAATGCGGATACCATGTTCGTCGCGCAATACCCGATTCACATGCTGACATGCCAACAGCAGCTTTTCCGCTTCCTCCAGCCGTTCCAGTAGACGGATATGAAGAAAACGCTTTGTGCGCAGCCGGTTTTGGATGTCTCCCACATGACCGACTGCGACCAGCTGTCCGTGCTCAATTACGCCGATCTCATCTACCATTTCCGCGAGCTCGGGCAAAATATGCGAGGAGATGAGAATCGTTTTGCCCATTGCCTTCAATTCCTTCAATATCTCCCTCATCTCAATTCGTGCCCTGGGATCAAGTCCGGATGCCGGCTCGTCGAGGATGAGCAGCGCAGGATCATGCACGAGACAGCGAGCCAGGCACAGTCTCTGCTTCATGCCTCGAGACAGAGAGTCCACGTAGGCTTCACGCTTGTCGCTCAAATTGACAAGCTCCAGCAGCTGCGGAATCAGCTGTTCGCGGTCCGCCTTCGGAATGCCGTAGCTGGCCCCGTAGAAATGCAAATATTCCACGGTTTTGAACTGGTCGTATACGCCGAAAAAATCCGGCATATAACCGATTTTTTTGCGCACCTCGTGCGGATGCTTCGTCACATCCAGTCCATCGACCCGTGCAAACCCCTCGTCAGGTGCAAGCAGCGTAGCCAAGATCGACATCGTTGTCGATTTGCCCGCCCCGTTGGGACCGACGAAGCCGAATACGGTGCCTCTATCGATCTTCAGATCGATTCCTTTCAATGCCTGAAAAGCACCGAAGCTCTTCTTCAAACCGGCTATATCGATCATCGGACACTCTGCAGCACGCTCAGATCCTTCATTCATCGTCATTCGCCCCCTTAATTGTAATCTGAGGAAGCGTCGTCTCCTGATGAACCGTCGACTCCAACTTTACTCGGATAGTATGGCCCTCAATAATATAGTCATCTGGCTCAGGCAGCTCCCCTTCCTGAAGCTCCACCCACTCCGAGCCTGCTTCATGCCAGATCGTATAGTGAACGCCGGGCTGCTTGAAAGTCATTGGATACTTGATATGAACGTTATCTAATTCCGCCGTATGATCAGGCACCAAGTATTCCATGATCAACTCACCCTCTCCTACAAGGAGTGCGCCGTACCGCATTTGTTCCATGCTTTCCAGTGAGCTGGATACAATAACCGGCTCCAATGTCTCTTCGCGGTTCAGGCCGATGGCGGACGTCTCCATATCGTCTAGCTCGTACAGCCATAAGCGCAAATTGTCAGACTTGACCGATTTGCCATTCATCGTGAACGGGCTTGCTCCAACTTCGCTGAACGCGACAATCGTCGGTTTGTTCTGCATCAGTCCGCCGGTATAATCGTTCATGAAATAATTGACCATATCCCGCTGTCTATAACTTTCGTCAATTAGGTCACCATTGGGATAAGGGAACATGGTATCACCGTAGTGAAAGTAATGATTATTGCCCGCCGAAGCAGTCAATCCGGATAGAGTGACTTCCCCGCTATTACCACGCGGCAAATTACCGATCGGCAGAACGGAACCGTTCATCAGCAGCGCCACATCATGCAAGTCGTCGGTTGTACGATTCGTTACCTTCAGCTTCATATCTCTGTTGCCTGAGACGAAATCCGCCTGCAAGCTTCCTGATTGCTCCGGAGACATAAGCTTACGCTCCATCCATACCTTCCTCGTTGACCAGTAAGGTACGTTATGCCATCTGGCACTGATTGCATGCCTTCCCTGCAGTACTTGATGATTGACGCTCTCGGACAGACCGCCGCGGAAGGAGTTATCGTTGCCGTATAAGCGAAGCATCCGCTCATCTGCGAATTGCATCGTAACGGTTCCTCCCGTTGGCGAGAATACGCCGGCACCGCCATAGCTGACGGCATGACCGTCGCTCGACAGCTGGATGACCTCAATGGAATGAGCGGACGGCACGCGTTTGTCTCCCGCACCGGCAAACAATACAGCTGCTCCCATGACAACAGCCAGAGAAGGAACAATCCACCAAGCCCACTCCCGCCTGTCAAGTCTTGAAAGTAGCGCATATAACAGCGGAGCGGCGATGAGAATATAGGTGCAGAACAGCACCAACAGCAGAGAGAAGCTAGGAGGCTTAATCGTAGGGAACGTGTCTATCCACTGGTTCATGGAATAGAGCATATTGTCTCCTCCTTTCGGAGAAGCGTTCAACTGCAAGGCCGATGTCGAGCCTTGCAGCAGCTTCGCCCATAGCATCGCGCTGCCCGGCCAGGAAGCCATCGGCTCAAGGGAGGAATCGAATGCGGCATAGATGACGCTACCGAAGCCGTACTCCTGAAGAACAGCGATCGGAATATCACCTTCTGTCAGTTTAATGGAGCCGCGCGTCTGTTCGCCGATGGACACGGTTATAGGACCAGATAGCTTCGATTCCGTCCCCCCTGCAGCAGCAATAGCCTTCGGGTTCTTGACGACAGTGGTACCGCTTCCCGTAACAGGAGCCATCTCCTGGAATGCCTCTGCCGTCTTCGCATATCCCGAACCGCCTGACAACACTAATGTCCCTCCCTTCGCCACCCATTCCTTGACAGCGGCTATACGCGATGAGTCCCAATTGCCGGTAGCGACGTCGTTAAGTACAATCGTATCGAACATGTCCAGCATCGTCGCTTCGTCAGGCAGCTCCTCCGTCTGCATAGGGATGACGGCGATGGAATAACCGCGCTGATTGAGCGTAGGCATGAAGTTGAATGTATCAGGATCGCGCGATATAACGCCAATCACATCATTGCCGGTTACGGAACGACCAGTCGCATAAGTATCCCCGTTGATCGGAATTGACTTACCTTCCTTGTAGGATTGCTCGAAGAAGCGAATGGTATTATTCTCTTTGTCCAGATTCATGCCAGGAACGCCGATGACGACTTCGACCTCCGATTCCATCGGCAGTTCCGTCTCCACCACATAATCCGATGCGCCGTATTCCGTCGAATACGTAGAGAATACAAGCTCGCCTTGCAAGTGCCGATCAGACCTGTTCGTCAAGCTAATACGAACGGGATACCACTGACCGGGCTCATACATCCCTTGATAGCCTGCCGCAACCTTCGATTCTATTCCGATACTGCTCTTATCCGCATACGTTGTACCTTGCAGCAGGATGAGGCAGCCCATAGCTCCCACGAGTGCGATGAGTAGAGCTCTGATTCGACTCTGGCTTTTAGTCCGCATCTTTCTTTCCCCTTCTCCTCTCATCTCTTTCTGTATACTATTAACGTCATTCAGTAAGGAATGGTTTCTACTGCCATACGAAAGCAGCCAGCACCCGCTGCGCAGTCAGGCGAACATTCGGAGTGCTGGCATATGGATATTCTTTCGGATTCACTTTCCCCTGGACGGAAGTTCCTCAAGCTTGACATTTACCAAACGTTCCGTAGATGTCTCTACCGTTATCGTTACCCGTACAGGAAACTCCCGTCCGTCTTGGCGCAGCCACAATCGGAACACTTCCTTGGCTTCGCCAGTCGCTCCCGGCTGCCTTCCTTCATACTTGTAGTCGACAATAGAGGCGCCTTGATAAGCTTTTGCCGTTTCCTCCATCGCTACTCTCCCCCACTGGGCATAGGCCGGCTGGGCTAGCAGAGCAGCTGTATCGTCGGGATGACCGCCTTGCACGGACAAGCTGATGCATAGCATGATCGCTTTCAAGATGACTTGCTTGATCATATGGAACGACCTCCTGTGTATCAGCATTGCTGATCGTCCCCTAGTTTGCCTCTCTCATCCGTCTCTTATTCCGCTTGCCTCCGTACGTCATTCTCTCCTAGCATAGGCGAATACATCATCAACGCCTCGTTCCTCGTGACATATTCGTCCCCGATCAACTCATTGTCCGAATTCCATATTCTCCGAGCGATCACATTGCAGCGCATATAACCTCCCCATGGCTGCGACTGGATGCGATGCTCCCTTTCATAGATTTCATAACGATAAGACGGTGGTTGAACAGAACGCCACTCTCCCTTAAGCGTATGTTCCGCCGCGGTTAAGCAGAGCTGATAGACATGGGGCGTATCGTTGCGAATTTGCAGATCGAGATAGTTGTAAGCGCAAGTCGCTCCGCTGCCGAACGGTTGGGTTCTGCCCGCATCGGGAAACACATCATAGCTGTGCCTGTGCCTCTCCGTAACGGTAAGCGGAGTGTGGAGCGTCATCCAATAGAACTTTCCCGCCCATAATCGCAGCCTTGAACGTCGGATCGGACGATGCCTGGACGTGTTCCGCACTGTCGTTCCCCCATTCCCGATTGCTATTTGTTCATCTCCCATAGTTTATACAACGCATGTGTGCCTTCATCCTCGAACCCCGCATCCGCTAGCTCACCATACAGCTTTCTGGCAAGCTCGAGCCCCGGGAGACGAATAGCCATATCTTCAGCAGACTGCAAGGCGATTCCCATATCCTTGATGAAATGCTTGACGAAGAAGCCCGGTTCGAACCTGCCCGCAATTATACGCGGAGCAAGATGCTGCAGCGACCAGCTTCCCGCCGCCCCCGTCTCTATGCTGTTCAGCACCGATGCCGGATCGAGACCAGCCGACTTGGCATAGACCAACGCCTCGCACACGCCAATCATATTGGATGCAATCGCAATCTGGTTCACCATCTTCGTATGCTGCCCGGCGCCGGCTTCACCTTGCCGTATAATATTGCTGCCCATTAGCCGCAGAATCGGCTCCGCACGCTGGAACACCTCGGCGTCGCCCCCTACCATGATA
The DNA here is from genome assembly GCF_042675905.1 of Paenibacillus chungangensis. Taxonomy (NCBI): domain Bacteria; kingdom Bacillati; phylum Bacillota; class Bacilli; order Caryophanales; family Paenibacillaceae; genus Paenibacillus; species Paenibacillus chungangensis. The sequence continues at coordinate 307,022 of NZ_JBHTJZ010000009.1, read as the reverse complement.
GACAGCGCAGCGTTTCTTGCACCTACATCTCCGCCGGATACCGGCGCATCCAGTGCATGCATGCCCCTCTCTGCTGCTGCCTTGTAGATCCGCTTGGCGAGCAGCGGGCTGGACGTTGTCATATCAATAAGAACACAGCCAGGCGATGCATGATGCAGCAAGCCGTTCTCTCCCAGGTAGATCTCTTCGACATCCCGAGGATAACCGACGATCGTCACGATGCATTGACATTGCTTCGCTAATTCGCTTGGGGAATCAGCCCAGTGCATCCCTTTCTCCAGCAGGGGCTTCGCTTTTGCTTTTGTACGCGTATAGAGATGCACTTCATAACCCGCATGATGAAGATGGGTAGCCATACTGGCCCCCATGACACCGACACCTACGAAACCGATTGTTGTTTGTTCCGGACTGAACATCATGATCCACTTCCTTTTCCAGTCGTTAATCTTTTCCCAGCTTTTCCAACAGTATAGCAGCTATATCGCTTCAAAATCGTCTTTTCGGGCAAATTTAATTTTTCAACTCTCGATACGAAAGTAAGCCCCGCAGATGTTCACCCGCGAGGCTTGCTTTATCTTCCAGCTAGCTTATTTCTTATGCCAATGCTCTCTTTTTATCCTTCTTCCGATTCAGGAACTCATACACGATTGGAACAATAATGAGAGTCAGCAGCGTTGAGCTAGTCAGACCGCCAATTACCGTTACCGCCATTCCCTTGGAGATGAGACCGCCAGATTCAAAGCCAAGCGCTAGCGGCAGTAAAGCTCCGACAGTGGCAATCGCCGTCATCAGTATCGGACGAAGTCTTGTTACGCCGGCTTCCAGCAGTGCTTCCCTTACTGTCAAGCCCTCGTTCTCCTTGTTAATAACGCGGTCGATCAGCACGATCGCGTTCGTCACCACAATACCGATCAGCATGAGACCCCCAATCATCGCTGTGGCGCTAACCGTCTCACCCGCGATAAGCAAGCCGAGCATAGCTCCAATAACCGTGAACGGCAGCGAGAACAAGATGGTGAGTGGCGTTACTGCGCCGCCGAAGGTTAATACGAGAACCAGATAGACGATGGCGACAGCCGCCAGCATCGCGAGACCTAGCTGAGTGAAAGTTTCCTGCATTTGCTCCGCTACGCCGCCTTGCTCAATTTCAATATTGCTCGGCAGATCCATCGCATCAATGCGATCTTGAACGGTTTTTGATACGGCGGCGACGTTGGCTGAGGTCACATCAGCCGTAATTTCGGCATAGATGCGATCATCGCGTCGCGTGATCGTGTTGGGCGTCTCGCCTTCCTCAATTGACGCTACTTCCTTCAATGCTACCGCCGTACCCATAGGTGAAGGAATCATGACATTTTCCAAATCTGCGCGGCTGCTGTATGTTTTTTCTTCCACTTTCATATAAATGTTAACTTCTTCGCCGTCCTTCTCCACTGTTGCAAGTACAGGACGATCGCGCACCGGACTAAGCGTCATCGCGATGTTACCCGCTGTTAATCCATACTGGCTCAGTTTATCCCGATTGGCAACTATGCGATATTGCTCGTACGTTTCGTTCAAGCTGGAATCCACTTTCTCCAAGTCCTCCACGTCTTCCAGCTCCGCTATGACATCTTTCACGACCGGCTGAAGCGACTCCATATCTGGTCCGAAGACGAGCAACGAAAGGCCCGAGCCGCCCATAGCGCCGCCAGAGAAGTCCTGTTGCTTCCATTCGCCTTTGCCTCCGAGCTCCTGCAGAACAGGAACGACGGCATCCTTCTCCTCCGTGAACCCTTTGAATGCCTTGTCATAGCTCACGTTGAACAACGCTTGCTTGGAAGCTCCCGGGCTGAACGGATTTTGTCCGCCTACAGAGTATTGCACAATACGAATGCTTTCGCGCTCCATAAGAACCTTCTCTGCTTGTAGCGCCATCTCTTCTACTTGCTCTCTTGTCTCGCCGGGCGCCGGATTGTACGTGACGAGCAGCTGCTTCTGCTCGTCTTCCGGTAAGAAGCTGGCACCTACCAGCGGGAACAGCATGATGCTTCCGATGAGCATAAGCGTAGCGATACCGAATGTGACCAACTTGTGGTTCAGCGACCATTCCAATATGCGCTTGTACGACATGGCCATCTTGCCCGGCTTATCGTCATGTGACTTCGCGCCTTTCAGACCATTGCGGAACATCATATGCGCCATCATCGGCACGACGGTAATCGCCACGAGCAGCGAAGCTGCCAGTGCGAATACGATCGTCAGCGCGAATGGCAGGAATATTTCACCGACCATGCCGGATACGAGTCCCATCGGCAGGAATACAGCGACAGTGACAATCGTGGACGCCATAATCGGAACGAACATTTCTCTGGTAGCGTCCAGAATCAGCTCCTTGCCCTTCAGTTTCTCCCCAGATAATGACATCCGTCGATAGATATTCTCGATGACGACAATGGAATCGTCGATGACACGACCAATGGCTACCGTAATGGCGCCTAGCGTCATAATGTTGAGCGTAATATCCATCTGCTTGAGCAGGTAAAGCGCGATAACAATTGACAACGGAATGGATACGACGGATATAATCGTAGACCGAATGTTTCTTAAGAACAGCATGATGATGATAATGGCCGCAATTGCGCCAATGATCGCTTTGCTCAGCATCGTGTGAACAGACTCTTCAATTGGTTCCCCTTGGTCAAGTGAAATCGTGAAGAGCATATCTTTATTTGAAGCTTCCATATCCGCAATTTCTTCTTTCACCTGGTTGACCACATCGACAGTGTTCGCTTCTGCCGATTTCACGATATTAATGCCGATCGCATCCTTACCGTTCGTGCGAGAGACAGACTCCGCCTTGCCTTCGATTGTAAGCTCTGCGACATCGCTAAGCTTGACTCCGGGAACAAGGGCAAGATTGTTCAGATCCTCTTCCGTGGCGATGTTGCCGTCCACAACAACTGCGCGTTCGCTTTCGCCGAATTCGAAGATGCCCATCGGCACCTTCAATGTCGAGGCGCTAATGATGCCTTTGACCATATCCTCGGTTAACCCGATTTCCTCCAGCACACCGGGCTTGAAGGTCAATACGCCTTCCATCACGTTCTGACCGGATACCTGCACATCAGCAACTCCGTCAATGCCCTGCAATCTAGGAAGAATACTCTCTGAGGCTTCCTTCGTCAAGGCCGCCAGGTCCAAGCTGTCATTAGACAAGCTGATGGATAAAATCGGGAACGCGTTGAAGCTGATCCGTGATATATCGGGAGACTGCACGCCTTCCGGAAGCGGAATATCGCCAAGAATCTCCTTCACTTCCGTTGCCGCTTTCTCCATATCCGTATCGTAATCGTACTCCAGAATGACATTGGAGGCATTCTCATAAGAGGTGGACATCACCATATTGACGCCCTTCAAGTTGCGTGTGCGCTGCTCAATCGGCTTGGTCACCTTTTCCATCACTTCATCGGGCGCCGCACCTGGATAGATGGTCGTCACGCTCACGATGGGAATGGTAATGTCCGGAATCGTCTCCATCTTCATGCTCGTACCGGCTGTCAGACCTGCGAACATTACAATGGCCGTCATAATCCATAATGCAAATTTGTTGTTTAATGAGAAATTAATAACACTTTTCAACTGGATTCACTCCTCTTACAAATTTAGACTTTCAACCGGTAACCGACGCCCCATATCGTCTCAATAAATTGAGGATTGGAAGGATCGTGCTCGATCTTCTCGCGCAGCCTTCTGATATGAACCGTTACCGTTGCGACATCGCCGTTGGAATCCAGTCCCCATATTCGCTCGAACAGCTCTTCCTTCCGGAAGACGCGGTTGGGATGCGAGGAAAGCAGCAATAGAAGTTCGTATTCCTTCGAAGTCAGCATTACCTCTTGCTCATGGATTGTCACTCTTCGCGATAGTTTGTCGATGACAAGGCCTCTAATCTGAATAAATTGTCCCCGCTCCGACTGTCCAGAAGTGAGTCTATCGTATCTGGATAGATGGGCCTTTACTCTTGCAACCAACTCACTGGGGCTGAAAGGCTTGGTTATATAGTCATCAGCGCCAAGCCCGAGGCCTCTGATTTTATCAATGTCCTCTTTCTTCGAGGTCACCATTAAAACAGGCATCTCCAAGGCGTTCCGCACTTCCCGACAAATTTCGAAGCCGTCCAGCTTAGGCAGCATCACGTCCAGGATGAGCAGATCGTACTCTCCTGTCAACGCCAGCTCCAGTCCCTTATCCCCTCTGCCTTCTATATGGACGCTATATCCGTGGCTTTCCAGGTAGTCTCGCTGCAACTCGGCGATCGCCTGCTCGTCTTCAATAATCAAGATGTTTTTCATTCCCATTCACCACCTCGGAGAGATTGGGCAAGCGGAAGCTGCAAGCAGAAGCGAGCGCCGCCTTCCTCCCCGTTTTCGGCCCATACTTTGCCTTTATGACCATCTACAATCTGCTTGACAATGGCAAGCCCAAGACCGCTGCCGCCTGTCTCTGAATTGCGCGACTGCTCGGCGCGATAGAACCGGTCAAATATATACGGCAAGTCATCCGCTTCTATGCCTGGCCCCGTGTCTTGAATCGTAATCATTGCATACTGTCCCGTTCTCCATACGTTGACCGTAATTGTACGTGCGTATTTCTCTTCCTGCTGCGCCATATATTTGACACTATTGTTCAAAATGTTCGCCAATACGCGATTCAACTTGTCCGGATCGGCTGTGATCGGCAGCTCTCCGCTTTCCAATCTCTGGAATTGCAGCTCCACGCCCGATTTCTCCAAATGGAATCGCTGTTCTTCCATAAAATCCTCCAAATAAAGACCAATATCCACATTCTTAAAATCGTAAGGAACCTTCTGCAGATCCAGCTTCGAAAAGAGGAACAACTCATCGATCAATCGATCCATCTCAGTCGCTTTCCGATAAATCGTTAGCATATATCGTTCTCGCTTCTCGTCCGTATTGGCGATTCCATCGCGAATACCTTCAACATACCCTTTAATAGCTGCGATCGGCGTCTTCAGATCATGAGAAATATGCGACAGCAACTGCTTCCTGCTCTCTTCGTACTGCAAGCTCTGATCGATAGACTGCTTCAACCGATCCCGCATCTCCTCGAATGCTGTGCCGAGCTGAACAATCTCGTCTCGGCCGCCCTTGCACGGCCGCTTGCGCTCCAACGCAACCTTCTCTGATAGATCTCCGTCCTTCATGCGAATAGCAGCCGTTCTTAATGACCGCAGCGGCTTGATGATGCTGCGCGATACGAGGTAGGTCAAGATCAGACTAGTTAGACCAACGAACAACAACATAATAATCATAACCAACGGATCCCAGAAGATTGGAATCGTCTCCAGCCGATTCAATAACACGATACGTCCTGCGCTGCCGTCGGGGTATTGAAATTCAATTTGATGCGTGCTGAACCGGTATAGATGAAAGCTCGTTTTCTCCGGCGGCTCCCGATAGAATGCGGCCCAATCTTCCTCCGGCGACAATTCCATCAAAAATGGCGATACATTCGTAAGCACACCGTCTTGCCCGACCAGTAGTCCCGCCCATTGTTCTCTCAGCCTCGTCTGCAGTTCATGGAGAAATGCCTTATCTTCCAGTCTGCCCGTATCGTCGTCGATCACATACTTTAACTCGCCATAGATTATCGCCTGGTTAAAGTATTCTTCCCGTCTTTCTTTCGAGATTTTGCGCAAATCTTCCTTTCCGCTCAAGTGATAAAGCAGAATAAAAAAGCTGCTCATAAGAATGACAGGTACGAACGCCATAGCCAAATAGGAGAGATATAGTCTTACTTTTATGGACATTGCATCACATCTGACATCAATTGACCCCTTTCCTTCCCTCGTTAAGAATAACGTGCAATTCTAAACGATATAGAAATCAATTCTAACAAAATTATTACAAATTCATTTTTTATCCAAAGGACCAAAATCATGCACAGGCCAAATATTATCTCTTTCATTATAACGACCTTGGACGGCCAATTGCACTCTACTACGTTAACGACTGGCGGAAGTTTCCTATCATCTTGTGAACATGGGATGACAAATTGGGTGCGATTGCGATACAGTGATGATGGAGAGGAGCTGTCTATGAAAATGAAAGTGTCGCGAGGGCAAAGATTGCTGTTTACCGGCGTCACGCTGTTATATTGGATATCCATGTACATTTATGTGCCGATCTTAACTCCCTATTTAAGCGACCGTGGATATTCCATCGCATTTATTGGCATTGTGCTCGGCAGTTATGGCTTTATGCAGCTTGCTGTCCGCTTCCCGCTCGGAATCTGGTCGGATGCGCTTCGCAAGCGCAAACTGTTCATTCTGCTCGGCATGATGGCGGCCTGCTTAAGCTGTTTATTGTTCCTGCTGCCCGGATTGTGGATCTGGCCGCTTGCGGGAAGGCTCATGGCCGGGCTCTGCGCTTCCACTTGGGTGGCCTTTACAGTGATGTATGCCGGATACTTCGAACCGCATGACACTTCTAGAGCAATGGGTAATATAAGCGTCATGACGGTATCCGGCCAAATGATTGGCATGCTGTTTAGCGGCTGGCTAAGCGAGCAGCTTGCTCCTGCCGCACCATTTTGGGCAGGCGCCTTCGTAGCGGGGATGGGCTTGCTGCTTGCACTTTCATTGAAAGAATCCGAGGAGACAGCGCTGCAGCGCTCCGGTATGTCGTTGGCAGAAGCGGGCGATGTGGTACGCACCCCTTTGCTGCTGCGCGTCTCTACGCTTTCCATCCTTGGTCATGGCGTATTGTTCATCACCATGTTCGGCTTTACACCGCTGAAAGCGGATCAGCTCGGAGCAAGCGGCTTTCAGCTCACCTGGCTAGTGTTCGCCTTTATGCTGCCGCATGCTGCAGCATCTTATCTAACCGCGACATGGTTCGTTCCCCGGTTGGGCAATTGGGGAACGATCGGCTTAGGTTTCGCGATCGGAGGTCTTTGTACCGCTTCGCTGGCTATTGTCCAGTCACTGGAATGGCTCTATGCCACGCAGGCGATGAACGGTTTTGCCCAAGGGTTGTATTTGCCGCTTCTGCTCGGGCTTGCCATACGTGACGTCCAGCCGCACCAGCGGGCAACCGCCATGGGCTTATATCAAGCCATCTATGCCATCGGCATGTTCTCGGGACCGTTCATGGCGGGCTACTTGAATGAGAACTGGGGGCTGTCAGGCGGATTTTTGTTCGGTGCCATTCTGGCAGGAGCGGCATTACTGCTCGTATGGCGCTGGGCATCGCCGCGCAAGTCAAGACGTACTGCCGACAATCGCAGTGATGCGATGATGGAAGAAGGAAGGTGATGGTTATGGAAGAAGCAATAACGGTGAAGCATCCCCGTTTGCAACTCGTTTTGGATGTCGGAGGCGTACTTGCCAGTAACTTGTCGCCCGTATTTTGGGAGTTGGTATCGGAGGCTGCGGGCATTCCCTCTGGTCAGAATGAGATATATAAACTGTACCGAAAGGAAGTTAGCGAGAAGCTTTGGATTGGAGAAATAACGGAACAGCAATTCTGGGAGTGGCTTGAAGCGCAATCGCCGTCGCTCGTCAAGGAGCTATGCGAATCCTTCCTCTATAGGTGCTTGCAGCCGCTGCCGGCCATGGGCAAGCTGGAGACATGGAGCAGGTCGGCGGATATACATATTCTTAGCAATCATATCGAGATATGGCTTCAACCGTTGCTCAATCGGATTCGCCCCTCTATCGGACATACCGTCATCTCCAGTCAAGTAGCGATGAAAAAGCCGGATGCCGCCATCTTCCATCATATGGCGGCACTGCTGCCTTCCGGATCGCCGATATTGTTCGTCGACGACAAGCCGGGCAATCTGGAGATTGCCCGCTCTGTCGGCTGGCAGAGTATGCTGGCTGATCCCGAAGGCGTCTGGCTGTCGCTAATGGATAAGCGATTGGCTTCCGGCGGCCAGGCTTGACGATGAGGGCAAGCCATTGTGCTTGCCCTCCCGCACCAGTGTATGTCGCAAACGCTACCTCATCTCATATTCACCTTTTCGGCACTCCAATGTATGCCACATACTTTATCTCGCCTCATATCCGCCGTTTCGGCACTCCAATGTATGCCACATACTTTATCTCGCCTCATATCTACCTTTTCGGCACTCCAATGTATGCCACATACTTTATCTCGCCTCATATCCACCTTTTCCGCACTCCAATGTGTGCCGCATTCACGTTCATGTCTTAACCTATCACTGCTACAGCCATTTGCACACAATGTACATGACCGACAATCCCAGCAAGGCGATTGCAACAATCAGCGCATCCCAATAACCAAGCTGAAGACGGAAGCCGTATACAGGAGCGGTCTTCACATGTCCATACCCGCGAGCTTCCAAAGCGTCAGCCATTTCCTCCGCTAGACGCAGTATCGACCGCAGAAACGGCAGCATAACAGATCTTAGCATCCGCAGCGGGATCGAGCCGACTGTCGTTGTCGCTTTCCCTCTGGCATGTGCCAGCTTGGCGAACCTGCCCCATTCCCCGATTAAGATCGGGATAAAGCGGAAAATCAACGTAATGAGTAGTGCAAACGTATGAACAGGAACATGAAATCTGCTCATCCAACCGAATGTTTGCTCAATGGCACGCTGCAAACGGAGGGGCGTCATTAGCTTCAATAATGGCATGCCGAGCACCATCATAAGGAGCATGCCACCAAGTCGAATAAAGGCTGGCTCTGCATCCTTCCAGCTGAACCCAAGGGGCTGCAGCGATAAACCAGCAATAAAAGTGAGCGTAACAATGAACAAACAAAATCCACGAATGATGCCGTTCCAAGCAGCAATAAGCCGCCATAGAGGCATTATGAACAATATAACGACGCCGGCAGCAAAAAATAAATCCGGCAATCCATTGGCCATCAACACTCCAGCAACCAACAGCATGTTCGCGATAAGCAGTGCGCGAGGGTCAAACGTATCGGGCCGCAGCCACATCGGCTTGCGATCCGGGGTATCTTCAGTGATCCGCATCGTATCATCATCATGCTTCGTCGCGCAACTCACGCCCTCATTCTCCAGGACTTTATCCTTCTCTCCTTTCTTTGTTCCCGCATCTCTGCCATCGTCTGCCGTGTCAGCCCTCGTCTTGCGATCTATCAGCATCGGAGCAAGCGCCTCCGCCAATTCCGCTGACGATATGGGCTGTACAGCGGAGCTGCCGCTCCATGATTCATCCCTCGTCGGCGGCAATAATTCCGCCTCGCGAAGCAGCGCTTCCGTTCGCCATGCTTGTGGAACCCAAGCCGATGCCAATTGCCCGGCGATGTCGACAGAAGCCGCTTGACGAATCTTACCGTCAGTGACAATAACGACGGAATCCGCAAGCGGAAGCAGTGCTTCCAGATCGTGCGTCACGATGACTGCGCCTCTCCCCGCCGCCTTATGTGCCGCCAGTATGCCGCGCAGACGACCTACGCCTTCAGCGTCAAGTCCCGCCGTCGGCTCATCTAGAAGCAGCCAGTCCGGCCTGCACGCCAGCAGGCAGGCCAATGACAGCCTTCGCTGCTGTCCGCCGCTAAGCGACCACGGATCGCGCGATAGTAGCTTCATGGACAGCCCTAACTGCATCATTGCGTCTACAATTCTCTGCTCTTCTTCGGCCCGTTCCAGCTTGTAAGGACGAAGCGAGTATAGCAACTCCTCCTTAACAGTAGTAGCGAACCATTGCGCTTCGGAATGCTGGAGTGCGATACCGAGCGACAAGATCACATCGCGGTCCAGCTGCTTCCTCCACTTTCCTTCCCGCCATAACATTTTGCCGTTCAACATAATTGATCCTTCAGCTAACGGGCGAAGCCCCGCCAGCGTCTCCAGAAGCGTCGATTTCCCGGCACCGTTATGTCCCACAATGAGCTTGATTTCTCCGGCCTTTATTGTTAGATTGATGCGACGTAGAATGACATCCTGATTATCTTCTCCCGCTACCGATACTTGCCGCAGCGACCAATCACCCATATTGGTTCACCGCCTCCAACAGCTGCTGAGGGGTGAATGGGAACGGCTCCAGCTCGATTCCTCGCTTCTGAAGCTCCCATGCCGCTTGGGCTGCGAACGGCGCAGGCATTCCCAGCTGTCTCACCAACCGCTCATAACCGCTCGAGCCAGATTCGCGGAACAGCGTTCCTGCCTTACCGTCATATCGGATACCGCCATCAGCCACTACAAGTACACGATCGTCGGAGAGCAATTCCTCCGTCTTCTGCGTCACCCATATCACAGTTGTGCCTGTTGCATGCAGTTTTCTCACACGCCGCAATACGTATTCGGAAGCTTCCGCATCAAGCATGGAAGTCACCTCATCCAATAGGAGCAGAGAAGCTTCCACCGCCAGACATCCGGCAATAGCCGCAAGCTGCTTCTGCCCTCCCGACAACGTATGTATCGACTCTTTCATCACCGTTCCAAGACCAAGCTGCGTCAGCGCGCGCTCTGCTCGTGGAATGATCTCTTCCTGGGGAGCGCCGAATTGCTCCAGCAACAGTACGACATCCTCCCAGGCAGTGCCTCCGATGATGCCGGCATCGGGCTGCTGCATCACAATCGGAAGGAATCCGTTCTGTAACCAGCCTATCTCCCTCTCTCCTGTAATCCCCTTCTTCAATCGCCCTGCGATTACTCCGGCAAGCGTACTCTTCCCGCTACCATTCAAGCCGAGCAACGTGACCCATTCTCCAGCTCTAATCGTAAGATTAATATCCCTTAACAATTCCGGTCCCGCTTCATTCGTGTAGGTTTCCGGTACATAACTTACGTTTTTTAAACGCACAACATCCATCACTATTATTTTCTCCTTAACTCTTCCCATAATCGCAAGTCTATGCTACAATCCAATTTGTTAACTTAAATTATATATTAATTGGTTAACAATTATTATGCAATACATAAAGGAGACGAAATTAGAAATGAAGAGCATCAATATCCGTTCACTGGTCTACACCGCATTATTCGCTGCCTTGTTTATATTGTTCAGCATGCAGCAGATGAAACTCAACTTTACCCAAATTCCAATTACATTGCAGACACTTGCCGTCATTTTAGCCGGCTTATTTCTACGTCCTCGCGATGCATTCGCCAGCATATTTATCGTCATCATTCTATGTGCTATGGGACTTAACGTTTTTGGCGGCAAGGGTGGAATCTCGCATTTATTGGGTTATACTGGTGGTTTTATTGCCGCATTCCCAATCTGTGCAATGTTAATCAGCATCGGTGTCGGCAAGTGGCTGGACAATGACAAGCTGCGCGCTAACAAATTGCTATCATTTCTCGCATTGTTCCTCTTGCTCGAGGTGTTCGGCTCCCTGCTCACTTACGTTCCAGGTGTGCCTTGGATGATGCACGTGTTGGATTTTTCGCTTTCGAAAGGACTTGCCGCAGGCTTCTATCCGTTTCTGCCCGGAGATGCGATCAAATCCGTTGTCGGGGTCATCGTCGCGTTAACTTTAACACCGCAGATCGTGAAAATCCGCTCCTCGGCAAAACCATCAAATTGAGAAGTCCGCTACCGAAGACCTTCCAAAGATAGGCGGCCCAGGTAAACAAAAGCCGCTTGCCGTATCGGGATACCCCGATACGAGCAAGCGGCTTCTTTATAGTTGCGCGCATTCAAGCCTAATCGCTGCAAGTTTCCGGATCGGGAGCGACAGCATTTTCAACATTTATTTTTTCCGATACCGTATCACGAATGATGGATACGACCAATTGGAGCAAATAGTTGATATCTGCCTGGCTTTGCTGGAATTGCGTAACGATTGGAATTCCGTCCAGCTCGTCTTGCAAAGCCTCCATCTCACCTTCTATTTTCTTGACCATATCCGGATTTTTGAACGTTTTCTCGAAGGCGACAGCTTCTTTTTGCTTCTTCTTTATTTGCGCGATTAATCCCTGTATGCGCGTATTGCCGTTAATCTGAGCTTCCGCCAGCCTGTACTGCTGCACTTCCTCCGAACGGAATATCGCTTCCGACAGTTCTTTGGCCTTCGTCATAATATCTTCCTTCACGATCACATCGCGGGAATGAATAGAGGGCATATCGGACTTGCCGCCGCCATGACTGCATACTGCGTCATGCTCGTGTTCTGCCTTCAATTGTTGCTCTGCCATCTGTCATCTCTCCTATATATACCGTTAACTTACGGCTTCATCTTGAGCTAATTGCGTTGGTTCTGCTTTAATATACCAAGTCTGCGCATCCGTTACACGGGCCTGAATGAACTGGCCAATCCATTCCTTCGGTCCCGGCAGATGCACCAGCTTGTTGCTACGGGTACGACCGGACAACATCTCGGAATTGTTCTTGCTCTCGCCTTCAATCAGCACTTCCACGATCTGTCCGCACAGCTCTTCATTCTTCTCGCGCGCGATGGCCGCCAGCAGGCTGTTCAGCCTGTGAAGACGCTGCTTCTTCTCTTCCTCGGGAACATTGTCTTCCATACCTGCCGCAGGCGTGCCTTCTCGAGGCGAGTAGATAAAGGTGTAGGCGGAGTCGAAGCCGACTTCCTCCACAAGCGATAACGTATCCTTGAATTGCTCCTCGGTCTCTCCCGGGAATCCGACGATAATATCCGTTGTCAGCACTGCATTGGGAATGGCCGCTTTAATTTTGCCTACCAGCTCCAAGAACAGCTCACGGGAATATTTCCGACTCATTCGCTTCAGTATATCCGAGTTGCCGGATTGCACCGGCAGATGAATATGCTCTACCAGATTGCCTCCGGTAGACAACACTTCGATCAAGTGGTCATCGAAGTCGCGCGGATGACTCGTCATGAACCGAATGCGTGGAATGTTGATCCGGGACATATCCTTCATCAGATCCCCGAACCGGTACTGGATATCTTCGAAATCCTTGCCGTAAGCGTTGACGTTCTGGCCCAGAAGCGTAATCTCCTTATAGCCTTGCCGCGCAAGCTCGCGCACTTCGGCAATTACGTCCTCGGGACGCCTGCTGCGCTCCTTGCCGCGCGTATACGGCACGATGCAATACGTACAGAACTTGTCGCAGCCGTACATGATGTTGACCCATGCGCGCATTCCTTCCCGCTTCTTCGGCATATTCTCGATGATGTCGCCTTCCTTCGACCATACCTCGACGACCATTTCCTTGCCGAAGTAAGCTTCCTGAAGCAGAGCAGGCAGACGGTGGATATTATGCGTGCCGAATATGATGTCTACGAAAGCATGCTTCTGCAGAATGCGACCAACGACGGATTCCTCCTGCGACATGCAACCGCATACGCCTAATAGCAAATCTGGCTTCTCCGTCTTAAGCCCCTTCAAATGTCCCAGCTCGCCGAACACCTTGTCTTCCGCATTCTCGCGAATCGCACAGGTGTTCAACAAAATGACATCCGCCTGATGACGATCTTCCGTCGCCTTATAGCCCATCTCCTCGAACATGCCCTTCATCACTTCGGTATCGTGCTCGTTCATCTGACATCCGTACGTATAGATCAAGTAATAGCGGCCTTCTCCGAAACGTCGAAGCCCTTCAGGAATCGAGAAGTCGTAATGCACCTGTACTTCTTCCTTGCCCCTCTTCTTCTCTTCTCTATAGGAAGGAGCGGAGTTGACTGTAATCTCGCGTCCGCTAATCCGGTATGTCGTCTTTCCTTCCTCTTCACGAACGACCTTCGCACTGGAGAAGTCGAAATACTTGGAGTAGTCCTTGCCGGACTTTGAAGATTCCGTACCCGCTAATGCAGTCGCTTTCTTGTTCACCAGTTTCACGCCCCTCTTTTTGTAGCCGAAATTTCCAACTTGTAAACAGACAATATTGATTATACCATTATGGTCGCTTGTAATCCATGCATGGCTATGAAAAAGCCGCATCTTCATTCGGCACATTGCTGGCTTCCCCGGAACTTTAACTTGCGCTTTATGTATACAAGAAGGCTGCGACATGTTGCCGCAGCCCCGATCCCTTCCTTATTAATCAACAATATCGGCCAGATCGCCGTTATTCACACCTGCAGCGTTCGCCTCATCCGTATCGATATGCATATCCAGCGCGTACTGCTCCGATACGCGGGCGACCACATTCTCGAATATGACGCCACGGTCGCCACCTACACGCACACGAAGCCTTTGCTTGTCTTGTACGCCCATGCGCGCTGCATCTTCGGTATGAAAGTGGATATGACGCGCAGCTACTATGACCCCCTCTTCGATGGTCACTTCTCCCGCAGGTCCTTGTATCGTTATACCCGCCGATCCCGCGATATCGCCCGATTCTCGCACTGGCGGCTTGACGCCAAGCGCGAATGCATCTGTACGGGATACCTCCAGCTGTGTCGCCTTGCGGGTTGGACCCAGTATTCTCACTTTATTGAACGATCCCTTCGGACCGACAACCGCTACAGTTTCATTTGCTGCGTATTGGCCAGGTTGAGACAACGGCTTCATCTCCGTAAGCTTATAATCCTCGCCGAACAATATCGCGACATGCTCCTCAGACAGATGAATGTGTCTTGCTGATACGCCTACCGGCACTTTTTTTTCCATGATGCTGCACGCTCCATTTCCTGTTCTGATGATTTCATATTTCCAATTATATCGCAAAAAAGGCATACGGCCTCATGCTGAACCATATGCCTATCATATCATTTATTTGAATTCAGCAACAAGCTGATTGAATTCTTCTTTTGTCATGTCAAGATTCTGCTTGGCAAGCGCCTGATCCTTGAAGCCCGGAATATGATTCTCATACGATCTGCGCGATTTATCCTGATAGATGAGTCCTGTCAGCATGCCTTCCGTCTCCATGATTTTGTTCATGGCCATCATTCGGTTGGCTGGATCGTAATCCGGGAAGTCTTCCAGCTTCACAATGTTTTCTTTGAACCAATCATACGTATTGACTTTGTTGAACGTTACACAGGGGCTGAACACATTGATAAGGGAGAACCCGTCATGCTGAATGCCCTGCTCGATCAAGCTAGTCAAGCCTTTCAAGTCGCTTGAAAATGATTGTGCCACGAAGGTGGCTCCTGCCGACATAGCAATTTCAAGCGGAGACAGCGTAGACTCAATTGAGCCCTGCGGCGTCGACTTGGTCTTGAAGCCTTCACCGCTGCGCGGCGATGTCTGTCCCTTCGTCAGACCGTATATTTGATTGTCCATGACAATATAAGTGATGTTGAGATTACGTCGGATCGCATGTACGGTATGGCCCATGCCGATCGCGAATCCGTCGCCGTCGCCTCCTGAAGCGATAACGGTCAGCTCGCGGTTGGCAAGTTTCACGCCTTGTGCGATAGGCAGCGCCCTGCCGTGAATGCCATGGAAGCCGTAGGCATGAATATATCCGGATATCCGACCCGAACAGCCGATGCCAGAGATGACCGCTACATCCTCCGGCTCCAGACCGACATTGGCTGCTGCACGTTGTATGGCGGCTTGTATGGAGAAATCACCGCAGCCCGGACACCAGTTCGGTTTCACATTGTTCCGGAATTCCTTGAATGTAGCCATCTTAGATCAGCTCCTTGCATGCTTGGTATACTTCCTGCGGCAAGAACGGATTGCCATCGTATTTCAACAAGCTTTTGATTTTGTCCCCGTAACCGACGTGCATCTTAATCTGACCTGCGAGCTGACCGGTTGCATTATTTTCCATGACGACCACTTGCTTCGCTGCATTAATATATGGCTTTAATTGTTCGCTCGGGAATGGATGAATTTGACGAACCGTTATATGATTGCTAGTTACTCCATCATTGTTCAGTCGTTCTCTGGCGGCGTCGATCGTTCCTCCCGTAGAGCCCATTCCAATAATAAGCAAGTCGGGAGAGACATGCGGCGCATCCGTGCGCAACCCTTCTCTTATATACAGTCCATTTAGCTTACTAAGTCGCTTATCCATCATACGTCGGCGGTTATTCGCATTCTCGGACGGACGTCCCGTCTCGTCATGCTCGACGCCGGTTACATGGTGAAGACCGCCCTTCTCGCCCGGCAATACGCGCGGCGAGACACCGTCTTCGGTAACCGCATAGCGCTTGAACAGCTCCTTGTCCTCCAACTCCGGAACGTCCTGCACAAGCTTGCCGCGATTAATCTGAATACGATTGTAATCCAGCGGCTCACAGGACTGTTTGCCTAGTGACAGCTGGAGATCCGTCATCACTATGACCGGCACTTGATATTGGTCAGCCAAGTTGAACGCCTCAATTGTATCGTAGAAGCAATCCTCGATCGAAGCGGGGGCGATGACCACTTTCGGAATCTCGCCATGTGTTCCATATACCATAGCAAGCAGATCGGATTGCTCCTGCTTCGTGGGCAATCCCGTGGAAGGGCCGCCGCGCTGCGTATCTACGATGACAAGTGGAGTCTCCGTCATGCCCGCCAGCCCGATTGCCTCCATCATCAAGGACAAGCCGGGGCCGGCTGAAGCCGTCATCGTGCGTACGCCGGCGTAATTAGCGCCGATCGCCATCGTGACTGCCGCGATTTCATCTTCCGTCTGCACGACAGTACCGCCGAATTTGGGCAGCTTTTTAATGAGATACTCCATAATTTCCGAAGCTGGCGTAATGGGATAAGCCGACATGAGACGGCATCCCGCCACAATGGCGCCTAGACCTATCGCTTCATTGCCGATCATGAACAATTTCTGCTTGCCGTCTGCTTGTTGAAGCTTGAAGTCGTCCAGCGGTCCACCCGCTAGGTCCAACACATAGTCGGATCCAAGCTTCACCGCTTCAATATTTTTATCGACTATCGCTCTGCCCTTCCTGCCGAACTCCTCTTCCACCGCTCCGTTGAATACATCAAGCGGCAAGCCGAGCAGTGCCCAGGAAGCGCCGGAAGCTACCATATTCTTCATTAGAGAAGTACCGAGCTCTTCAGCTAGCTTCGTAATAGGAACCGGGAACAGTCTGGCATCGATGCCTTCCGGCACGACAGGATTGAATTTCGCATCCGCTACAATGACGCCACCCATCCGAAGCTCACCGGCATTGAGATCAATGCTTTCCTGATCGAACGCTACCAGAATATCAAGATCGTCTGAGATGGCCCTGATCGGCTCCGTACTAATTCGAATTTTATTGTTCGTATGTCCGCCCTTAATACGAGACGAAAAATGACGATATCCATATAAATAGTAACCTAAACGGTTTAACGCCGTGGAAAAAATCCGGTCGGTGCTCTCAACGCCTTCACCTTGCTGACCGCCGATTTTCCATGACAATTGACTAATCAAATTGCCCATCTCCTCTTTTTTTCATGAAATCTCAATAAACCGACATTTCAAACCATTATATAATAGAAGCGAGAATAGTCACAACAATTTTATGTTTCCATGGGGCATAATGCAAGATGTCTGCGACGTTTTAAAGCATAGTTTGTTTCGATCATTCCTATACCCTAATGAGATGGGATGAGCCTGCTACTTCTGTGGCAATTGCTGATGCAGATATCGCAGAGCATTGCCTGACAGGAAGGCTTCCGTATGGGCAGAAGAGTAGTTATTCAGCATCGCCTCCCGCAGCGCCGGAAGATCGCCCGGATGGGCTAGTCCATCTATGTAGCTGTCGATGCCGTCAAAGTCCGAGCCCAGCATAATATGCCGCTCTCCGCCAAGCTCGCATATATGCTCAATATGAAGCAGAAGTTGCTGAATCGTTACCCCGTCACCTTCCGCTGTAAACCATGGAACATAAGTGACGCCAATCATGCCGCCGGATTCGATGAGGGCTCGAATCTGCGAGTCTGTCAAGTTGCGGGGATGATCGCATATCGTGCGAGCATTGGAATGGGAAGCTATGATCGGGCGATCGGATACTGCGAGCACATCCCAGAATGCACGTTCAGACAGATGGGAGACGTCAACGATAATCTCAAGCTCGTTGCACGTCTGAACGAATTGCCTTCCCGCTTCCGTCAGCCCGCCGCCTCTTCTCTCCATAATGCCGTCCGCTGCCCAATTGGCATTGTTCCAGGTTATGCCTGCCGCCCGCACTCCTAGTTCATACAGCAACGGCAGCAGCCATATATGACCCTGAAGACCGTCAACACCTTCCAATGACAACAAGGCGCCAATCTTCCCCGTGTCCAGACAGTGCTTAAGATCCGCCGCGCTCCTAACCTCATGGAATCCTTCAGCAGCCAGCACCTTCGTTCGGAACAACGATATGGATTCCAATATCGGCTCAATACGTCCGCCAAGCTTGGGCGAGATAAAGACGGCGAACGTCTGCAGCAAGGCATCGGACTGTTTCAGGCGCTCGCAAGTGACGTCAAGCCCGGCACTGCCCTCTCCTTGAAATTCCTTATCCGGATGCTTCAACAGCTTGCTCAATACATCACAATGAAAATCGATGCTCCGCACTTCCAACCCCTCCTCATTATTCGCATAGCAAAAAAACCTGTCTACATTGTAAACAGGTGAAGGCTTCCGCTCTCTAGGAAACATTCTCGCGATCGGTCTCTCTTCATGTTGCTATCGCGGCTCGACAATTAGCTTGATTGCCGTTCTGTCTTCACCGTCAATGACAATATCGGTGAAGGCCGGTATGCAAATCAGATCCACACCGCTTGGAGCGACAAATCCTCTCGCAATCGCAACGGCTTTTATCGCCTGATTAAGGGCGCCTGCCCCAATTGCCTGCAATTCGGCGCCGCCGCGTTCGCGAAGAACTCCGGCCAATGCCCCTGCTACGGAGTTGGGATTGGACTTTGCTGATACCTTTAATACATCCATGAAAAGTACCTCCCCTGGAATGTTGGATGGACTCCACTTTTAAAATACTATTCGAGAGAGGTAGAAAAATTCCTTCTTTCTTGCTATAGCAACAACCAATCTTCCTCCGTCATACGGATTTTCTCCAGACGTTCGGCCTTCCCGGTCGCTTCGTCAATTTGCACAAAAGCGCCATGCAAGTGCCACTTACCCTCGTCTACGACAAAACGCGCTGGCAATCCGGTTTTAAATTTATACAAAACGGAATCACGCTGCATACCCAGCACACCTTCCTTAGAACCCACCATCCCGGAATCCGTCAAATAGGCTGTGCCGCCTGGAAGGATCGTATCGTCATTCGTCTGCACATGCGTATGCGTACCGACGACGAATGAAGCGCGCCCGTCCAGATACCAGCCCATCGCAATTTTCTCCGATGTCGCTTCCGCATGGAAGTCGACGAGTATCGCTTTCGTCTTCTCCCGCGCTTGCTCAACCAGTTCATCCGCCTTGCGGAACGGACAATCGTTGGGCGGCAAGAACGCTCTCCCTTGCAAATTGATGATCGCCAACTGCTTGCCGCCCGCCTTTATCATCGCCATGCCTTGCCCCGGAGCTTCCGGTGCGAAGTTGGCCGGGCGGACGAGACGGGGCTCATCGTCAATCCATTCGAACAAGTCCCTGTTGTCCCATGTGTGATTGCCCATCGTTATGCCATGAATTCCCCATTCAAAAAACTCGCTGGCAATTTTCCGTGTAATACCTCTGCCTGCCGCTGCATTCTCCCCGTTGGCAATAATAATGTGGGGATTGTACTTTTCACGCAATGACGGCAGCACACGCTTGACCGCATCCCGTCCCGCATTTCCGACAATATCGCCAATAAACAGCACCTTCATTCCTTACACTTCCTTACATCATTATTAATACGAAAGAAGTGGCTGATACCAGCCACTTCTCTCGGCAATTACTTCGCATATTCAACAGCACGCGTCTCACGAATAACGGTGACCTTAATATGTCCCGGATAATCCAGTTCACTCTCGATCTTCTTCGTAATGTCGCGAGCAAGACGGAACGCTTCCGTGTCGTCAATCTTCTCCGGTTGAACCATGACGCGAACCTCGCGTCCGGCTTGAATGGCATAAGATTTCTCCACACCTTCGAACGATTCCGTAATACCCTCAAGCTTCTCCAGACGCTTAATATAAGTTTCCAGCGTCTCGCGACGAGCGCCTGGTCTTGCGGCTGACAGTGCGTCTGCTGCGCCGACCAACATAGCGATAACTGAAGTAGCCTCCGTATCGCCGTGATGAGAAGCGATACTATTGATGACAACGGGATGCTCCTTGTACTTCTTCGCCAGTTCAACGCCGATCTCCACATGAGAGCCTTCCACCTCATGGTCAAGCGCCTTGCCTATATCGTGCATCAAGCCTGCACGCTTGGCCAGCGTTACATCCTCGCCAAGCTCGGCAGCCATCAGACCCGTTAAATAGGCAACCTCCATGGAATGCTTCAGCACATTCTGACCGTAGCTTGTCCGGTACTTCAAGCGGCCCAATATTTTGATCAGATCAGGATGCAAGCCGTGCACGCCGACCTCGAACGTCGCTTGTTCACCATACTCGCGGATACGTTCATCGATCTCCTTGCGCGACTTCTCTACCATCTCTTCAATTCGGGCGGGATGAATACGTCCGTCAGCGACCAGCTTCTCCAGAGACGTACGGGCAATTTCGCGTCTAATAGGATCGAATCCGGACAATATGACCGCTTCCGGCGTATCGTCGATAATCAGATCGATACCGGTCAATGTTTCCAGCGCACGAATATTCCGGCCCTCGCGTCCAATAATGCGCCCCTTCATCTCTTCATTCGGCAAAGTGACTACCGATACGGTCGTCTCAGCCACATGATCCGCGGCGCAACGTTGAATGGCAAGCGAGATAATATCACGTGCCTTCTTGTCCGCTTCTTCCTTCGCATTCTGTTCAATTTCTTTGATCATCTGAGCCGTTTCATGACGAACTTCCTGCTCAACATTGGTAAGAATGATGTTCTTCGCTTCTTCCATTGTCAAGTTGGAAATCCGCTCTAGCTCGCTAAGCTGCTGCTTATAGATGGAATCAATCTGCTCTTGTGTTTCTTCGATTCTTTTCTCCTTGCTGGCTACAGTTTCTTCTTTGCGTTCTAGCGCATCTAATTTCTTATCCAGCGACTCTTCCTTCTGAAGCAGACGTCTTTCTAGACGCTGCACTTCATTGCGTCGCTCACGAATGTCCTTTTCAGCTTCAGATCGTAGTCTGTGGACTTCGTCTTTCGCCTCAAGTACGGTTTCTTTTTTCTGTGCCTCCGCTTCCTTCTTTGCATTCTCAACAATTTGAACTGCGGCTTGTTCGGCACTTGAAATTTTCGCCTCGGCAATGGACTTTCGAATAAAATAACCAATCCCAAAGAAAATTGCGCCAACAAGGATTGAAACCAAGAGTAAGATCCAAAAGTCATCCATCTTGTTCACCTCCTTGCTGCATACACCAAGGCATTGCTTGGGATGATATTAGGTTTTAACCGGTTCCATACCGTTTCATCTTACGCCATTTGACGAAATAATCCGATTTGAATCAACTTTTGGAAGAAAAATCGATTCAAATATAGAAGGAATACATCATCATTTTATCTTTTCATAAATTCAATTGTCAAGCATAAACGGCTGTCGGGTTATCGAAGGAGGATGAGGAACAAGCGGAATTGGTCTTAAATGTCGTCTTCCCATTGCTCATCATCTCCCTGATTGACAGACTTTATCGCCTCTTTAACAATATGGCCCGGAAAACCGCGACGCAGTAAAAAGCCCATCAGCTTACGACGTCGCTCCGCTTCAGCGCCCTTCAAGCTTCTCCACTTCTTCTCTGCCAGCTTATTCGCCGCCGCTATTTCCTCTTCTTCCGAAATCGCGGATACTGCTTCCAATGCAGCTGATTTGGATACTCCACGCATGCTCAGCTCCTGCCGAATCATCAGCCTTCCCTTCAGACTGCTTCTCATTCTGCTTTCAGCGAATAGCTGCGCATATTGTACATCATCGACAAGCCCTTCCCGTTCCAAACGGTCCAGTGCATATTCTATGTGCTCGTTTGCCAGCTCTTTGCGCTCCAAATACTGATGAAGCTGCTTTCTAGTGCGCGGCTTGGCCCCCAAGTAGGCGACGGCCTTGCGATAGGCTTCGAATCGTTCATCCTCCCGCTTAATCTCCGATAACAGTTCATCCTGCAATACCCCGCCTTTCATCAAACGATAGCGGATAAGAATATCCTCGTGAACAGTTAATACCGGTTCTTCCTCTCCAATATAAATGTCGTACCGCTTCCTGTCCTTCTTCTGGGGGCGTACACTGACAATGATCCAGTCCTCCAGCCTTCCGCCTTCCCTCAATGCTCACCAGCTCCTTCTCCTACAAAATGAAAACCGCTCCCAAGCAGCGGGAGCGGCGATCTATTACAGCAAATCTCCGAGTACGTCTTCTTCGTCTTGATCTTCAGAGAGCTTCGCTCCCGGAGCGATTACGCCCAAATTGCTGGCTTCCCGAATCTTCGTCTCAATCTGAGAAGTCACTTCGGGATGATCCTTCAAGTATTGCTTCGCATTCTCCCGTCCTTGCCCTAATCTCTCTCCTTCGTAAGAAAACCATGCACCGCTCTTCTGCACGAGGTCCATCTCCACGCCAATGTCGATGATGCTGCCTTCCTTGGAGATTCCTTCGCCGTACATTATATCGATTTCCGCTTGCTTGAAAGGAGGGGCCACCTTGTTCTTCACGACTTTGATGCGCGTACGGTTGCCCACCATATCGTTGCCCTGCTTCAAGGTCTCAATTCTCCGAACATCCAGCCTGACGCTGGAATAGAATTTCAGAGCCCGTCCGCCAGGCGTCGTCTCCGGATTGCCGAACATGACGCCAACCTTCTCCCGCAGCTGGTTAATGAAGATGGCGATCGTCTTGGACTTCGCAATTGCGCCGGATAGCTTGCGCAACGCCTGGGACATGAGCCGAGCCTGCAAACCCACATGAGAATCTCCCATATCTCCCTCTATCTCCGCCTTCGGCACAAGCGCCGCAACAGAGTCCACAACAACGATGTCCACAGCGCCGCTGCGCACGAGAGCCTCCGCTATCTCTAACGCTTGCTCGCCCGTGTCCGGCTGGGACAACAGCAGCTCGTCAATGTTGACGCCCAGCTTGCTGGCGTATAACGGATCAAGCGCATGCTCTGCGTCTATGAAGGCAGCTTGTCCGCCTGCGCGCTGCACCTCTGCAATTGCGTGAAGCGCAACTGTCGTCTTACCGGAAGACTCCGGTCCGTATACCTCAATAACTCTTCCCCGCGGAAATCCCCCTATGCCGAGGGCAATATCTAAAGCAAGCGAGCCGCTAGGCACGGTTTCCACTTGCATATGTCCCGATTCACCTAATTTCATGATAGAGCCTTTGCCGAATTGCTTTTCAATTTGACGAAGAGCGTTGTCTAACGCAGCGCGACGATCACTCAATCCATTCACATCCTTCATGATTTATATTAGTATGATACCTCTTTTCGAAGCTGTTGCCAATAGTTTTTCGAACAAACATTCGTAAAATTATCACCGTCCTCCTCCAACAAGAGAATAAAAAAAACCGCAGCAAAGTAATCCTCGCCACGGTTCTTCCGATAATTACCTATAAGTATAGCGGCATTTAGCCCTCACGACAACCCGAAAATGGAAAATTTATCGTATAGGGTGCGCTCGTTCTATGATTCGGACGGTTCCCCGACACCGTTATCACTGCTGTTCCTAAGCGACTGCCAGAGCCGATATAGCACAGCCTTGACAGCTCGCAGCCGAATAGAGCTGCGGTCTCCGCTGAGATGAGTCGTGTGAACGACCGTATCCTTCCCCCGCTCCGCGATGCCGAAGTAGACTAGTCCCACAGGCTTTCCTTCCGACGGAGCCGGACCCGCAACACCCGTCAGCGAGATACCGTAATCCGCGCCGGCTATGTCCATCACGCGCTCGGCCATCATCGCTGCCGTAGACTCGCTTACCGCTCCAGGGGCTCCTTCGCCCTCCAGTTGCTCCATCGGGATGCCAAGCAGCTTGTGCTTCATCTCATTCGTATACGTGACAACGCCGCCTACGAACTCGCCGCTGCTTCCAGGAACGCTTGTAACAAGCTCGGCGAACAATCCGCCGCTGCAGCTTTCTGCGCTTGCCAGACGGCGTCTGGAGGCTCTTAGGAGGCGAACGATCACTTCCTCAATCGGCACATCTTCTTCGGCATACAGATGGTCGCCCAGCCTTCTGCGAATCTCCCCGATAGCCTCATCAAGCCTTCCGTCAGCTTCTGCAGGATCGGTCGACTTCGTGGATACCCGAATCGCCACCTCGCCTTCCTTGGCATAAGGCGCAAGAGTAGGATCGCTCTGCCCTTGAATCAGATCAATCAATCGCTCCTCCAGGCTGGATTCGCCGATGCCGGCGAACTTAAGCAAGCGGGAGTAGAGCGGCCGGGACTCCCCTAGCATGGCCGTTAGCCATTCCGATGCGGCGCCTTCCAGCATCGCCTTCATCTCTCTTGGCGGACCGGGCAGCAAGATATACATGGTACCGTCCGCTTCCAGCGCATTGCCGACGGCAAGGCCTACCGTATTCTCAAGGGGATGACTGTCCTCCAGCATCAGCGCCTGACGGCGGTTGCTTTCGACCATCTCGATTCCGCGGGAAGCGAACATCTCCTCGATGACGGCCATGGAAGGCTCGTGAATGATAAGCTTGCGATTCAAGTATTCTCCCAGCACATCCTTGGTCAGATCGTCCTGGGTCGGTCCCAGCCCCCCTGTGAACAACAACAGATCCGCCCTGCTTCTCGCAATTTCGATCGCTTGACGAAGCCGCTGCCTGTTGTCGCCCACTACCGTTTGGAAGTATACATCAATGCCCAGCTCAGCAAGCTTGCGAGATATATCTCTAGCATTTGTATTCACAATTTGTCCCAGCAATAATTCCGTGCCTACTGCTATCATTTCCGCCCTCATCGTCAGCCTCCATCCAAATTAGCGTTATATCTATGGCAATCCCAACAAGACAGGCAAGAAGCACTTCTGTCACTTAGATTAGCAGAAGTGCTTCCGATGATTACTCTACAGGAATGAGATGCTTGTTCTTGATGAAGTAATCAATGCCCGAGTAGACCGTAATAATTGCGGCGATCCAGCTTGCAATGACATCGAACGGGAAGTGAATCAGCGCGAACGGGAAGTTGTTGAGCAGCAAGGCGACAATCATTGTAATCTGAATGGCAGTCTTCCATTTCCCCCATTTGCTGGCTGCCATCACGGACCCCTCCAGTAAAGCGATCTGGCGCAATCCTGTTACAGCGAACTCACGGCTGATGATAACGATGGCGATCAGCGAATTCAGCTTATCCATCTCCACAAGCGAGATCAGCACCGCCGCGACAAGCAGCTTGTCCGCTAGCGGATCAAGCAGCTTGCCCAGATTAGTGACCAGCTTGTTCTTACGCGCAATATATCCGTCCAGTCCGTCAGTACTGGCTGCAATTATAAAAATAAGGGCTGCTACAATCTGATTGTAAGTAATCGCAAAATCGGAAATACGCAGTGTGCCCAAATCAAATTGCACGAGCAGGAAGAACATAATGACCGGAACGAGAAAAATTCTGGCCAGCGTTATTCGATTCGGCAAATTCACGCAATTCCCTCCCCAGAGAGGTCAAACTCGTAGGCATGTGTGATCCGAACCTTGCCAATAGATCCGATCTCAGTTCGGCAGTTTGAAATAAAAACTTCTCCGTCGATTTCCGGCGCATCGTACATGGATCGACCGATATACACATCGCTTCGGCCATCGTATCGCTCGACAAGGACATCTAATTCTTTGCCGACGAAGCGACTGCTGTTGTCTCTGGAGACGATGCGCTGAAGCTCCATTAGCGTATTGACACGCCATTCCTTCACGTCATCCGGCACATGATCCGGCAGTCTGACAGCAGGCGTATCTTCTTCGCTGGAATAAGCGAAGACGCCAAGCCTGTCGAATTTCATTTCCTTCACGAATTCGCATAACGCATTGAAGTCTTCCTCCGTCTCACCAGGAAACCCTACAATGAGACTTGTCCGAACGGCTACGTCGGGTATGGATCGACGTATTTTGGAAATAAGTTCTCGCGCATCTTTTTCCCTTCCCGGTCTACGCATGCGCTTCAGTATACGATCCACGCTGTGTTGAAGCGGAATATCAATGTATTTGCATATTTTCGGATTGGATGCGATCGTCTCTATCAATTCGTCGGTGAAAAATCCGGGATAGGCGTAATGAAGACGTACCCACTGGACTCCTTCCACCTCGCTTACGCGCTGCAGAAGCTCCGGAAGCATGAACGTATCGTACAAATCCGTTCCGTAATTCGTGGAGTCCTGAGCGATCAGACTAATCTCCTTTACCCCTTGCGACGCCAGCTGACGCGCCTCCGACACAATGGACTCCATAGATCTGCTACGGAATTTGCCCCTCATGATCGGAATGCTGCAGAAGGTGCAGGCGTTATCGCAGCCCTCCGCAATTTTCACGTAAGCAGTATAGCGAGGCGTCGTTACGACTCGCGGCAGGCTTTCCTCATAGTTAAATACGGGATTGCCCACCCGTATCGGCTTCTTGCCGCGCAGCGCTTCGTCGACGATTTCATTGATATGATGGAAATCTCCAGTGCCTACAATACCGTCAATTTCCGGCATCTCCTCCATCAACTGCTGCTTATACCGCTGTGTCAGACAACCAGATACGATCAATGCTTTCAACCGTGCCGTTTCCTTCAAGTCAGCCATATTCAATATCGTGTTGACGGACTCTTCCTTGGCCGCATCGATGAAGCCGCAAGTATTCACAATAATAACCGTGGCCTCCTCGGGCTCCTCAACAAGCTTGAAGCCTCGTCCATGAATAAGACCGGACATGATCTCAGAGTCGACCAGATTTTTCTCGCATCCTAAAGTGACTACCTTAACTCGTTCTGTCATTCCCTTTGTTCCAATCCCTTCTGAGTTCCTATTCTTCCCCGCTTGCATCTGTCAGGGGACGCAACAACAGTGACTTAGAGCCTCCCCGATCACCATCGGGAACAAGCACGCCGTCTACCGTAATCTCGGTATAATCGGCTCGACCGGTTCGAATGTAAATGTTCCCGGACAAATCGTATGTGAGCACATCGTCTTTGCTCGCATTTGCATAATAAAGCCTTTTCCCGCTTTTATTGCTGCCTTCATACACTTCCAGCCAAGTACGGCCGGCCAGTCTCAACTCCACTTTACGCAGGATGCCAGCAGGACCGATATCGTATGTATCGACGGAGTCAGAATTTCCGCTCAACGTGACGGTAGCCGGTACTGGTGTCGGTACTGGTGTCGGATTAACCGTTGCTGTTGGTGTCTGCTCTCCGGAAGTAACGTCATTATCCCCTCCCCCCGACTGAGGTGAATTCGTCTCGTCGGTGAATGGCGTATTGCCTACTTTCTCCGGAGAATCTGTATTGTTGTTTAGAGCATAATACCACACGACAGCGACGATTAAAATGAGAAAGGACCACATTAACAAATTAAACCCGACTTTTCCAAGTTTTTCGGAAGCGGGCGATTTGATGCGCTGGGGTTTTCTTGCAGGAAGGGGCTCATTGGACTGTTCGGCTTGCGCGACTGCGGGAACCTCATGCTGATAATAACGAAGCACTTCGTCCGCATCTAACCCTACTGCCTCCGAATAATTCTTAACAAACGCACGCACATAAAAATTGCCGGGCAGCACTCGATAATCTCCGGATTCGATCGCTTCTAGGTAGCGTTTTCTAATCTTGGTCAATTCTTGTATATCATCAAGAGATAAGTTCCGCTCTTCTCTTGCTTTACGAAGCATCGCGCCGAGTTCTGACATGGATAGGCCTCCTTCCGATGAGATGGGTGTTAAAATTCGTCTGAGTAGTGGGATGTAAAGGTTTCATACGTAATCTCTTCATCTGGCGTGTTCCTAAGCTCGACGATGATGTCGAAATGACTGTAATCGTAATGAGATTCCTTCACAAATATGTCGGGATGTTCGATAACCTTGGTTGATGGCATGGTCATAATTTCCTGCAGCAAGCCGTGATGCCTCTCGTTGGAGCGAATCGTGCTCACAATACCATCGATAATGAAGATGTTATTGTGGTCCATCTCTTCTTCTGACAATTGGCTTCTAACCGTCTGGCGAAGCAGAGTGGATGACACGAACGTCCAGCGCTTGTTCGAGCACACGCTTCCCGCAATAATCGACTCTGTCTTCCCGACGCGTGGCATTCCGCGTAGACCGATTACGTGGTTGCCTTCGCGCTTGAACACCTCGCCAAGGAAGTCGACAAGCAAGCCAAGTTCGTCCCTTGTGAACCGAAATGTTTTGCGGTCATCGGAATCGCGTTCAATGTAGCGACCATGACGAACGGCCAGAATGTCAACTATCGTAGGAGTTCTAAGCTTATTAACTGTAATATTGTCTACTTTCTTCAACATCTTCCCGAGCAGCTCAATTTTCTCGTCATCATTTGTTTGTAATAGCATGCCTCTTGTCCGGTCTTCGACGCCATTGATGGTCATAATGTTGACCTCAAGCATCCCAAGCAATGAGGCGATGTCTCCAAGCAGGCCTGGGCGGTTTTTATGTATTTTGTATTCCATGTACCACATTTTTTGTTCCAATTGATTTCACCGCCTATCGCTTTGTCATCATTTATTATAAAGGAAAAGAAGTGCATTGTGCAGCATTCATTTACATACTGCTTACTTGTCTATTCTACAATTTTCGTCACGTTCCTGCAAATGACCTCAATCATGGCAGAAAAGCCTCCATCAGGGAGGCTTTTCTCATTTTTCACCAATAAATTGCATACGAGCGTGCATCCAATATGCATGGTCGTATTAGAGCTACGATTTGTCCACGAGCTTGACCATCAGCCCCGCTATCGTTTTACGTTCCGCTTCATCGCCTACATCCCAAAGCTGTTTCAAGACACGTTCTTCATCGTTTTGGGGATCAACCTTCTCATCAAGGAATGAGCCAATTTCGAACGCCAGGTTAGCAATCGTCTCATCAGTTAAGCCGATTTTTTTACCTTGCGCAACTCGATCCTTCAAAAAATGCTTCCATGTCTCGAACTTGGAAAGGACAGTTGACATGTCTCTTCGCCTCCTATTGTGGTGTTGGAAAAGAATCATCAACAGTGTTAGTATGTACGGATTGCGAAGCGAATATGCGGGTTATTAGCGGAGCAGTGTCACTAGGTAAGCCACCCTCCGTTAGGACTTATAATCTGTCCGGTAATGTACGAGGATTCCGGTAGCGACAAAAAATAAACAAGCGAGGCGATTTCTTCAGTGGAAGCAAATCTCCCTACTGGAATTTCCTGTTCCAGCGCAGCACGTTCTGTCGCATCGAAATTCTCCAACATCTCAGTATCCACCGCTCCGGGAGCGACCGCATTCACTGTTACGCCTGAAGGTGCCAATTCCTTGGCAAGCGCTTTGGTGAATGCGTTCATGCCGCCTTTCGTCGTGGAGTACAATACCTCGCAAGATGCTCCGGACAGCCCCCATACGGAAGAGACGTTAATAATTCGGCCATATCTCTGGCTGATCATATGCGGCATGAATAGCTGGGAAGCCAAAAACATGCCTTTCAAATTGACAGCCATGACGTTATCCCATTCCTGCTCTGTTACATCCGCCAACAGGCCATAGTGGGAGATCCCTCCATTGTTGACCAGCACATCCGGTCTCACGCCATGCGAAGCCAGTTTGTCGCGCATGCGAAGCAGTTGATCGTATGAACGCAAATCCGCAGAGATTGTCATGACATTGGCGCCCAGCGCCATGCATTTGCGTGCCGTTTCATTCGCTTTCTCATGTGAATTCAAATAATGAATGACGATATTGACCCCTTCCGCGGCGAATCGTTTCGCTATGGCAGCTCCGATGCCGCGGCTTCCCCCGGTAATCAATACTGTTGTTTCCTTTAATGTCTTCAATTCGCAGACTGCTCTACAATGGATACGGCCATCTGTTCGAAGTCGAACAACTCTCTCAGTCGTTCATTCACTTCGTCTAACGTGCAATTCTCGTAACAGGCCAGCACATCGAACATATCGTTGTCCCTGAAGCGGTATCTGGTGAACTCGCCTGCTATAGACTCAGGGGAATTGAGCATACGCAAATAACTACCGATTTTTTTCTTCTTCGCTCGTTGAAACACCGCCTCAGGAACACCGGAGGACTTCGCTTCCTGTATAGCCGTTTTAATCGCGTCAATCAGCACATCAGGATCTTGTGTATCACCGCCCATGACAGAGAAGGCATAGCCCTTGCCAGCGTTATATTCGTGTCCGAAGGAATCAGAGATCAGACTCTGTTCGTACAGATGTTGATATAGCGCAGAGCTTGGTCCGATTAACGTCTCTAGCATGAGCTTCGTTGCAATTTCCCGGCGAAGCTGCTCCTTACCGCTCCCCGCAGCTGCATGCTTTTCCTTGAATCCGATCATGCATTTGGGCAATGAGACCGGAAGCTGCGACACTTTACGCGGAATTTTCACGCTAGTCGGCTCATCCTGGAAGTAGCGATGTATTTCTCCTTGCGGCTTGAAGGATTTCGCTGCTTGATTCCTCTTCACTAGTCGGAATACTTCTTCCGCCTCAACGCCGCCGACAACGAAGAGCAACATGTTGGAGGGATGATAGAAGGTCTCATAGCAGTGGTACAACGTCTCCTTGTCGATCTGGTAGATGGAATCTACCGTACCCGCTATGTCGATGTGAACGGGATGATGATGGTAAAGGGCGTCAATTAATCCGAAGTATACACGCCAGTCCGCATTATCTCGATACATGTTAATTTCTTGCTCGATAATGCCCTTCTCTTTGTTTACATTTTCGTCTGTGAAATATGGATTTTGCACAAAATTGATTAGTGTCTCCAGGTTTTCGTATATTTTCTCAGTTGCCGAGAACAAGTATACCGTTCGGTCAAATGTGGTATATGCATTGGCGGAAGCGCCTTGGGAAGCAAATACAGCAAAAACATCTCCTTCCGGCTCTTCAAACATCTTATGCTCTAGAAAATGAGCAATCCCGTCTGGCACTCGTTCAGCCTGCTGCCCCTCCACCGCAAACTCATTGTCGATTGAACCGTATTTCGTCGAGAAGGTGGCATAGGTTTTGTGAAAGCCTTCTTTTGGCAGGACGATTACTTCCAATCCATTATCGAGCACTTCACGGTACAACGTTTCCTCTACATGCTTATAGGATAAAGTCTCCATCGATTACCCCTCCTTCCGATCGCGAAGGAAGTAGATCGTATCCAGTTGGACGCGACTTGCTACTTCCATAATATCCTTCGGTGTCACCGCTTCAATGCCCTGCAGAAGCTCATCGGCGCTTCTGAAGTTGCCCGTCAGAACGCCGTTGAAATCATAGGCGAGCATCTCATAGGCGGAATCCTGCATTTCACGAAGATGATTGGAGATCATTGCCTTCGTCTGGCTCATCTCCAGTTGGGACAGGTTGCCGTCCCGCATGCTCTGAAGTTGCTCCTTGATGATCTCGACAGCCCGCTCGAAGTTGGCGAATTCAATGCCCGACTGAATCGTGCATAATCCCTTGTGTCCGTCAAGACGGGATGAGGCATAATAGGCAAGACTCGCCTTCTCGCGGACATTGATGAACAGCTTGGAATGAGGAAAGCTTCCCAGTATGCCGTTATACATGAGAGCGGCCGGATATAACGGATCGGAGTAACCGATATTCGTCCGCAAGCCCATATTCAGCTTACCCTGACTAACATCCATCTTGTCAACGACTTGCTTTACTTGCTGCACATGATGCATCACCTGCGGAGTCCCGTAAGCGGTCGGGTGGCGGTCAGGCAGCTTGAAGTGCTGGGCAACTAGCGACTGAACCTCTTCAAAAGTGGTGTCACCTACAACATACAAGTCCAATGCGGCTTGCTCCGTCCAATTCCGATACTGATTATACAGGGAAGAAGGCGTAATCGCCTCAATTTCCCCTCTTTGTCCCAATGGATGAAGGCGATACGGTTCGCCGGCACACATTTCTTCCATACATCGTTCGGCTGCGTAGCGGATTTTATCGTTAACGATAGCTTCAAGCCGCTTGCGAAGCGTCTTCTTCTCCGCTTCTACATAGCTGGATCGGAATGCGTTCCCCTCCAACAGCGGATTGCTGACTACATCTCCCAGGAAAGCAATGGAAGAAGCAAGCAAAGACGTATCCGTAGTTACGAAACGATCGTTAATAACATCCATTCGAAATTGTACGATCTGAGACTCGCCACGCTTAAATACGTCAAACCCGAATCCCGCGCCATACAGTTCATCAAGCTTCTCGCGGAACTGTATTGTCTCTGGCGTATTCGCCGTCCCTCTGCGCAGCACGAACGGAATGAGAGCTACTGGCGTCACCGTATCTTCTTTCAGCGGTACCCCCGCGAACAAGGATATGGCAAACGTCTTGAATCTCTTCGTCGGCAGCACATGAATACGAATCGCATGCTGCTGCCCTCTTTGAAATGAGGTCACTCTGTTTGCTCCTTTCAACATTACCGTTTTCATCATTTTACCCCATTGGAAATGGAAGAAGCAACCACATCCGCTTATCGCGAAAGCAGCTGCTTCCCTCCTCTGTATCGCCGCAATTACATGCAAAAGATATGTTTACCGATTGTTTTCACCTGTGGTCTAGTCCAAATCCACTTCGAAGTGGCCGTAACCGGATTGAAATAATAGAGACACCCGCCTGAAGGGTCCCATCCGTTAATCGCATCCATGACCGCATCTCGCGCTTTCTCATTAGGTGTCAGATAGATCTGCCCGTCAGCGACAGCTGTAAATGCACGCGGCTGAAAGATAACTCCGTACACCGTATTGGGGAAGCTCTGTGATCTAAGCCGATTCAGGATGACTGCGGCAACCGCTACCTGACCTTCATATGGTTCGCCTCTCGCTTCGCCGTACACGGCGTTAGCCATAATTTGAATGTCGTTATTCGTCAATCCGAGCCGATTGGAAGGGGCAAGGTTGCTTCCGGACGTTGTACCGCCGCCAGTACCGCCCGTACTTGGTTTGTTCGTCGCGCCAGGCTTCCAGTTTTTTGTAGCATTGACGAGCTTCTGCTTCGTCTTCGCTCCAACAAGTCCGTCCGATTTCAGTCCGAACTTCCATTGGAACCATGTAACGGCCCCTCTCGTCTTGGAACCGAACACACCGTCGATCTTGCCGTCGTAATAACCCAAGAAGGTGAGACGGCCTTGCAGTTCGTACACATCCTGACCCGTCGAACCAACCTTAAGTACCGCATTGCTGAACGTTTCTGTCGTGTTGCTGTTCCCCTTGAGAACAGGGTAAGAGCCTATCACGAGCAGAGCAACGAAGAGGATTGCGACAATTCTATATGTTTTCATTGGGATCTGCCTTTCTCTAGCTAGTTAGTCCGCCTTGGGAAGCGTTGCATGTCACTAGTATGAGAAAGTAATCCATCTTCTATTCGTCTTCCTCCTGTTATGAGCTCACTCGTGATGCATGATATTGTTCCGCTGTCATAAGCACCTCACGAGGTTTGCTTCCTTCATACGGTCCAATAATCGACTTGGCCTCCAATTGATCAATTAACCGGGCAGCTCTTGTATAGCCGACACGAAGCCTGCGTTGAAGCAACGATACAGAGGCTTGCTTGGCTTCCATTACGATGGTCGCAGCTTGCTCGAACAGCTCATCTTGCACAATATCTTCTTCCGTCGATTCCTCGTCGATCTCGGGAACGAGATCTTCCTTGTACTCCGCCTCTTCCCCTTGATCTCTGACGAAGGAGACGAGCGATTCCACCTCCTGATCAGAGAGGAAGGCGCCTTGCACCCGGATTGGCTTGGACATTCCTACGGGCAAGAATAACATGTCCCCTCGACCAAGCAGTTTCTCCGCTCCGGCCATATCCAATATCGTTCTGGAGTCGACCTGCGAAGAAACGCCGAAAGCGATGCGAGAGGGAATATTGGCTTTGATAACGCCTGTTATGACATCGACAGACGGCCTCTGGGTTGCAATGATCAGATGAATGCCGGCTGCGCGGGCCATCTGAGCCAGTCTGGCAATAGCATCTTCCACATCGTTGGCAGCGACCATCATCAGATCAGCTAACTCGTCCACGATTACGACAATATAAGGCAGCAGGGCTGAGGGATTGTCGGCCATTAGCGTATTATATCCTTCAATGTTGCGCGTTGACGACTTGGAGAATAACTCATAGCGCTTCTCCATCTCCACGACGATCTTCTTCAAGGCAAGGGAAGCCCGCTTCGGATTGGTGACGACAGGTGCGAGCAGATGAGGAATGCCGTTATATACATTCAATTCCACCATCTTGGGATCAATCATAAGAAATTTAACTTCATCAGGCTTGGCTTTATACAGAATGCTCGTTATAATGCCGTTAATACAGACGGATTTGCCAGAGCCCGTTGCCCCCGCAACGAGCAGATGGGGCATTCGCGCTAGATTGCCTACGATCGACTGACCGGAGATGTCTCTGCCGAATACAATCGACAGCTTCGCCGTCGAGTTCTGGAAGGCTGGCGTCTCCATCACTTCACGCATCGTGACGACGGAGACTTCTGTATTGGGCACTTCGATTCCTATGGCCGATTTGCCCGGTATTGGCGCTTCCATTCGAATATCCTTTGCCGCCAGCGCCAGCGCAATATCATCGGTCAGACCGACGATTCGGCTCACCTTTACTCCCGTTGCCGGCTGAACCTCGTAACGGGTTACGGCAGGCCCACTGACCACATCCAACACTTTCGCTCGCACTCCGAAGCTTTCAAGCGTCGCTTCCAGCTTCCTTCTTGATTCGTATGTATCGGTGGCATTGCCGCCCTTACCTAACCCACTAGGCTTGTGCAGAAGCGTATATGGGGGCAGTTGATAAGGCTTTGCTAAGTTCTCCGGCAAGCCCGACATCGCATCTTGCGCTGCTTCCCCTTCTTCACC
The DNA here is from genome assembly GCF_042675905.1 of Paenibacillus chungangensis. Taxonomy (NCBI): domain Bacteria; kingdom Bacillati; phylum Bacillota; class Bacilli; order Caryophanales; family Paenibacillaceae; genus Paenibacillus; species Paenibacillus chungangensis. Next base: position 272,167 of record NZ_JBHTJZ010000009.1, on the reverse strand, counting down.
CGACAGCAGCGCCTCGCTGCTTTCTGCTGTTCCGCCCTCATCGTAAGTTGGGAACGCTTCTCCGCCGAATATTTCCTCTTGCTCCTCTATTGCTGGTACCGCCGTCTCGTTGGAGTCAGCATCGCTTACGCTGCCAGAACGCTGTTCGCTCTCCTTCTGTTCTTCTGACAGCGCATCGTTGGGGAGATTCGATGTTGGATCCTGCTCCGCCAACTTCAATGAAGGTTCATCTTCCACCCATGGCGGGTTCTCATCAGACGAAGTGGATGCAGGTGGGCTGTAATTGTCGCTCGTCTTTTCCCACTTGGAGTCTTGTTCCGTCTGCCAAGACGGCATAGTGTCTTGATCCGCTTCATTGGGGTGCAGCCACTCGTCCGCATGCTCTTCCGCTGCTTTGTTCTCCTTCAACTCTTCGTTGTGCCATGAGAAGAATAACGATTTTTGCTTCTTGGCATTAGACTGAACATATCGATGCTCATCTTCTTCGTCATCGATCTTCTCTTCATGAGCATCGATAGCTTTTGCAGCCGTTAAAGCCGCCTTTCTTCGCGATGCCAGCTGATCACGCTTAGCCTTAAGCAGCTTGAACAGCGTCACTGCGTGCTTCTTGACTGTTTTCAATAGCTCTACATAAGATTTTCCGGTTATTAGCATTAGCGCAATAGCATACATAACAAAGTTAACAATAAGCGAAGCATAATAACCGAACAAAGTGAACAGGATGGAATATTGCAGCGCTCCGGTATACCCGCCGCTTATCGATTTATCCCGAATGGATACTTCATCCTGGGGTAATGTGTAAATCAACTGTTCTTTCAAACTACGGTCAAGCGTGACGAGTATCGCCTTACCGCTCAGCGCTTCGCGGTCCAGCCCTTCATATCTTGCGTTGATCTCGGAGATCGAGCTGCTGAGGGTAAGCGCGAGCACGAAGATAAGCAATCCTGTTCTTCGTTGCGTCCAGCCCTTCGGCCAAGCACGCTTGACCATAACGGCAAGACCGACAATAACGCCGACCAGCGCTAGTACAAAATAAAATTTGCCTAGCAAAAGTCCAAACAGCTTCGATAACGCACGGCCAACCGTCGCTTCCCCCGACAATGCAATGATGGAAATCGTAATGAGCAATATACCGTAAACTTCGTATTTTAGAGCTGCGCCAATAGATTTGCTACGTCTCTTTTTTTTCGCCACTGCCTTCACCTCTGGATTCCAATTATAGCATAGGTAAGAAGTGGCGGCTATTGAACCAAGTGAGTTCGGACCAATCGATTTTCCCAGGGCTTACTGCTAATTGTAGATAATATAACTTCCCGGAGTCAGATCCGGTTTTAAATAATCGTTCAGAGAACAGTCCAGAAGTCTGACTATTTTTCCAATTCCCGGCGCGACAGGTGTGATCTGCATTCGGACGCCACGAACCGTCACCTCCTGAAGTTGCTCTTGCGCATCTTCTAGTCCTTGCAGCACCAATTCAAGCGGCATCGTCGTATGAAGCATCGTCATTGTACAATTCCTCCCGTCACGCCTCTTCGTTGTTCAATCATTTCGTTCAACGTTTTCAGTGCGTCTCCCAAGCCGCCGACTGCGTCGATCAGCCCATGCTTGACAGCATCGATCCCGATTACAGTGGTGCCAATATCCCTTGTTAGCTCACCTGTTTTAAATAACAGCTCCTTGAACGTTCCTTCGGTGACATTGGAATGCGATGTTACGAATCTGACTACACGCTCCTGCATCTTGTCCAAATACTCGAAGGTTTGTGGCACACCGATGACAAGTCCTGTCAGTCTGATGGGATGAATCGTCATTGTTGCGGTTTCCGCAATGAACGATTTGTCTCCCGCCACTGCGATCGGCACTCCGATTGAATGGCCTCCGCCTAGCACCAGCGTAACGGTAGGCTTGGATAGCGAGGTAATCATCTCTGCAATGGCAAGTCCCGCTTCCACATCCCCTCCTACAGTATTCAAAACGATTAACACTCCTTCAATTTTCGGATTTTGCTCAGCGGCAACTAATTGAGGAATAATATGCTCATATTTTGTGGTCTTGTTCTGCGGAGGCAATATAAGATGCCCTTCTATCTGTCCGATAATCGTCATGCAGAACAGGTTGGATTCCATAGGGCTTGGAGGAGCGGCAGTTCCAAGCTGTTGAATATTGTCAGCAATTGTCCCCTTGCCTCTATCTTCTCCTGTCGTTACTGTTGATGGTGTTGGCCCCGGCTGTTCTGAGCGATACGGCATGTCGTAATTAGTCATGACGATTCTTTGTCCCCTTTGCTTCATAATGACAACTTGACAAAGCATAGTATAAGAACATTCCGAGATTTATATGCCCGAAGTTAAAAAGAACCGCTCTCCCTCTTCAAGGGAAAGCGGTTCTTATGAGTGATGGGTTGGGTTGATTAAACTTCCATGATGATCGGCAGAATCATCGGACGGCGTCTAGTTTGCTCATACAAGAAGCGGCCAAGCGCGTCTTTGACATTTGTTTTAAGTGAAGCCCACTCGTTCACCTTGTCATTCATGAGCTTGTTCAACGTTGATGTGACGATACGATTGGCCTCATCTAACAGGCCTTCCGATTCACGGACGTACACAAAGCCGCGTGAAATAATGTCCGGACCGGACAAGATCGTTCCGTCCTGCTTGCTTAATGTAACCACGACGACAAGTATGCCGTCTTGTGACAACAACTTGCGATCGCGCAATACAATATTGCCTACGTCGCCAACGCCCAGACCGTCAATCAGCACGTTGCCGGCTTGTACCTTGGAACCTTTACGCGCAATACCACCTTGGAATTCCACAGTATCGCCATTATCTACAATGAATATATTGTCGGGATCGATGCCAATAGCTTCGCCCAGCTTGCCGTGATGGCGGAGCATGCGGTATTCGCCATGAATGGGAATGAAATACTGCGGCTTGATCAGATTCAGCATGAGCTTCAGCTCTTCCTGACTGCCGTGGCCGGAGACGTGTACGCCTGACACGGACCCTGGGCCGTAGATTACGTGGGCGCCAAGTCTGAATAATTCATCAACGGTGCGACCCACATAACGTTCATTGCCAGGGATCGGCGTCGCGGCAATAATAACCGTATCCCCAGGCAATATATCAACTTTGCGATGAGTGGATCGCGCCATTCGTGTAAGTGCGGACATCGGCTCGCCCTGACTGCCCGTGCACAAAATGACCACTCGGTCCGCAGCCATTTTGTTCACTTCTTCCGGTTCGATAATCATGCCTTCCGGTATGTCCAGATAACCTAACTCGGAAGCGATTCCGACAACATTGACCATGCTGCGGCCGACGACTGCAATTTTGCGTTTTGTCGTTATCGCGGCGTTAATAATTTGTTGAATACGATGCACATTGGAAGCGAATGTCGCGACCACCACGCGCTGCGTAGCCTTCCGGAATATATCCTCAAGCTCATTACCTACATTGCTTTCCGAAGGCGTATAGCCTGGACGCTCTGCATTGGTGCTGTCTGACAGCAAGGCCAAGACGCCTCTGCTCCCGATCTCAGCGATGCGCTGCAGATCAGCGAACTGATCATTCACCGGAGTGTGGTCGAATTTGAAGTCGCCGGTATGAACGACGTTGCCTTCCGGAGTTTCCAGGCATACGCCTACGGAATCCGGTATACTGTGGTTGGTCTTGAAGAAGCTTGCCGTAATGGCGCCCATCTTGATTTCAGAAGTTTCGTTAATTAGAATGCGCTTCGTTTCTCCAAGTAGGCCTGCTTCCTTTAATTTGCCTTCGATCAGCCCTAACGTCAGCTTCGTACCATACACCGGCACATTGAGATGCCTTAACACATAAGGAAGTCCGCCTATGTGGTCTTCGTGACCATGTGTGATGAGAATGCCCCGAACCTTGTCGCGATTATCCGTCAAGTACGTAATATCCGGGATGACGATATCAATGCCAAGCATGTCCTCCTCCGGGAATTTCAATCCGGCATCCACAACAACGATATCGTTGTTGTACTGGATGACATACATGTTCTTTCCGATTTCTCCTGCTCCACCTAGTGCGAATATAAGCAATTTATCCTGGTTGTTCTTCTTTGACAAGTGTATCTGTCCCTCCTAATCGTTACTGTTATAAATATTTCCTATCCAAAAAGCCATAGTCGACCTAACCGTCAGATGCCGCTCTAACGGTTACGTTTAATGGATATTTCATTTGCCGCACCCATACACTTGTTTTTATTATACATGATGAAAAAGCTGGAATACAAGTCGAAGCCAATATTCTCTTTTGAATTTACGTTGCCCCAAGCACAAATGTCTTACACAATGCAATTAAAGCTGGGACCATAAGCGAAAATGACGACGCCGGGCTAACATTCCCGACGTCGCCATTTCCTTTCCGTGATCAACCTACCCACTGCAAATTCAGTTAATGAATAAGAGCTCTTATAAATTCCGCTTCCATCTCATTAACTGTAACAAGAGGAAGCCTTACGTCCCCTACAGGCACTCCCTTTAATCCCAGCGCATACTTTACCGCCACTGGATTTGGGACCGGGTGCGGGCATTGGAATAGACCTTTGAATACAGGGAACAGCCTACCGTTCAATCTCGCCGCTTCTTGCACATGCCCCTGCAAGTACGCCTCGATCAAGCGCTTCATCTCCGCACCTACGATATGGCTAGCTACACTGACAATCCCGTATCCTCCGACAGACAATACAGGCAATGTAGCGCTGTCTTCACCGCTGTATACTTTGAAGCCGCTAGGCGCAGCGCTGACAATCTGGGTCAGCTGATCAAGGGATGCGCAATCTTTCGTAGCCACCACATTCTCAATCAAGGCTAGTCTTAGCGTGGTATCAACGGATATGTTAACCCCTGTGCGTCCTTCGACATTGTACAACATCATCGGTAAGGAAGTACTTTCAGCCACGGCTTTGAAATGCTGGTATAGTCCTTCCTGTGACGGCCTGTTGTAATAAGGAGCAACGAGCAATATACCGTCGACGCCGCAAGCTTCTGCAGCTTTCGTCAAGTGGATGGAATGTGCTGTATTGTTGCTGCCCGTCCCCGCGATGACTTTGCAGCGGCCCGCCGCGTGCTTGACGACGAACTGGAATAATTCCAGCTTCTCCTCTTCGGATAGAGTCGGAGACTCCCCCGTTGTCCCGGCAACGACTAGGCTGTCGCTCTTCTGCTCCTCAATCAAGTAATCAATCAGGTTGCCTGTCGTTGTCCAATCAATTGCACCTGATGCATCGAAAGGGGTCACCATTGCTGTAATTAATCTACCGAAATCCATCTCGACTCCTCCTATTATAATGGTCAATCCATCCATCTTGCTTATGAGAACTTACCGGTGAAGACCGAATTTGGTGTGCAGAGCCCGAAGCGCTTTCGTCATATCCGATTCACGCACCAGTACCCAAATCGTCGTATTGGAGTCAGCCGATTGCATGATGGTAATGCCTTGCTCTGTCAAAGCTTCGACAATTTGAGCCATCACACCTGGCTGTCCATTCATCCCGCCGCCGATGACAGATATTTTGGCGCAAGACGGTATACTCTTCGGATGAAAACCCGCTTCGGTCAACAATTCTAACGCTTTAGCAGCCTGCTCATCAAATACAGTATAAAGCGCTCCGCTCGGGGTGACATTAATAAAATCTACGCTGATGCCGTGCTTAGCCATCGTTCGAAAAACCTGTAGCTGCATGTCTTTGCGATTGTCCAAAGCTTCCACTGCAATCTGGGTAACGCCGCTCACTTGCGCTATGCCGGTAACGTGGCGATCCGTCACGAATGGGACATGATTGCCAGACTGATCGGATACCAGTGTGCCGGTTCCGCTTGCAAAGGTGGAACGGACTCGAATAGGAATACGCGATTGCTGTGCAATCTCCACAGCACGGGGATGAATCACCTTCGCACCTTGCCGAGCCATATTGCAAATCTCTGCATAACTGACGGATGTAAGCGGCTTAGCTTCTTCAACGTATCTGGGATCAGCTGTCAATATGCCGTCTACATCCGTATAGATATCCACGATCTCAGCCCCAAGCGCTGCACCTAGTGCAGTTGCGGTCGTATCGCTGCCGCCACGTCCAAGCGTCGTAAGATCTCCGAGCGGGCTTACGCCTTGGAATCCGGTCACGATAACGACCTCCTCCTCCTGAAGCAGCTTCAGAATGCGATCGGGCTGTATCCGCTTGATTCGAGCGAAGCCATGCTGGTCGTCCGTATAGATGCCCGCGCCTGCACCTGTTAGCACAGATGCAGATATGCTACGGCTCCTAAGCGTGCTGCATAATACAGTAGCAGATATAGTCTCCCCGCAACCAAGCAGCAGATCCATCTCTCTCGGCGGCAAGGAGTCGCCATTGTCGCGGATATACTGAATGAATGTATCCGTCGCATAAGGCAAGCCCCTCCTGCCCATCGCGGACACCACTACAACTGTCGCGTAACCAGCTGCCTTTTCCCTAGCGATATGTTGGATGACGCACTCTCTTGCCTGCGCTGTGGAGAGCGAGGTTCCACCGAATTTCTGAATCAGGATGCGCATGTCAGAAGCCTCCATCATCGATCAGAATAGTGGGACAACTCCGATTAGACGTCATGTGCCATGACGCCTTTCGACGAGCAGAGGCTGTAGCTGCTTGCCTTGTAGCGCCGCTTCGCAGGCTTCCATCACCAGTTCCATTCGGGCAACGAGGGAATTAGGCTTCTCCAGCGGATTGTCTTGGCCGAACGGCACAAAGTAAATATGTTTAGCTACCAGCAACTTAGCGATGTTGGCAGCATTTAAACCAAGTCCATCATTCGTAGATATCGCTAGCACGATTGGTCTGCCATTGCGCATCTGCGCTTTGGCCGCCATCAATACCGCGCTGTCGGTAATCGCATTGGCTAATCGACTTGTCGTATTGCCCGTGCATGGCGCGATTACTAGTACATCGATCAGCTTGGAAGGCCCAAGAGGCTCTGCTTGAACGATTGTTGATATAATCTCATTGCCCGTAATTCCTTTCAACTGCTCCTGCCATTGCTTGGCAGTGCCGAATCGGGTATCCGTTGTAACAAGCGTTTGGGATACGATGGGCACAACGTTCGCGCCAGCATCGACGAACCGCTTAATCTCCGGCATCACTTCTGCGAATGTACAGTGCGAACCAGACAACGCATAACCTACAGTCAATCCATCCCAGTTCATTGTCCATTCCCCCGCTTAATGGTATCGTCCATAATCAACTGACTTAAGCATTCCGCCATAATTCGTCCAGCTGTTTTGGGAGCTACGATACCCGGAAGACCGGGGGCAAGCAATGCCTTTATGCCGCGTTTCTCGGCAAAGCGGAAATCCGTTCCGCCCGGCTTCGAAGCGAGGTCGATAATGACCGCTCTGGATGGTAAATTCGCTATAATTTGCGCTGTGACTATCATAGTCGGAATTGTATTAAAAAGCAAGTCAATATTGCTGACATGCCTCAGTAAATCACGGATATATATCGGCTCAAAACCCATCTCCTCTGCTCTTGCATACATCTCAGACCTACGAACGCCGACCTTCACCTTCGCTCCCAATCCATGCAAAGCGCGCGCCATGGTAAATCCGGTTCGACCAAAACCCAGCACCATGGACGAGGAGCCATGTATGGTGATATCGGTATGCTCGATCGCCATCATTAGTGCTCCTTCCGCGGTAGGTATTGCGTTGTAGATAGCTACGTCGTCACGATCGAATAATTCGACAATTGTAAGCTGCCTTTTATCGCATAACTGTCGCAAATAAGGCTTTGCCATACCTGTATATACCGTGCAATGCTTAGGCAATCTGGATAAATGATCTTCAGTCAATATCATCTCACAATCGCTAAAAACAGCATGGATGCTGCCTGTATCATCCGTTCCCACTGCCGGTAGCAGCAGGGCGTCAACCTCCTCGAACAACGCTTCGTCATAGTCAGCCTGAAGAGCCCCGTGAAGTGATGTCGTCAGACCGTCGAACCCGCAAACGATCACCGTTGCATCCAGCTCGCATAGCTTCCGAATCACTTCCAGTTGTCTGGCATCGCCGCCGAGCAGCAATACGCGAACGCCTGTAAGCACTGGCTTCACTCCTTTCCGGCAATTAGGTATAGACCATCCTATGCTTGCGCCCAGCTTGAGGTGAATAACGACGGAAATAGCAAGAAGCGTGCACGATGATCGCTCACCTTGCACGCCTGCATGAATATTAGCAAAATAAAGTAGCTATGGATTTACCGTTAAACCCCGGTATGTCCGAAACCGCCGTCGCCGCGAACCGTATCTGGCAATTCTTCAGCTTCCTCTATCAAGACCGCGGGTACGACCTGGAACACCATCTGAGCAATTCTTTCCCCTCTTGTGATGGTGAATGGTTCTTGTCCCAAATTGACAAGCAGCACCTTCACCTCTCCTCGGTAATCCGCATCGATCGTGCCTGGTGTATTCAAGCAAGTAATGCCGTGCTTGTATGCTAATCCGCTACGCGGCCTGATCTGTGCTTCCAACTCCATCGGCATAGCCATAGCGAATCCGGTAGGAATGAGCTTCCGCTCCAAAGGCTGCAATGTCAACGGCTCCTGTATAGCTGCCTGCAGATCGAAGCCCGCTGCCCAATCCGACATTTTCTTAGGGATGGCAATGTCGCTGTTCCCTTCCAATCGCTTAAACAGTACCCGATACAAGTTGATCCCTCCTGATGTTTACAGCATCCTTGTCGTCGCTACCAACCATCGCGACCGCGAACGGAGCAGACAGGATCCATTTCATTACTTCTCGAATATCTTCCTCGGTAATCCCGTCTATCCGCTTCAGCAGCTGATCCATCGTCATATGACGGCCCAGCATAAGCTCATTCTTCCCAATTCGGTTCATTCTGCTGCTGGTGCTCTCGAGGCCCAGAATAAGTGATCCCTTCAGTTGCTCCTTACCGCGACTCAGTTCTTCGGCGTGCAGGCCATTCACGGACAGATCGTGAAGTTGTTCCATCGTCAGATCCAGCACATCTTTCGTCTGCTTCGGAGCCGTACCCGCATAGATGGTGAACAATCCTGAATCCGCGTAAGAAGTGTGATAAGAGTAGACCGAATAAGCGAGCCCGCGCTTCTCCCTTATTTCCTGGAACAGCCTCGAGCTCATCCCTCCGCCTAGCGCATTGTTCAGCAGCACCATGGCATATAGCTGCGAATCGCCGATAGGACGCCCTTGGAACGATAGGCAGATGTGATTTTGTTCCGTCTGCTTCTTGAAGAAGATGTAATCTCCCTTGAACGATGGTGCTTTCTCATTCACTTCCGGAGAGGAATGGAGTGAGAAGCCGCCGAAATGCTGCTCCAGCAGCTCCAGCAACGTTTTCTCATCTACATTGCCTGCCACGCTTACTACTGTGTTCTCAATCGTATAACGCTCCGTCATATATTGACGTAATTCATCGGGGCCCATAGCAGTCAACCGATCCTCCAGCCCCAATATGGAATAGGCAAGCGGATGATCGCCGAATGCGGCCCGGGCAGCCTCATCGTGAACCTTGTCGTCCGGCGTATCCTCATACATCGCAATTTCTTCCAGAATAACGTTCTTCTCCTTAGCCAGCTCTTCCGCATCCAACTGAGAATGGAAGAACATGTCCGACAGAGTGTCTATTGCGATCGGCAGATGCTCATCAAGCACCTTGGCGAAATAACAAGTGTATTCCTTCGAGGTGAACGCATTGACGTTGCCGCCGATCCCATCGAACTGATCGGCTATATCCTTCGCTGTGCGCGAACTTGTTCCTTTGAACATCATATGTTCAATAAAATGCGATATCCCGTTATTGTTCAAAGATTCATTGCGCGAGCCTGTCTTCACCCATATCCCGAAAGATACGGAACGGACAGACGGGATATGTTCCACCATTATGCGCAACCCATTGCTAAGCGTATATTTGTTCACCTGCGTCCTCCTAGAATGCGAGTTCAATTTAAAACACCTATAGTAGATGAATGCTTTCACTATATCAGATAACGTTCAGCGGCTCAACTGCGGGTTGCTTTCGCTTGGATGATAACGTTTCGCTTACCGTTCCGACTGCAAGACCCCTCTCACGCGCGATGTTAATCATCCCCGCCAGAGAATCTCTCGTAGTCGCAGTAGGATGCATAAGAATAAGTGCTCCAGGCTCCAGCTTGCTCCTTACTTTTCGGAGAACAGTTTCTGCGGGCGGCATTCTCCAGTCAACCGTATCGATTGTCCATAATACCGTCATAAGCCCCTGCTCTTTTGCTATTTGTACAGTTGCGTCATTGTAGGCTCCGGAAGGTGGCGCGAACCATTTGTTTTTTACGCCCAGCAGTTCTTTAAGCAATGATTCCGTTTTCACAATCTGCCCTCTCTGTGCTTCCCTGCCGAGTGCTGACATGTCGGGATGGGAATATGCATGATTGGACAGCTCATGGCCATCTTCTTGTATCTGCTTGGCAAGCGCCACATTGTTCTTTAACCAGCTGCCATCCAGAAAGAAAGTCGCTTTCACGCCTTCCTGGCGGAGCGTATTCAGAATAGGTTCCAAATATTCGTTGCCCCATGCTACGTTAATCATGAATGATACCATCTTCTTCTCACTATTGCCGCGATAGATGGGAACGGAACCAAGCTGCTCCAGGCCGATTCTGGGCTCGATTTCCTTATAGTGATAAGGAATCGCGCTGCCTAGGGGCATTTTCAAAGCTGCTTCGTACGTGCGATCGATATCAACGGCAAGACCATTGTAACCAGGTATCGCTTTCCATACCCGGTCAATCTTCGCATTAATCGGAGGCTTGTAGTAGGACTCCGCTTCTACAACGATCCTGTTGTACAGCTCCTTCCTATCCTCTTCGCTCAAGCCGCGGAACGTTCCGAATACAAATGTGGCGTCCCCGCTCTTCACTGCATTAATATAGTGTCGCACGCTTCCGTTCATCTGGACGAATACGATTAGCATTAGTATCACTGCCGCTACCGTTGCCGCTTTCCTAATCCACATCTCCAACTCACTCCCGGTTCAAAGCCTGTAAACAAGTGCGGTGCACATGATCAGCATGAACACTCTTATTGTCATTTGTATGTGGACTGGGACAAGGTTATTCGGGTAACGGTAAAATAAAAAAGAGACAGATGAAATCTGACTCTTCGGTGTTTACTATTGTGGCACAAAGTCTACGATTTTGGAGCCTCTTGGGTCACTAATACCGCTTTACGCGATAAATTGATCCTGCCTTGCCCATCGATCTCCGTCACTTTCACTGTAATCTGATCTCCGATTTTGACGACATCCTCACATTTTGCAACACGTTCCGATGACAGCTGCGAGATGTGTACGAGACCATCCTTACCAGGCAAGATTTCAGCGAATACGCCGAACTTCTCAATTCGTTTGACAGTTCCGATGTATATTTCACCAACTACGACTTCCTTGACGATGCCTTCAATGATGGATCTTGCCTTCTGATTCATCTCTTCGTTCGCAGATGCGATGAAGACCATGCCATCCTGCTCGATATCGATTTTCACACCGGTTTCTTCAATGATCTTGTTAATGATTTTACCTCCGGCGCCGATTACATCACGAATCTTATCCGGGTTGATGCGCATAGTGACGATTTTCGGTGCATATTGCGACAGGTTTGTACGGGACCCAGAGATAACCTCAAGCATTTTGCCAAGAATGTGCATCCGTCCTTCTCTGGCCTGCTCCAACGCCTCCTTGAGAATACTGCGGTCGATGCCGTCTATTTTGATATCCATTTGAATAGCCGTCACGCCACTGCTTGTTCCTGCCACCTTAAAGTCCATATCGCCGAGATGATCCTCCATGCCTTGAATATCAGACAGAATGGAGACGTGCTCATCATTTTTGATCAGCCCCATCGCGATGCCGGCAACCGGCGCTTTAATCGGTACACCTGCATCCATCATCGCCAGTGTGCTTGCGCAGATGCTCGCTTGCGAGGTGGAACCGTTGGATTCTAACACCTCGGACACCAGACGAATTGTATACGGGAATTCCTCTTCCGAAGGAAGCACCTTAGACAATGCCCGTTCACCCAATGCGCCATGGCCGATCTCTCTCCGTCCCGGCGGTCGCAATGGGCGTGCTTCGCCTACGCTGAACGGCGGGAAGTTGTAGTGATGCATGAACCGCTTCTCTTCTTCAGGAGAAATGCCGTCCAGAATCTGCACATCGCCCATCGCCCCGAGCGTACATACGCTGAGCGCTTGCGTCTGACCGCGTGTGAACAGGCCAGAACCGTGCGTGCGCGGCAACAGCGCGACATCACACTCAATCGCACGAATTTCATTCAGAGCCCGTCCGTCTGGACGAACCTTATCATGAGTGATGAGCCTACGTACTTCCTCCTTAACGATGTCGTACAGCACTTCTTTGACATCGGCCAGCAGATCCGGCGTATCCGCGTATAACGCTTCGAAATGTTCTACGGTCTGGCTGTTGACAGCATCGATTGCTTCCTGACGAGCATGCTTCTCAGGAATTCTTATCGCTTCTACAAGCTTCTCGGAAGCATATGCGCGTACTTCGCTGTTCACTTGAGCGTTCACAGTATGTAATGCGACTGCCATCTTCGGTTTTCCTGCGATAGATTGCAGTTCCTCGATCTTAGCCACGATGGACTTGATCTCCTCATGTCCGAACATGATCGCTTCCAGCATCACGTCCTCCGGCACTTCGTTGGCTTCCGCTTCAACCATCATAATCGCGTCTTTCGTACCGGCAACGACGACGAAGATATCTGTCTCCTGTTCCTGCTCAACCGATGGGTTAATAACGAACTCCCCGTTGATTCGGCCTACGACAACGCCACCAATCGGTCCATTGAACGGCACATCCGATATCGTTAATGAAGCAGATGTTCCAATCATAGCCGCGATCTCCGGCGAACAATTCTGATCCACGCTCATTACGATATTGGCAATTTGCACATCGTTGCGGAATCCTTCCGGGAATAGCGGACGAATGGGTCTATCCGTCAAGCGGCTGGACAGAATCGCTTTCTCGCTCGGTCTACCTTCACGCTTGATGAATCCTCCCGGTATTTTGCCTACGGCGTAGAGACGTTCTTCGTAGTTAACAGTCAACGGAAAGAAATCCAGATCTTTCGGCTCCGAGGAAGCCGTTACCGTACAGAGTACGACGGTGTCTCCGTATTTGACAGTAACCGCCGCGTTTGCCTGCTTGGCAAGTCGGCCTGTTTCCAGTATGAGCGGCCTGCCGCCCAGCATCATTTCTACTCGATGCATCATTAACCCTCCTTGTCATATTCCAACATCTATTACAAAAAGCAACCCGAATCCCCCAAAACCCGTATACCGGATGGCAGGACAGCAGGTTGCTTTTCTTCTAGCAGGTTTTAACGGCGTAGGCCGAGTTTTTCAATCAATGCGCTGTAACGTCTGACATCCTTGTTCTTCAGGTAAGCAAGCAGCTTACGGCGCTGACCTACCATCTTGAGCAAGCCGCGACGGGAATGATGATCCTTCTTGTGTTCCCGAAGATGCTCCGTCAAGTTCACGATGTTCTCCGTCAGGATAGCGACTTGAACCTCTGGGGACCCTGTATCGCTTGCATGGGTTTTGTGAGTGTCAATCAATTCTTGCTTACGCTCTTGTGTAATTGCCATCCTTGTCCACCTCCTTCTTGTAATCGCCTTGAGCCTCGCTGCCGTCGGTGAGATCGGAAAGCCAAGCCCAGGTTTAGTATGTGCGTGTGATTCCCTCTAAAAGAGTGACCACAACCACAACATTCAAATTATAACATAAACAACTATCGTTTGTCGAGAAAATGCAATCACGAAGTTGCAAGAATCTCTTCCGCCACTTTAGAATCAGAACGTATCTGGCCAATCAGCTCGTCAATTGAGCCGAATTTTTGCTCAGGACGGATAAACGCCATAAATTGGACTGTTATTGACTTGCCGTAAATGTCTTTGTCAAATTGGAAGACATGCGCCTCCATGACGGGTACAATCTCACCTTTATTGAACGTAGGCTTCATGCCATGATTCAGAACACCGTTGTAAGAAGCGCCATCCATCCAAACTTTCACAGCGTATACGCCAAGCCGTGGAGCTACATAAGCATGATGCAACTGCAGATTAGCTGTAGGGAATCCGATCGTACGGCCTCTTCCGTCTCCGTGTACAACAGTTCCGGTCACCTCGTAAGGTCTTCCAAGCAAGTCGGTCGCGGTTGCGATATCTCCGTTCTCCAGCGCTTCCCTCGTATACGTGCTGCTGACCTTGAATCCCTGCTTAACAAGCAGCGGCTCCACAATATGAACATCTATGTCAGGTGCCCCTAGCTCGGCAAGAAGCTCTGCTGTACCTGCTCCCCTGTGGCCGAATGTGAAATCGAAGCCAACTGATGCATGGCTGACGCCAAGCCCTCTCAAAATATCGTTCACGAACCTGTCAGGAGGCACAGCAGAAAGGCTCTGATCGAAATCCATCACGAATACGATATCTACGCCCAGCATTCGAAACAGCTCCGTTTTTCTCTCCAGTGGCGTAAGACATTGATAATAATGCTTCCCACGTCCCAACACTTCTCGAGGATGAGGGTGGAAGGTCATCACAGCCGATTGCAAACCGTGTATTCTTGCTTGCTTCACGGCTTCCGAGATCACATTCTGATGCCCTCTATGCACGCCGTCAAAATGTCCGATCGCAATTGAAACGCCTGCGTTCAGTCCCAGCTCCGCCGCTTTATTTATTGGATAGCTTAGATGAATGATTTCCATCGCTGACACACTTCCTGTTTACATTCTTTATGAGAATATCTTCGCCGGACTGATTCGTTCGTTGACCTGATCATTCTGGAACAGACCGACAAATCGCCGTTCCTGATCGTAGACGCGAATGATATCCCCATCTTGCAGATGCTCTGGTATGACGATTTCTCTTGCGGTTATCTTCATTCCTCGAGTCGCTCTCTCCGCCAATTGAGGAGGCAGCGTTAGTTCGGGCAGATGGGATACAGCTTGATCAGGAGCGATTATATACTTGTTCAGCTCCCCTCCATTGCTGAAAGCTTCTATCTGTTCGATCGTCAAGGAATCCGACTGCTGGAGTCCGCCAGACATCGTCCGTACTAACTTTACCATGACGGCAGGAACGTTCAGTGCCTTGCCAATGTCTACACATAATGTTCGGATATAGGTTCCCTTGGAACAAGTGACCGTGAAGGCAATCTCGGGATGCATTTTGTCCAGGTCCGTCTTCAACAGGCTAATGTCATGAATATGTACGACTCTTGCCTTGCGTTCAACCGTCTGGCCCATTCGGGCAAGCTCGTATAACCGCTTTCCGTCCACCTTAACGGCGGAATACATAGGCGGAATTTGCTCCACCTCGCCAAGGAATTGCTGCAGGACTTCCCGGACTTTAACTTCCGTTAGACCGGACACCTGCTTCTCTTCCAGCACATTGCCCGTCATATCCTCCGTATCCGTAGCGACGCCTAACCTCAATATCGCTTCATACGTTTTGGATCTCTCCTGTATATATTCCACCATTCGAGTAGCACGTCCCAGACAAAGAGGGAGTACGCCGGTCACCATTGGATCGAGCGTACCGGTATGCCCGATACGCTTCATCTTTAGAATTCTGCGGACCTTGGCGACCACATCATGAGACGTCCAGCCTTCAGGCTTCCATACCGCCAGTACACCGTCCATCTCTACATCAACGCCTTTCTTGCCGCTTCTACCAAGCCCGCCATCGCTTCATCCAGCGGCTGTTCCATTCTGCAGCCCGAAGCGCGCACATGTCCTCCGCCGCCGAATTGCTTGGCAATAGCTGCTACATCCGCCTTGCCCGCGGAACGTAAGCTGGCCTTCACAGCCCCGTCTTCCGTTTCTTTGAACAAAATGCCAATCTCCACTCCGTCCACATTAAGCGCATAGTTCACAATACCTTCCATATCCTCCGCCACGGCGCCGCATGTCTTTAGATCGTCCTTGAGAATGTATAACCATGCAATTTCCCCATTGTCGCTGAAGGTCAGGCGGGAGAGCGACAGCTGAAGCATCTTGAGGCCCGCCATCGTCATCTTCTCTAGCAAGAGATCGGCAAGCACGCTTCCAGAGACGCCGACATCAAGCAGCTTGGAAGCTATCTCCAATACCTTGGGACTTGTGTTGGAGTACCGGAATCCTCCTGTATCCGTCAGCAATCCCGTATAGATCGCATTGGCGCAGTCCAAGTCAGGAGAATAGCCGGCATGAAGGAGCAAGTCGTACAGAATCTCTACCGTTGCAGCGGCATCCGGCTTGACGACATTGACCGACCCATAATCGTTGTTCGTAGGATGATGATCGATATTGAGAAGTGGACATCCTTCCGGAATGAGCCGGGAAGGTAGCCCGATACGCCGGTAATCAGCGCAGTCCAGCGCAATGACGGCATCGAATTCAGGCCATTCCGTCTGTTCGACATGATAGATACGGATTTGGTCATAATGGTACAGATAGCTTAGACGGCCAGGCAGCGCACTTTCATTCACCAGCACCGCGCTCTTACCCATTCGACCAAGCAACCAGCTCATGACCGACGTGGAGCTGATGGCATCGCCATCCGGCTGAACATGCGACACAACGAGGAATGAAGCATTGTCCTTAATAAAGTCCAATGCCTCATCCAATTGTTTGCTATAGCTCAATGCCCCGCTCATTCAGGCTCATTCCCGGAATTGATTTCATCCAGCAGCGATTCAATTCTACTGCCGTACTCAATGCTGCTGTCGAATTTGAACAGCAGTTCGGGCGTATGCCGTAATTTTATTCGCTTGCCCAGCTCTGAACGAAGGAAGCCTGTCGCTTTCGCAAGCGCTTGAAGCGTCGCTTCCTTCTGCTCGTCGCTGCCCAGCACGCTCAGGTACACTCTGGCTTGAGACAAGTCATTCGTCGTTTCTACGCCGGTGACTGTTATAAAGCCGATACGCGGGTCCTTAAGCTCCTTTTGGATAATCATGCTGAGTTCTTTTTTGATTTGTTCGCTAACGCGTCCTACACGGACTTTTGCCATGACTTACTCACCTCTCTACCGATTCCATGACGAACGCTTCAATAACGTCTCCTACTATAATATCGCTAAATCTTTCTAGCGTTATACCACATTCGAAGCCTTGCGTTACTTCCTTCGCGTCATCCTTGAATCGTTTCAGAGAATCCACTTTGCCGTTGTACACGATAATGCCGTTACGGATAATACGGGCTTCGGCAGATCGGGTTATTTTCCCATCGAGTACCATACAACCTGCGATGGAACCGATTTTGGAGACTTTAAATACGTTTCTGACCTCCGCATGTCCAATCACCCGTTCGCGGTAGACCGGATCAAGCATACCTTTCATCGCTTGCTCGATCTCATCAATCGCTTTATAGATGACCTGATGCATCCTGACGTCGACTTTCTCCTGGTCGATCGTACGCTCAGCTTGCGGATCAGGACGCACGTTAAAGCCGATGACAATAGCATTGGAGGCGGAGGCGAGTATGACGTCGGATTCCGTAATGGCGCCTACGCCTTTATGAATAATTTTCACTCGAACGCCTTCTACGTCAATTTTGGACAATGACCCTTTGAGAGCCTCTGCGGAGCCTTGAACGTCAGCTTTAATAATGACATTCAGATCCTTCATCTCGCCTTCTTTGATCTGATTATACAGATCATCCAGCGTGACGCGAGTATTGGCTCCCATCTCCGACTGGCGATGCTTGACCGCCCGGCGGTCGGCAATTGCGCGAGCTTTGCGCTCGTCCTCGAATGCCATGAAAGGATCGCCCGCAAGCGGAACTTCCGTTAATCCTGTAATTTCTACAGGAGTAGATGGACCTGCTTCCTTCAGACGACGTCCGCGATCGTTCACCATCGCTCTTACGCGTCCGAAGCAATTGCCCGCCACGAATGCATCACCGATCTTCAACGTGCCGTGCTGTACGAGAATACGCGCCACAGGGCCTTTGCCCTTGTCCAGCTCAGCCTCGATCACAGTGGCTCTTGCGCGTTTGTTCGGATTGGCTTTATAGTCGTTCACTTCCGCTACCAGCAAGATCATTTCGAACAGGTTTTCCAGACCGATGCGCTTCTTCGCGGACACTTCCACGAAGATCGTATCTCCGCCCCACTCTTCAGGAACCAACTCGTATTCCGTCATTTCCTGCTTGATTTTATCGCTGTTCGCTTCCGGCTTGTCTATCTTATTCACCGCGACGATAATCGGTACACCCGCTGCCTTCGCGTGATTAATCGCCTCCACAGTCTGAGGCATGATCCCGTCATCCGCGGCTACGACGATAATCGTTATGTCCGTCACTTCCGCGCCGCGCGCACGCATTAAGGTGAACGCTTCATGGCCAGGCGTGTCCAGGAATGTGATTTTCTTATTGTTGATCTCCACTTGATAAGCGCCGATATGCTGCGTAATACCTCCGGCCTCGCCGCCGCTTACATTTGTTTTGCGGATGGCGTCAAGCAACGTTGTCTTACCGTGATCGACGTGTCCCATAATCGTCACGACCGGTGGGCGCTCTTTCAGATTCGCTTCATCGTCCGTTTCTTCGATTGTTTCGAAGTCGTCTTCCACAACTGGAATCTTCACTTCCACTTCAACGCCGTATTCAGCGACGATGAGCAGAATCGTATCCATATCGATTTCTTGATTGATCGTCGCCATTACACCCAGGAACATCAGCTTCTTAATAACTTCGGAAGCATCCTTATGCAGTAGCTTTGCCAGATCGCCGACTGTCATCGTACCGCGTACTATAATCTTCTTCGGTGTATTGTCGATCTTCTCGCGCGGCGGCTGCTGCGACTGGCCTCTTCCGCCCCGGCCTCTTCCGCCCCGCTGATTGGACTTGTAATTCGGTCTGCCGTCATCGAATCGCTTGCCGTTGCTGCCGTTTCGCGACTTGTTGTTTTTGGAGCCTTTATCAGTAGAGGGTGTGTTGCCGCGCGATTGCTCGAATCTGGATTCGAAAGCGCGTGGTTGTCCCCCTTGTCCGCTACCTGCGGGACGGTTGGCACCTTGACCGCCAGCGTTTCCGCTTGGCGGACGGTTTCCTCCACCGCCTGCATTTTGCCTGGATTGGCCTTGTGCGGTTCCGCTGCCGCTCGGACGAGCGCCCGCATTGCCGCCTGGACGTCCAGTTCCGCTGCCTGCTGGCCGCTTGTTGCCTGTGCCAGCGGGACGACTGCTTTGCTGCTGACTTCTTTGATCACGTTGTTGGTTGCCATTTTGGTTTTTCGTTGTCGTATTAATAGAGTTCGTAGTCCCCTGTCTATCGTGTAATGTATGGTTGTTTTGCTGCTGGCGATTGGCGGGAGCTGTTGTGGTAGACATCGTTGCGCCGCCGTTCTCTTGAGCGCGCTTCGCCGCGGCATTTGCTTTTATATCGCGGAAGAAGCCCTCCACTTTGCTTACCATTTCGTTTTCCATGACGCTCATATGGTTGTTAACGGGCAAGTTTAAGCGTTTGAGGATCGTAATAATTTCCTTGCTACTCATATTAAGTGATTTTGCGTATTCATAGACGCGCAGTTTATCTTTATTATCTTTGTTCTCCTGTTTGCTCAAGTAGGATCCACCTCCGTATTTGGGCTCAGATGATTGGCAATCATTTTTCCGAATTGCATATCCGTCACCGCCAGAACGACGCGTTCCGGTTTCCCGATGGCTCTCCCCAGTTGTACACGGTCGCTTGCTTCGGTGAGTGAAATACCGTAGGAATTGCATTTATCCCGAAACTTTTTTTTGGTATTGTCAGAGGCATCGGCGGCAAGAACGACCAGATGCGCTTTCCCGGTCCGAACCGCCTTCAGCACCGTCTCGTCCCCGGTTACCAGCTTACCTGCGCGCATGGCCATGCCGAGCTGCGACAATAACTTGTCCGGCTTCATTCCTCCGCCATCTCCTTGCTTTCCACGAATTGTTGTTCCACTGCGACAAATTCCCTCTCCAACTCATCGTAGATCGACTCGCTTACGGGTTGCTTCAAAGCGCGATCCAGCGCCTTCGAACGCTTGGCCAGACGGAAGCATGCCACCTTACCGCACAGATACGCGCCGCGACCGGCCTTCTTGCCCGTCAGATCGATACTGATCTCTTCAGAAGGTGTCCTTACTACGCGGATAAGCTCCTTCTTGGACATCATATCCTGACATGCGACGCATTTGCGAAGCGGTATTTTTCTCGTTCGCATTGCACACCCCCTCCTTTCGCGTGACCGGGTCTTAGTCGAAAGAGACAGAATCCTGATGCATCATCGTTGCGCTCGTCGATTTCGGTCGGCCGTATTCCTGCTCAGCTTGCGTCTCGCTCTTAATATCGATCTTCCAGCCTGTCAGCTTGGCAGCTAGCCGCGCATTCTGTCCTTTAATGCCAATCGCAAGCGATAGCTGATAGTCCGGCACGATGACGCGGGCCATCTTCTCCTGCTCGAACACGATAACCTCTAGCACCTTGGAAGGACTGAGCGCATTGGCTACATACTCCTCTACATTCTCAGACCAGCGAACGATGTCAATCTTCTCGCCTTTCAGCTCATTGACGATCGTCTGCACACGAATGCCCTTCTGTCCGACGCAAGAGCCTACCGGATCGACCTCTTCGTTGCGGGAATGGACGGCGATTTTGGAACGGAAGCCGGCTTCCCGCGCAACCGAGCGTATTTCTACTACACCATCGTAAATTTCAGGAACTTCCAGCTCGAACAAGCGTTTTAGAAGACCGGGATGAGTACGCGAGAGGATGATTTGAGGGCCTTTCGTCGTGTTCTCTACTTTGGTAATATAGGATTTAACGCGATCCATGTGCTTGAATTTGTCAGTGGGCATTAATTCCGTCAGCGGCATCACCGCTTCAACCTTGCCGAGATCGACGAACAGGTTGCGAGTATCCTGACGCTGAACGATACCATTGACGATATCCTCTTCTTTGTCAATGAAAGCATGATAGATCAGTCCTCGCTCCGCTTCCCGAATTCTCTGGGTGACGACCTGCTTCGCCGTCTGAGCGGCGATCCGGCCGAAATCTCTCGGCGTCACCTCAATCTCTGCCACATCATCCAGTTGATAATGCGGGTTAATCTCCCGCGCCGCTTCCACGGTGATCTCCAGACGCGGGTCAAGCACCTCGTCGACGACGGTTTTTCTTGCGTATACTTTAATGACACCGTTATGGCGGTTCATATCCACTCTTACGTTTTGCGCCGTATTGAAATTCCGCTTGTAGCTTGAGATAAGTGCAGCTTCAATCGCTTCAAGGAGCACATCCTTGGAAATGCCTTTATCTCTCTCAATTTCGTGCAAGGCCTCAATAAAATCCATACTCATTGGAACGGAGTTCCCCCTTTCAACTTATCCATGCATATTAGAAAACGATCGCGAGTCTGGCGCTTGCGACCTTGCTGTACGGGAGGCTGTGCTCCTTCTTGCCGATGCGAACAGTAGCGGTATCGCCGTCAAAATCGATCAGCTCCCCTTCAAATTCCTTCAGTCCGTCAATTGGCTCATATGTCGTTATAAATACATGCTTGCCAACGGCCTTGCGGACATCTTCCGGCTTCTTGAGCGGGCGCTCCGCTCCGGGAGAAGACACCTCAAGGAAGTATGCGTCCGTAATGGGATCGTCCTTATCTAACTGCTCGCTGACATATTCGCTTATGCGCCCGCATTCATCAATGTCTATGCCGCCTTCCTTGTCGACAAAAATACGTAAAAACCAGCTGCTGCCTTCTTTTATATATTCAATATCGACAAGTTCGAATCCGTGCTCATTGAGATAAGGTAACACCATAGCCTCAACGGCGGCTTTGATTTTGGATGTGCTCACAGTGTGTAAACCTCCTGATTGTTTCGCGCAATGTAAATTTCCGGAATACAAAACGTAAAGAGTGGGTTTCCCCACTCTTTAATCATCCCAGTCTTATCAACATCATTGCCACAAAAATTATATCATAATCCCCTATTAGTGACAAGAAATGATTTCTAGTCTGCAGGGTCCCATCCCGCGCGGGCAGTAGATTCTATAAGTGCTAGAAGAGAGACAACTGGTTGGATTCCGGTAGACCGCGGAAGCAGCCCAGCGTATTTAACAGCTCCACGATTGTTTTCGACGCTTTGGACCTCATCTGGAAATCCTCGATGGACAAATATTCGCCGGCTTCCCGCGATGCCGCAATATTGCGCGCGGCGTTCGCTCCGATTCCAGCTACCGCTGCGAAAGGAGGTATAAGGGACTTGTCCTCTACCAAAAATTTGACTGCATCGGACCGGTACAGGTCAATCGGCTTGAATGAAAAACCACGCGAGGTCATTTCAAGCGACATCTCCAGCTGCGACACCATGTTTTTCTCCTTTGGCGTCGCATTGAAGCCTTTCGCCTCAATCTCCACCAACTTGCGAAGGATGGCGTCATAGCCTTGGCACAGCAGCTCCAAGTCGAAGTCATCAGCACGTACGGTAAAATATGTCGCATAGAACTCGATCGGATAATACAGCTTGAAGTAGGCAGTCCGGACAGCTGAAATGACATATGCCGCGGCATGGGCCTTCGGAAACATATACTCGATGCGCAGACAGGAGTCGATGTACCACTTTGGCACTTTGCAATCCTTCATTTCCTGAATCCACTCTGGCGTCAAGCCTCTTCCCTTCCGCACGCTCTCTGTAATTTTGAAGGCGAGCGAAGCGTCCATGCCGGCCTTGTAGATCAAGTAAAGCATAATATCGTCGCGACAACCAATCACCGTCTTAATCGTACATGTTCCATTCTTGATCAGTTCCTGAGCGTTGCCCAGCCATACACCCGTGCCGTGTGACAAGCCCGATATTTGCAGTAGATCAGCGAAGCTCGACGGCTGGGTCTCCTGCAGCATCTGACGAACGAACTTCGTTCCCATCTCAGGGATGCCGTAAGTCGCAACCGGGGAACGGACTTGCTCCGCGGTTACACCCAATGCCTCCGTGGAATTGAACAGGCTCATCACCTTTGGATCATTCATTGGAATTGTTGTGGGATCAATTCCTGTCAAATCCTGCAGCATCCGCATCATAGTAGGATCATCGTGCCCCAGAATATCCAGCTTCAATAAATTCTCGTCGAACGCATGGTAGTCGAAGTGCGTCGTTTTCCATTCCGCCTTCACATCGTCAGCAGGATATTGGACAGGTGTAACATCTTCCACTTCCATATAATCGGGCACGACGACGATGCCGCCAGGGTGCTGTCCCGTGCTTCGCTTCACGCCAGTACAACCTCCGGCCAGTCTGGACAGCTCCGCTCCGCGCCACTTTTTGTGATGCTCTTCCTCATATTTTTTGGCGAAGCCATAGGCAGTCTTCTCAGCCACCGTACCGATCGTACCAGCGCGGAAGACACATTTTTCCCCGAACATCACTTTGGTGTAATTGTGCGCGATCGGTTGATATTCCCCGGAGAAGTTCAAGTCGATATCGGGAACCTTGTCTCCTTTAAATCCAAGGAACGTCTCGAACGGTATATCTTGTCCTTCACCTTTCATCGGTTGTCCGCACTTGGGACAGTCCTTCGATGGCAGGTCGAAGCCGCTCGGCACGCTGCCGTCTAATATCCAATCGCTGTTCCTGCATTCGGAATTGCGGCACAGATAATGCGCCGGCAGTGGGTTAACCTCTGATATACCAAGGAACGTAGCGACGACGGAAGACCCTACCGATCCCCTGGACCCGACGAGATAACCGTCTTCATTCGATTTCTTCACCAGCTTGGCGGATATGAGATAGTTCGCGGAGAATTTGTACTTGATTATTGGCACAAGCTCCTTCTCCAGACGGTCAATCACGACTTGGGGCAGCTCTTCGCCATACAAGGATTTGGCTGTAGCGTAGCACGTATTGCGAATCTCCTCGTCTGCCCCTTCAATGTCCGGTGTGAACAGCTCCTTAGGGAACATGTCATAATGCTCGAAACGATCTGCCAGATTGGAAGTGTTCGTGACGACGACCTGCTTCGCTCTTGCATCGCCCAGGAAGCGGAATTCTTCCAGCATTTCTTCTGTCGTTCGGAAGTGAGCGTCCGGCTTGCGCATGCCTTTCAACGGACTGAACCCGGTAATGCCATGAATCGTTATATCGCGGTAGAGCTTGTCATTGGGATTCAAATAGTGAACGTTACCGGTCGCTATAACGGGCTTACCCAACTCGTCGCCGATGGCGCATACACGCCGCATCGCATCTTCAATCTCCGCTCTGCTGCCAACCAGACCTTTCTCCACCAGATGCATATAGAAGTCCAACGGCTGGATTTCAAGCACATCATAGAAGCGAGCGACCTCTATCGCTTCCTCTAGCGACTTGTTCAGCACCGTTTCGAAAAACTCTCCCTTCTCGCAGCCGGAAATAACGAGCAAGCCATCCCGCATCTCTACAAGCTTACTCTTCGGTATGGTGGCTACCTTCTTGAAATACTCCGTATGGGACAATGAGATGAGCTTGAACAGATTTTTCTTGCCGGTTGCATTGAGCGCGTAAATATTGCAGTGAAATGGACGGGCGTTGCTAAGTTCCAGTCCCACGTAATCGTTCAGTTGATGCAGCCCTGTCACATTGCGCTCCGCTGCGTCAGCGATAAGACCGAACAAAATGCCGCCCAGCGCAATGGAATCGTCAATCGCTCTATGGTGATTATCCAGACTAATCTTATATTTAGCAGCGAGCGTGTTCAGACGATGATTCTTCATCGTCGGGTGAAGGAAGCGGGCAAGCTCAAGCGTATCCAGTACAGGATTTTGCACTTCAGGTAAGCCCAATTCCTTGCAATTCGCTTGTATGAATCCAATATCGAAGCGGGCATTATGAGCGACCAGAATATCATCTTCTATAAACGCGATAAATTCCTTCAACTTGGGCGCAAGCTCCGGCGCTCCTCGCACCATATCATCCGTAATATTAGTCAATTGCTGAATATGATAAGGGATCGGCTCGTGTGGATCGATGAAAGTGGAGAAGCGCGCAATTTCCTTGCCGTCCCGCATCTTGACGCCGGCCAATTCAATAATTTTATTGTTCACCACGGACAAGCCCGTCGTCTCGATATCGAATACGGTATATTGCGCCGTCGCCATCTCCTCTTCCCGAGAATGGATAACCATCGGGACGGCATCGTTGACGACATTCGCCTCCACCCCGAACAGCACTTTCATATCGTTCTTCTTGGCAGCCTTCACAGCGTCGGGATAACACTGCACATTGCTGTGATCCGTCACGGCAATCGCCTTGTGCCCCCACTTCGCCGCAGTTTTTACGTAATCGCCGATAGAGGTGACGGCGTCCATCGTACTCATCGTCGTGTGCAGATGGAACTCTACCCGCTTCTCTTCCGCTTCGTCCTTCCGGCTCGGCGGGGCGCTTACTTCATGAAGATCGTTCGGCATCATGACGAGCTCCGGCTCCTGCATGAAGCGGTCGTATTCCACGCGCCCGCGCGCCTTTACCCATTTGCCGTTAGACAGTTGAGAGAGGACCTTCACATCCTCCTTCGTCTTGGCGAACATCTTCATCGCGATGGAATCGGTGAAGTCGGTCAGATTAAATATGAATAGAGTGCTGCCGTTACGCAACTCCTTCACATCCAGTCCGAACACAGTACCTTGCACGACAATCCGCTTCTCTTCGTCTTGCACGTTCATGATCGGTACCGGTTCTTCCTTAATGTCGTAACCGACTGCCAGACGAACAGCGTCCTCATTGCCTTCTGCCGCATCATCTTCCACTTCGGATTCCGCCATAATCTGTTCTACCGCTTGACGCTCCTCTTGCTCGAGCCTCATCATAAATTCATCGTACACTTCCTGGCTAGGCTGTCCGAGCGTTAATTTCACAGACACCTTTCGCTCGAAGTTATCGTTGTAGAAAGCGGAAACAAGCTCGTCGATTCGTTTCTTTCGAGCCAGCTCAAGGCCGGTGGAATCCAGCAGTGACAACGTGATCTGATCCCCATGCGCTTCCATGCCCGCCTTCTGCAGCCAGCCGTTGACGGAAGCGATATTGGTCTTGGCCCACTCCAGGAAGAGCGGCCAATACTGAAGGATGATATTCTCGTTCTCTACGATGTCATCATAGATAAGCTTGAACGATGTATCGGCGATATGTGAGAATTTCATCTTCACAGCTTGCAACAATGCGATGTAGGCCCCTAAAGGAACCATGGACGTCTTGCGTATGCAAAACGTCCATTCTCTATTATTTCTGTTCACGATCACTTTATCGATAGACCCATCCCGGAAATGGGTATCGACCAAATCGCGCGGCAGCTCCGCTTGCTGCAGCAACAGCTCGAAGCGATGCCGCTTGTCACTGGCTTGGTTCATCATTGCTTTCACTCCTCATCCCGAACTAGTAGAGAGGTTCCTAATAAGCGCGGGCAAACACAACGGTATGCTTGGAGGCATCGCCGCAAACAAGGCAAACTTCCTTCTTCGTAGCGGGCTCGAACGGAATATTACGGCTAGTAGCCCCTGTCTCTTCCTTCACCTGCTTCTCGCATGCAGCAGAGCCGCACCAGCCGGATTCCACGAAGCCGCGCTTCTCTTCCATGAAGCTCTTCATCTCGTCCAACGTGTCCACAGCCGCAAAATTGTCCTGCCTAAACTGTTTAGCCCGTTCGTACATGGCGTCTTGTGTCTCTTCCAACATTTTGCTTACTTCGCCTGTCAGCTCATCTTGCTTCACGATGCGCTTCTCGCCTGTAATACGCGACACAAGCACGACGACGCCGTTGTCCATATCGCGGGGACCAAGCTCGAGGCGCAACGGTACGCCGCGCATCTCGTATTCGTTGAACTTCCAGCCCGGACTGACATCGGCCCGGTCATCTACGCGGACGCGGATACCGGCCGCTTTCAGCTCGGCGAATAGCTCGTCCACTCGGCCAACGACGGCTTCGCGCATCTTAGCAGGTCCGATCGGAATCATAATAACCTGAGTCGGAGCTACCTTAGGCGGAAGCGCCAGACCTCGATCATCCCCATGCACCATAATAAGCGCTCCAATCAGGCGGGTGCTTACTCCCCAGGAAGTCGTATGCGCGAATTGAAGCTCATTCTGACGATCGAGGAACTTAATGTCGAACGCTTCTGCGAATTTGGTGCCCATATAGTGAGATGTGCCGGCTTGCACGGCGCGGCCATCTTTCATCATCGCTTCAATGGAATATGTGTCTACTGCACCTGCGAAACGCTCAGACGGCGTTTTCTCACCTTTAATAACAGGGATGGCGAGAAATTTCTCTGCAAAGTCCGTGTAGACATCCAGCATTGTAAGTGTTTCCTTGCGAGCATCCGCTTCATCCTCATGCGCCGTATGTCCTTCCTGCCAAAGGAATTCACTCGTACGCAAGAAAGGCAACGTCCGCTTCTCCCAGCGGACAACGTTAGCCCACTGATTGATTAGAACCGGCAAATCTCGGTACGATTGAATCCACTTCGCATACATATGGCCGATCATCGTCTCTGAGGTAGGTCGGATGGCCAACCTTTCCTCCAGCTTCTCTCCAGCCGCTTCCGTTACCCAAGGCAGTTCAGGGTTGAACCCTTCTACATGCTCCTTCTCCTTCTGGAAGAAGCTCTCCGGAATGAATAGCGGGAAATAAGCGTTGCGATGTCCCGTATCCTTAAAGCGCTGATCCAGCTCTCGTTGTATATTTTCCCATAGCTCGAATCCATCAGGACGAAATACGATGCAGCCGCGAACTGGTGAATAATCCATCAGCTCCGCTTTTTTGATGACATCGATATACCATCTCGAGAAATCTTCGCTTTGCGACGTGATTTCCGTTACAAACCCTTTATCCTTGGACATGTTCGACAGACTACTCCCCTCTCATTAATCGTAAAATATCATTGTAGGTGACGACGACCATCAGCAGCATAAGCATAGCAAAGCCGATGAAATGAACCATACTTTCCTTATTAGGATCAATCGGCTTTCTGCGAAGAGCCTCCAGCCCAAGAAAAATCAGCCGGCTTCCGTCAAGCGCTGGTATCGGCAGCAAATTGAATATACCCAAGTACAAGCTCAGCAACGCCGTCCAACTTGTCAATTTGTCAATTCCTTGTCTTGCGATCTCGCTTGTCATCTCCGCTGTCCGTACCGGTCCGCCTAAATCATCTAGCTTGAACTGACCTGTTACAAGCATTTTAAAACCGTCAAATATAAGTATCGTCATATCTTTCATCAGCGTTGCCGACTTTGTAACCGTCTCGCCAATGGTAGCATTGCGAGTCTCATACATAGGCACAATACCAATCTTGCCCACGCCATGTTCATCTGCTACTGGGGTAACCGTAACCGACATAAGCTCGCCGTTCCGAACAACGTCAAGCTTAATGGGATTGCCGACGGATTCACCGATTAGTTCCACCATATGCTCGAAATCAGTGCCGATCGGTTCGCCGTTAATGGCATGAATGACATCTCCCTGCTGCAGATTGGCTGCGTGCGCAGGCTTGCCTTTCGTCGCTTCTCCGATCAGAAGTTTCTCTGGTACGCCCGCCAATTGCACATAAACCCCGAACAAGACGAACGCTAATATAAAGTTCATCATAGGACCGGCGAATATCGCCATTGCCCGCTTGCGTACCGGCTTGCTTCCGAATTGCCTGTCATACGGCGCAATTTGCGTCTCTTGACCGCGAGCGATAATCAACGCTTGCGGATGAACGGAGAATTCCTCGACCTCTCCTTCGATGTCAAGCTTGATACCAAGCTTGTGCTCCAAATCCAGTGAGACGACTTCACCGCGAACGGTTCCGCTTCTGTCGTCCAGGCGATCAAGATACATTCTCGTAACTGCTCCATCCTTCATTCGAACCGCAATTGTCTGACCGGGCTGAACCTCGACAAGTTCCGGGTCCTCTCCTGCCATTCTGACGAATCCGCCTGCTGGAATGAGACGGAGCGTATACCGGGTTTCGCCCTTCTTGACGGAGAATAACTTAGGACCGAAGCCAATAGCGAACTCCCTGACCAATATGCCTGCCCGTTTCGCGAAATAGAAATGACCCCACTCATGTATAGTGACGATCACAAAAAAGACGAGCACTGTAAAAAATATGACCCCCAACGTTCCCATTGTCCTGTAGCCTCCTGTTCGTTACGGCCTGTACATAGATTATCATTATTCTCCCGTCCGATACAAGAGAACCACTATTTCCGGTTCTACACTTTTGCCGCAACGCTTCTGGCCCATTGATCGATCTCTTCTATTGCGTCAATATGATCGACGGCGCATACCTGATGACGGTCTACGACTTGCTGCAATATACGCTCAATATCCAGAAATGCAATCTCCCCGTTCAGGAAGCGGGCTACCGCAATCTCGTTGGCTGCGTTATATACCGTCGGAGCGGATTGTCCAAGCCGGCCGCATTGGAAGGCTAACCGAAGAGCTGGATAGCGTTCATAGTCCATCTCTCGAAAATGCAGCTTGCCGATCGCGGCCAGATCCAGTGGTTCCGTAGGTGTTGGTTGCCGATCGGGATAGGTGAGCGCGTATTGGATGGGAACTCGCATGTCGGGCAAGCCCAATTGCGCAACGATGCTGTTGTCCACGAATTCGACATAGGAATGGATAATACTTTCGGGGTGAATAAGTACTTTGATTTGGTCGTAATCGACATCATACAGCCACTTGGCCTCCATAACTTCCAGTCCTTTATTGACCATTGTGGCGGAATCTATCGTAATTTTGGCGCCCATCGACCAGTTCGGATGATTCAATGCTTGTTCCACCGTCACTCCGGCCAGCTCGTCTCTCGTCCGATCGCGGAATGATCCGCCCGAAGCTGTAAGCGTAACAGTCTTCACCGTCTGAGCCCTCTCGCCATTCAGACATTGGAATATTGCAGAATGCTCGCTGTCGACCGGCAGGATGGATACGCCGCGCTCCTTGGCTCGCTTCATGACGAGATGCCCTGCCGTAACTAGCGTCTCTTTATTGGCCAGTGCAATCGTCTTGCCCGCCTCGATCGCAGCCATCGTCGCGGGAAGCCCTCTGCTCCCCATAATGGCGGTCACTACGATGTCGGCGTCCGTACTTGCAGCAACATCGATCAGACCTTGCTCACCGTATGCCACCCGGGTACCAGACGGTAGATGAGGTGCAGCCCGATCTGCCAAGTCCTTCGTCGCCAGGCTAACCAGCACAGGTTTGTATTTATTCGCCTGTACCACTAATTCATCCACTCTCGAGCCTGCAGACAATGCCACAACTTTATATTGTTCGGGGTGATGATCCACAATATCCAGTGTTTGCGTGCCAATCGACCCCGTTGAACCTAACAAAGCGATTTTTTTCAACGTATTCGTACCTCCATTAATAACCTGCTTAGGAAGCCCCTGATCTTATGACGGTATAAGCGAACATAACAGCAGCAGAGGAAATACGATGATCCAGCTATCGCAACGATCCAACACGCCGCCGTGCCCCGGCAATATAGCGCCGGTATCCTTAATACCCCGAACCCGCTTGTAAGCCGATTGGATCAGATCTCCGAATTGGCCCGCCACAGCCGCTAACAATCCGATAAGAACCGCATGACCGAGCGAGAGCGTCTCAGGGGCAGACAGGGCGAAGCACACTGCGACGAGCAACGACAGAAGCACCCCGCCCAGCGCTCCTTCTACCGTCTTGTTGGGGCTAATGGACGGCCATAGTTTACGTCTGCCTATAGCTCGTCCTACGAAATAAGCGCCTATATCAGAAGCCCATATGCAGCTGAAGGACAGGAACGTCCAGAACAATCCGTCCGGTGACATTCCCCTCACCTCTATCATCGCGGAGAAGCCCACGCCAACATAGATTGCGCCAAGCAGCATAAGAGCGGCGCCGTCAATTGTCATGGCATTCTTCGTCACAACAGTAATAGCCAGCAAGAAGAACGCAAGCAGCCAGATCATCGTTAGCAACGACGGCAGCTCCACTCCCCAGCCGGCCCACGGAGGCACAATATAAAGAATGCCGGCAAAGCCAAGCAACGAAGCGGGATGCAGCAGAGGGACGCCGTTCATCTTCACGTACTCCCTGAATCCAATCATAGCCAATACAATTAGCAAAGTATCATAATACGAGCCCCCTGCAACCATAATGGCCAAGAAAAAGGCTCCTGCTACAATGCCGGTAATTAGTCTTTGTTTCACTTATTCGTCACACTCCGTGTATTGAAGCTACAAACCACCGTACCTGCGCGCTCTTCTCCGGTACTCTTGAATGGCTTCATGAAAATGCTCTTCCGTAAATTCCGGCCAGTACACATCCGTAAACCACAGCTCGCTGTATGCCAGCTGCCATAACATGAAATTGCTTAATCGCAATTCCCCGCTCGTACGAATCAGTAGATCCGGATCCGGGATATCGCTTGTCAGCAATCGTGAATGCATGAGCCTATCGTCAATCGCCTCAGGCGCAAGCTCTCCTCGCTTGACATCGATAGCTATCTCTTTAATGGCTTCAAGCATTTCTTTCCTGCTACCATAATTAAGGGCAAAATTAAGTACGAGTCCAGTGTTCTTCGCCGTTCGTTCAATCGCTTCTTCTACAGCCTTCAAGGTATGGGGTGGAAGATCTTCCCTGTAGCCCATCATGCGAACCTGGACATTGTTGGCCATTAAGTCCTTCAACTCAACTTCTAGAAATTGCTCAGGCAGCTTCATCAGAAAATCGACTTCCGCTCTAGGCCGCTTCCAGTTTTCGGTCGAAAAGGCATACAACGTTAAATACTTAACTCCTATTCGTTCCGCTGCCATCGTGATGCGCTTTACCGTCTTCATGCCGGAGTGATGACCAGCCATTCGAGGCAATCCGCGATTTTTCGCCCATCGCCCGTTCCCGTCCATAATGATGGCAACGTGCCGGGGCACGTTATCGAACGCTTCCGAGTCAGCAGAGGGCAAGGTCGCCTTTCCCAGTTTGGCCCAAAGTCGCTTGATCATCTAACTTCCTCCCAACCAAACAAGTTTAAACGGTTAACGCTATGTGGTATAAAGGAACCCCACCTATCGGAGGGGTCGCCTGTCGTTTTCATTGCGATTACCGCAATTAAACTTCCATAATTTCTTTCTCCTTGGCAGAGATAACTTTCTCTACCTCGGCAATAAACTTATCGGTCGATTTCTGAATATCTTCCTGATGACGACGAGATTCATCTTCGGAAATATCCGTTTTCTCAAGCTTCTTCACATCATCGTTGGCGTCGCGACGTATATTGCGAATCGCCACCTTGGCATCCTCGCCATACTTCTTGGAAGACTTCACCAGCTCGCTGCGACGCTCTTCCGTCAGTGGCGGCACAGAGATACGAATGACGTCCCCATCATTGGAAGGCGAAAGCCCAATATCCGACTTCAGAATCGCTTTCTCGATAGCGCCTAACGACGACTTGTCCCAAGGCTGGATGAACAACGTACGCGCATCCGGCGTATTAATGTTGGCAAGCTGATTAAGCGGGGTCATCGCTCCATAATATTCCACTTGAATCCGATCCAGCAAGGAGGGACTTGCTTTACCCGCTCTCAATGTGGCCAGATCGCGCTTCAGTGCCGATATTGCTTTTTCCATCCGCTCTTCGGCGTTCTTCTTGATCGCTTGTGGCATTACTTAGCACTTCCTCTCACTATCGTTCCGATTTTTTCACCTTGTACAACCCGTTTAATATTGCCTTGCTCCGTAATGGCGAATACGATTAACGGAATATTATTGTCCATGCACAATGAAGATGCAGTGGAATCCATCACACCCAGATTACGGTTCAACACATCCAGATACGTCAATTCCTCATACTTCTCAGCTGCACTGTCCTTGAATGGATCTGCAGAATATACGCCGTCCACCTTGTTCTTCGCCATCAGGATAACTTCGGCTTCGATCTCGGCTGCCCTTAGAGCGGCAGTCGTGTCCGTCGAGAAGTATGGATTGCCTGTGCCTGCTGCGAAGATGACAACACGGCCTTTCTCTAGATGTCGAATCGCGCGGCGCCGAATATACGGCTCAGCGATTTGCTGCATGGCAATTGATGTTTGTACGCGTGTTGGCACATCAATTTGCTCAAGCGCGTCTTGAAGCGCGAGCGAGTTCATCACGGTTGCAAGCATGCCCATATAGTCCGCGGTCGCTCGATCGATGCCCTTGGCCGTTCCGGCGATGCCTCGCCATATATTGCCCCCGCCTACGACGATTGCGACCTCTACTCCCAGTTGAACGACTTCCTTTACTTGCTCCGCAATGGAGGAAATCACTGAAGCTTCAATTCCATAACCTTCTTGACCGGACAATGACTCGCCGCTGACCTTCAATATGATGCGTTTAAATACAGGCTGTTCCAACGTTTATACCTCCATCTTTCACCTCGCGCACGAGGTCAATCAATTATGTTGCCGCACACAGACGGGGCGGGGCGAACGCCCCGCCCCGCCGCTAGCGTTCGGATTAAAGTTTCGCTTGAGCCATAACCTCTTCAACGAAATTATCTTCTTTTTTCTCCAGACCTTCGCCAAGTTCGTAGCGAACGAAGCGGCGGATGGAGATGTTCTCGCCGATTTTACTGATTTTTTCGTTCAGCATTTCGGAGATTGTTTTGTCCGGATCTTTAATAAAGGATTGCTCCATCAGACAGAACTCTTCATAGTATTTAGACACGCGTCCTTCAACCATTTTTTCAATGATTTTTTCAGGTTTACCTTCGTTCAGAGCTTGCGCCTTCAGAATTTCGCGTTCTCTCTCCAGCTCATCTGCAGGAACTTCTTCACGACGAACGTATTTCGGATTTGCTGCTGCAATCTGCATAGCAATATCTTTCGTGAATGCACGGAATTGCTCTGTTTTTGCAACGAAGTCTGTCTCGCAGTTGATCTCCACGATGACGCCGATGCGGCCGCCAGCATGAATGTAAGATTCAACAACGCCTTCAGTAGCGATACGGCCAGCTTTCTTCGCTGCAGCTGCAAGCCCTTTCTCGCGAAGGACATCAACCGCTTTCTCAATATCGCCGTTTGTCTCCTCTAGCGCTTTTTTGCAATCCAGCATGCCTGCACCTGTTTTCTCACGTAGTTCCTTTACCGCGCTCGCATTAACCGCCATAATAAACCCTCCTAATTATTAAGTCTTAGCTATGTTTTATCCGGAATACCTTTGGTCAAAAAAAGGGCAGCGAGAGGTTTTCACCATCTGACCACCCTTTGTTTTCATAAACAAATATGCAAGTTGGAATTAAGCAGTTGTTTGCTCTCCTTGGTTCGCTTCCACAATTGCATCGGCCATTTTGGAAGTGAGCAGCTTAACCGCACGGATCGCATCGTCATTGCCAGGAATAACGTAGTCGATTTCGTCCGGATCGCAGTTCGTGTCAACGATGCCTACGATAGGGATGCCCAGCTTGCGAGCTTCTGCAACCGCAATGCGCTCTTTGCGAGGATCAATAATGAACAGCGCGCTTGGCAGGCCGTTCATGCCTTTGATGCCGCCCAGGAATTTCTCCAGACGGTCTTTCTCCTTGCGGAGAATGATAACCTCTTTCTTAGGCAGAACCTCGAAAGTACCGTCTTCTTCCCACTTCTCCAGTGTTTTCAGACGATCAATACGCTTTTGGATTGTTTGGAAGTTGGTCAGTGTGCCACCCAGCCAACGCTGGTTGATGTAGAAATTGCCACAACGCTCCGCTTCTTCTTTTACAGAATCTTGAGCTTGCTTCTTGGTTCCTACGAACAGGACAGTGCCGCCTTCTTCAGCGATGGATTTCACGAAGTTATAAGCCTCGTCAACCTTTTTCACTGTTTTTTGTAAATCGATAATGTAAATTCCGTTTCTTTCTGTGAAGATATAACGATCCATCTTCGGGTTCCAACGACGAGTCTGATGACCGAAGTGCACCCCAGCTTCCAATAGCTGTTTCATGGAAATAACCGCCATTCTTCAACACCTCCTGATTGGTTTTTGTGTGCTCCTCCGCCCGTCGCATCTTTTCTCAAAACTTTCGCCTGGCGAAAGCACCCTTGAGAAAATTGACCAGCGTGCGTTTTTAACACCGTCAACTAATATATCATA
Source organism: Paenibacillus chungangensis (assembly GCF_042675905.1). NCBI lineage: Bacteria > Bacillati > Bacillota > Bacilli > Caryophanales > Paenibacillaceae > Paenibacillus > Paenibacillus chungangensis. The sequence continues at coordinate 237,036 of NZ_JBHTJZ010000009.1, read as the reverse complement.
TCTGTCTCATTGAAGCAACTGTTACATCGTAAATCTGAGGGTATGTTTAAGGTTTGAAATCTTGCAAGAGCTGTTGCGCCGTCTTGGGAGGAAGCGGTTCGCTCGTAACGATTTTGACGGCCTCCTTAATGCTGGTTGCCTCGGAAAATAAAAAATAACCTGCTCGAACCATTTTATTTTGTTTTTTCATCTCGTTAATAAAAGCGGCAGCATTATCAATAGCCCCCGATGAAGCGAGCAAATTCGCTGTTTCCGTCAAATTGAATCCGGGCTCGATGCGGATCACACGCTCGTTGGCGGTCAACGTCGATTCGTTATCGTCTGTCACTCCCTCTGCTTCATCGTGTCTAATTGCGTTATCGCCATCTGAATTGTCGATTAAGGATTGCTCAGCGGGCGGCAACTTCTCGTCTTTGGGATCGTCTTGTACGGCTTCTTCTTGCTTCGGTCCCTCTTCGCCAGATGGCTGATCCCTCTCATTGCCTGCCTCCTCTGCTGTTGAGGGACTCGCTTCCGCAGACTGATCTATGCCGACTCTGCCAAGCTTCTCTTGATTGATCTCGCCGATTGAGAACAATTGATAGAGGGATGCGCCGAGAATAATGCCAACGCCAAGCCCGATGAGCAAGGAACGTTTGTCAAGCACGTATAGCCTCCTCCTGCTTGGCCAGCTGCAAGATGAGCTGAACTTCACCTTTATTCATCTCCATGCGTCTTGCTATCGCTTCAAGCGACTTGCCGTTGCGATGAAGCTCCAATAGCGGTGCGTATCGCGCATTGATCGTTGTAGATGCGGCGGCATCGGAAGCATCGGAATCCCCGACAGCAATCTCGGCATTATTGGGAGATATGCTGCCAGCCTTTGGTTCCGCCTGTACCTGTAAGCTTGCTGCAGCGGGTACTTGCGCCGCAATCGGATTAACGGTGCGTAGCGATTGAAGCTGCAGTTCCAGCTGCGAGCAAGTTCGCTCTAATTGAACAATACGCGTTTCATAGAGCTTTTCCCTTTCGGCAGCGGCCTTTCCGGAATCGGCGAGAAGCTGCATGAACTCGCTATTATCCTTCTCCATGTTTTCCATGAATTGCTCCAAGGCGATTTCCATGTTTTGGAGTGAACCCCCTTGTTCAGCAGACCGCCCCTTTTTGCCTGGGATCAGAAATGCGGCAACCAGGATAACCGCCCCGAGAAGTACAATCATTTGCCATGGCCCCATAGTCCAGCCGCCTTTCTTTCGTTATAAAGTAATATCAAGATGATGACCTTTGTAAGGATGAGCCGGCGTGTCGCTATCGACTTCCTCGTTTTCGTGTTGACGCTTGCTGTCCTTGTTAGAATGATGCTGGTCAGCACCTTCGCCGTTCGTATGAACCATCGCTTTGGAGGCTCCCTCCACCGCCGCATTCTGGGCACGCTGCTCTTCTGTTTTCTTGGCAGACTGATTTTCAAGCAGAGTCTGCTCCGTAACCGGGCGCTGCATTGCCTGCTGCTGCATGTTGCCCATCTCCTGCGTTCGCGGGATAGACATTTGCAGATCCAGTGATTTGAATGTCATACGGCATAATCACCCCTTTGTTCGTTATGGCGAGTAAGGAACAATCGCAATATCGCCTTCCATATATTGAAAGGAAACCCTTTGCGTCGCATCCTTCACGAACTTTGTGTATCGTCCAATAACTATTTTGGTGCCTCCATATACCGTCCCGCTGACGTCCACTTTCGAACGGCCTGTGTCCTCCAGCATTTTCTCAATGTCCAACATCCGCTCCTTCGCCTCGCCAAGCTCGACATTCGCTTGTCGCTTCGTAGCATTCAGCTTCACTCGCATGGCCAACCGGTCCGGCGTCAGTTGGCCCGAAGCCGCCATCGTATTTAAAATAATGAGCGCTTTTTCGGTTTTGTCCAAGCTGTCGTAAGTGTTTTTAATAGATTGACGCAGCTCCTGCAGTTCGTCCCGCAACTCCGGATTGACTCCAACCTCCACGAAGGTAGCGGTGGACATGGAATTGCCGATCATACGGGCCTGTACGCTTGTTCCGGCTTGGATGACGCCGCCAACAATCAATCCTTTGGCTCCGGAGCAGATAACGCTTCCACCTGCTTTCACGTTAGCGTGCATAATACTTTGACTCACGACAATATTTCCACTTGCAATCACATTGCCTTCCTGGATGAATGAGCAACGTACGTCACCTGCAGCCTTGACGCTGCCCTTACCGCCCGCCATAATGCCTCCGGTAATTTCGATGGAGCCATTAGACGCCAGCTCGGCTCCCTCCACTCCACCTACGACACGAATGTCTCCCGTTGCATGAATCTTGAAGCCGCTTAATACGTTGCCGCGAATGACGACAGTCCCTACGAAATCAATGTTCCCGACACTATAATCGACGTCGCCGTTCACCTCATACACCGGGAATACATTAATTTTCCCTTTTTCCGTAATCGCAACAAGACCATCGATCGCCGCATACAACGCCGTGCCTTCCCCATTCATGACAACATTTTTGCCAATTTTAAAGTGTGCCGGCTTGCCCATGACCGGCTCAAGCTCCTCGCCGGTCACCGTGTGACCTACTGGGCCTGCAGTAGGTGTCAGCAGCTCGGCGAGCAACTGTCCCCGATTGACGTTGTTTAGTTTGGTAACCTGTTTTAAGTCCACTTTACCATGTTCATCCTGGGCAAGAGCGCCAGTGTCGGCATTCTTATCATATACGAAGGATATTGAACCGTTTCTTCCCGGCTTGGGGCTTTGTCCTTGAGCTATCAATGTCTGTTCTTTGCAATAGGCGAGCGGGTTAAGGCATATTTGTTCTAGAACCTCGGTATGAAGACCATGGACAATCCCTTTGCTGCGCAGGAAACGCCCCAGTTCTTCCGGTGTGCAGGCAAAATCTTCAGTCATTCGGGCAAATGTTATAAAGGCAGACAGCTTATCCGGTGATGTCTGTACACGCAGGTATGAGTCCAATTGGAAATTGTCCATCCTTCTCCTCCTTTCTAGTGCTGCAGTAATTGTTCTTTATGTTTAGCCAATACACCCCTTAGCCTTAGAATCGCCTTAGAGTGCAATTGGGAAATTCTCGACGGTGAAAGTGACATGACTTCAGCGATCTCGCTAAGAGAAAGCTCTTCATAATAAAAGAGCGATACGACAATTCGTTCCTTCTCAGTCAATCGTTCAATACCCTTCGCAAGCGATTCCTTTAAATAATACTCATGCACCTTGTAGTCTGGATTTTTGGCCTTGTCATCAATAAGCAGAGACAGACGCGTCTCCGTCTCTTCTTCACGGATGGGATCCTCCAGCGAGCATATCGTCGCAACGGATATATCTTGAAGCATCGTAGCAAATTCACGCTCGCTAACGCCTAGATACTGACTTATTTCCGTATCCGTTACCGTCCGCATATATTGCTGCTCCAACAGTTGGTAGGCATCCTCCACTCGCTTGGCCTTCTCCCTCACCGATCGGGGGACCCAGTCTCCTTGACGCAAGCCGTCAATAATAGCGCCTCGGATCCGCCAAGAAGCATAAGTCTCGAACTGCAGACCTCGCAAATAATCGAATTTCTCGATCGCATCGATCAGACCCATTACGCCGTTACTGGCCAGATCGTCCCTCAGTACGTTTTTGGGCAGACCTATCGCCATACGGTTTGTTACATAATCAACCAGAGGCAAGTAATGCTCAATAAGCCCTTTCTTTGCTTCGATCTCACCGTGTTCCTTCCATGCTTGCCACATCTGGATGTTTGTCAAATGAGGCGTTTTTAGCTCTGCCATCGACTCACTCTCCTGTTAGATGACGTAGTGCTTTCGCCAAATGTTCTGGCTGATTATCATCGGCGGATACGAATTGCGGCGGATTAAGCGGCTTGAACTGAGACGATTGAACAGCAAGCGCGTTATCCTTGCCAGAATGGTTCGCATCGCCTTGAAGCTGAGCCTTAAGCATATCGTTCAAATCTTCGGATTCGTCAGGAGTTGTTAGATCAAGCTGCGAACCGTTGTCTGCTTGACGCTCCTCCGCGTTGACTATCATAGCAGGAGGCTTTAATATAGCTGCGAGCGCAGCGCGAGCGGCGAACGCCAAGACAAAAAAAGAAACGAAAGCATATAAGCTACGAAGCAGCACAACGGACATCGGATTGCTGTTCATCGAGAATATGATGATAAGCAGCGTTCCCAACAGCCCAAAACCGACATTCCATCGCCACGATCCCAGCATTTTTAAATCTCCTTTACTCCATATTGCATGCTCTTAATCCGCAGTATACCGTTACTGCTGTCCAATTCTATCGTTCTTCCAAAACTTCCGCCCGTATCTCTCGACAAGATCGGAATATGATAGGCGCTCAGAATTGATGTACAGGATTCTACATTGCGAGGTCCGATTCTCAGCGTGTCCGATTGACTCGACATTGCGAACATTTGCGCGCCGCCGGCCATCTTCGCCTTGAGCCGTTCTCTCTTCGCTCCCGCGGCAATCATACGTTCTAACAATTCCGGTATGGCGGTATCGGCATACTTGGCAAGGTTCACCTTTGCCTCCCGGGCGATCTCCGAAGAAGGAAGCATCACATGCGCCATCCCGCCGATTCGCTCTAGCGGATCGAACAACGTAAGCCCCACACAAGAGCCCAGTCCCGTCGTCTTCAGCTGTGCGCCGTCGCAAGCAATATTCAGATCAGCCATTCCTACCTTAACAAGCAGTTGATCAATCATCGGAACCGACTCCCAGAGCTTTGAATATTTTCCGGAATGAATCAGGATCCGGTATGAGGAAGAAATGACCCTTCAAGGAATGACACTCTTCTTGAAACTGTGTTTCTATCAAAAGCGCCGAATCTCCCATCTCCCCATATTGCATCAAGCCATAGCTGAGAATAGCGCCCGCCATATCATGAGCGACTGCCGGCACGGAAGGGAACATAAGAAGCCGGGTGAAATCCGCCAGTGACGACAAGTATGAGCCTGCAAGAATATTGCCGATCTCACACAGCGCGGATAGCTCCATTTCGGAATAGGTATCCCCCTCCTGATGGTCGATGGACAACAGCTGTTTCAGCATTCGGTTGACGGATTGCTCTTGTATAATATAAAACATATTGCCAGGCGCATCGCCTTCAACCCGCAGGAAGATGGCAATAACAATCTGCTCAGAGCCGCCGACCAGTTCAGCCACTTCCTCGAATGGCAATAGGCTGACCTTCGGAACAGCCATATCGACCGGCTTATCGAGCAGCTTGGACAATGCCGTGGCGGCATTGCCTGCGCCGATGTTCCCCACTTCCTTCAATACATCCAGTTCAAACGCCTGAAGTCGATGTAAATCAGTCACATTCTATACCTCCAGACCCTCTAGCTGGATAATCTCATCCTTATTCAGCACTTCGGATAGATTCAACATGATAAGTAACTTATCCTCGTTCAGTTTGGCAATGCCACGCAAGTACTTCGCCTTAATGCCTCCTATGATTTCCGGAGGGGAATCGATCTCGTCGGTATCGATATCTGTCACATCGTTCGCAGAATCAACGATAAACCCTACCTCCATATCGGCGACGGCTACGACGATTATGCGGGAATTGTCGGTCAACTCCGTCTCGGCCAGATTGAATCTTCCACGAAGATCAATGACTGGCACGACAACCCCTCTAAGATTGATAACCCCTTTGATAAAGGACGGCGTCTTCGGCACACGCGTAATCGGACACATCCTCTCGATCGTACGCACCTTGTCCACTTCAATGCCGTACTCCTCATTGCCCAGACCGAATACGATAACCTTCAATTCTTCTCCCATGTTGCAACCCCCCTATTTAATTAACGCATTAGGATCAACAATTAACGCCACTTGTCCATCGCCCAATATGGTTGCGCCGGATATCGCATGCGTATTGGTCAAATACTTGCCAAGCGACTTCAAAACGATCTCGCTTTGTCCGATGAAGTCGTCGACCGTAACGGCAGCCCACTTATCGCCTTTCTGAATGACGATGATCTCCGTCTCCTCTTCTTCACTGTCATCGTAGTCGGGCGACTCCAGAACTTGACTCAAGGACACAAGCGGTATTATGGCGTCCCGGAAACGGATCATTCGGTTGCCGTGCACGACAAGAATAGAAGAGCGTTTAATAATTCCCGTCTCCACGATCGAAGAGAGAGGGACTGCATATTTCTCGGAGCCAAGCTTGATTAACATCGCAGAGATGATGGACAGAGTCAACGGCAACTGCACCGAGAACTTCGTTCCCTTCCCCATCGCAGAGGTCACCGTCACATTCCCGCCCAGCGATGTAATCTTCGTTCGAACGACGTCCAGGCCTACGCCACGTCCAGAAATATCCGACACTTTATCCGCCGTACTGAATCCAGGAGCGAAGATGAGCATATTCATCTCGTCTTGCGTCAGCTTCTTCCCTTCCTCCTTAGTCAGCACGCCATTTTTGACGGCAATGCCAAGCACCTTCTCGCCGTTAATGCCTCTACCGTCTTCTTCCACTTCGATGAACACATGATTGCCGCTATGGAACGCCCGCAGGTGAACCGTGCCCGTCTCCGACTTGCCGGCAGCAATACGTTCCTGTACGGTCTCAATCCCGTGGTCGACTGAATTCCGAAGCAAGTGCACGAGTGGATCGCCGATTTCATCGATAACCGTTCTGTCCAGCTCCGTATCCGCGCCAGTAATGACGAGCTCGATCTTCTTATCTAACGATTTCGCCAAATCCCGGACCATGCGAGGGAAGCGATTGAATACGGAATCAACAGGCACCATGCGAAGTTTAAGCACAATGTTTTGCAAGTCGGAGCTTACTCTGGACATATGTTCAACCGTCTCCGTCAATTCCGCACGCTTGATTTCACTTGCCAGCTGCTCCAGACGCACTCTATCGATTAGCATCTCGCTGAACAGATTCATTAGCGTATCTAATCGTTCAATATCTACACGTATCGTTCGGGAGGCTACTGCAGTAGAGCTCTTCTTATCGCTGTTCGCTCCGCGTCCGTTCTCAGACTGCGTTGCCGTTTGCACCTTTGGCGCCGTCTCTACTGCCGCGGCCGCTGGCGCCGCCGACAATGAAGACAACGATTCCATATCCAGAAGCGTGAGCTGCGCCGATTCGATTTCCGAGATGCTCATAATTTTACTTGTCAGCTCTTCTTCGGAAGCTGTCGTAACGATGAACACCGTGAATGACTGGTCGAACTTCTCCTGCTCCAAATCTTGAACGGAAGGTTCCGACTTGATGACTTCACCGCTACGCTCAAGCACGTCGAACACCATATAAGCTCTTGCGGCTTTTAGTACGCAATTTTCGGTAACCGTCACTTTTATGTAATAAGCTTTATGCCCGCTTTCCATGGATTGCTGCAAGACAGAGGCCTGGAATTGATCCAGCAAGGCCGATTCGCCGGCAGTGCTCTGATCAGCGGATAATGTTGCGCTCCCTCCGTCGACCTTGTAATCTCCCTTCAGGATAGATTGAAGAGACTGTACGATTGTCGTCACATCGGACTTCCCTGTACCGCCGTTAATAATGTCTTGCACCATTGCTTCCAGCGCATCCAGCCCTTTGAACAACGTATCAAAGATAAAGCCATCCATACTGAGCTTACTGTTGCGAACCAGATCCAGTACATTCTCCATTTCATGCGTGAGAGAAGCCAGATCCTCAAAGCCCATAGTAGCCGACATCCCTTTAAGCGTGTGGGCGGATCGGAAGATGGATTGTACGAGTGAGAGATCCTCCGGATCGCTCTCCAGCTTAAGCATATTCTCATTCAGCGCTTGCAGATGATCGTTTGATTCGTCGATAAACATAGACAAGTAAGCATTCATATCCATTCGCTTGCACCTCCTGTTGGAATAATAGCATCTCCTGCTTAAGGTTTCATGACCGCTTGAACGATCTCCGAGGCAATCTCGTGCAGGGGAACGATCCTCTGAACCGATCCATTCTCGACCGCCGACCTCGGCATACCGTATACGACGCAAGTCTGTTCCGATTCGGCGATTGTCGTGACGGCTCCTTCGTCTGCCAGTAGCTTCATCCCCTTCGCTCCGTCACTCCCCATCCCCGTCATGATAACCGCATGCCTTGCCAGCTCATTGCAAGGCGCCAACGACTCGAACATCACATCGACGGAAGGCCGATGACCGTTGCGCGCCGGCTCGTCCGACAGCTGAACGACATAATCGCTCCCATGTCTGCCCAGCTTCAGGTGGTGTCCCCCAGGAGCAATGTATACCGTGCCGCGGCAAAGCTTCATCCCATCCTCTGCTTCGATGACGCGCAGCGCACTGAAGCTGTCCAGCCGCTGCGCCAGCGATCTTGTGAACTTGGGAGGCATGTGCTGCACCACGAGAACAGGCGAAGGCAAATCTGCAGGCAAGGTGCTGATCACTTCGTGCAGCGCTCGCGGCCCCCCTGTCGATGTCCCAATGGCAACAATATGATGGAACGCCTTTCCCTTCAATTGTGGTGCACTCGTCCCAGCTGCAGCTTTGCCGCTTTCCAGCCGTTCCGCCTTTTCCCGTGTTGGCGCCGCGGCTTTCCTTGCCGGTTCGAGCTTCTTCGCAGGTGCTGCCGCCGCTGGCGGTATTCGCTCCTTGCTTCCTGCGGACGAGCTCTGTGACGCAGCGTTGCGTTCTTGACGCGAAGGCGTATCTGCCGGTATTCGCGGTGCGAGCGACTTCTCAGGTTGAGCAGGTTGCCCCGTCTCGGAAGTTGATATCTGCGTCTCCTTCTTCGCTGATACGGCGGCCCGAAGCTTGTCGAGCAGCAGTTCTCCCACTTTCCCAATATCTCCCGATGTTGCACTCGTAGGTTTGCGGATGAAATCGAACGCACCGTATTGAAGCGCCTTGATTGTCTCCCTGGTGTTGGCCTCGCTAATACCAGATAGCATAATGATCGGAGTCGGCGTCCGCCTCATAATTAATCCCAACGCCTCAATACCGTTCATTATCGGCATTTCCAGATCCATCGTAATGACATCCGGCTTGTACTTCGCTGCAGCTGATACAGCTTCCGCGCCGTTAACTGCAGTCGCCACAATGGTAAATGCGCTATCTTGCGTGATGAGGTCGCTAATAATTTTCCGCATGAACGCGGAATCATCTACAACTAATACACGATGGAGCCCCATTTGCCTGCCCCCTTCCTTTCAAAGGATTATCTTGAACGACTGAATAATTTATGAAGGAATCCTTTGACGCCGCCTGCGGAAGCCGCGGCCTGCGGAACTTCTAGAAATGCTCTGGCAATGCTCATAACCGACGCTGAGGCTGCGCAATCTGGAAAAAGCAGCGTGAACGGCTTTTGCCGCTTGACCGCTTTCGAGACCGACGCATCATCAGGAATAATACCAAGAGAAGGCAAATCACATTGCAGGAAGCGTCTCGCTACAAGTGCGATCTTCTCTGCCGTCTCCGTTCCTTCTCTCCTGTTGGAAGCCCGGTTAACAATTAATCGAAAAGAAACCTGAGGCTCCATTCCTTTAACCATCTTGATTAGTGCGTATGCATCCGTAATGGACGTCGGTTCCGGCGTAGTTACGACGATCGTCTGCTCGGCCGCCGTAATGAACTTGACCGTCTCCTTCGAGAGACCAGCCCCCGTATCGAACAAGATAACATCGTATTCACCATGCAGCTTACCGATTTCCTCCTCGAACCGTTCCAGCTCGCGATCAGACAGATACAGCAATTCCGCTACGCCCGAACCTCCAGCTATATAGTGGATGCCTTGCGGGCCAAGCTGGATGATATCCCATATCGTTTTATCTTGCTTCATCAAGTGATACAGGTTGTAGCTGGAGGTAACTCCCATCAACACATCGATATTGGCCATGCCAATATCCGCATCGAACACTAACACCTTGCAGCCGAGCTTCTGCAAAGATAAAGCAAAGTTCAAACTGAAATTGGATTTTCCCACCCCTCCCTTGCCGCTAGTAACAGTGACCACACGCGTCATTTTTTGATTCCGTAAATTCTCTTGTTGTCGAATGAGATGGCGCAGCGCATCAGCCTGGTCATTCATGGTCAGCCGCTCCCAGCAGCATTTCAATGTAATTCTGGCTACGGAACGGCGCGATGTCGTCCGGAACGGTCTGTCCGCTTGCAATATGTGTCGGCAACAATTGATATTCCATCACAAGATTGAATATCGCACCATATACAACCGTCTCATCACACTTCGTAAAAATGACTTTTCGTATACCGTATTTTTTGAATCGGTCAGCCAGAAGCGCCATATCTTTGGATTTTCCAGTCATGCTAAGCACCAGTACGGTCTCGCTTTGTTCACTGTTATACAGCAGACTATTCACTTCAGAGACATGGAGCTCACTGCGATAATTGCGTCCTGCGGTATCCATTAATATTAAATCTCGGTCCGCCAAAGCTTTGTAAGCCTTGGTCAGATCAGCTGGAGAGAATGCCACTTCCATCGGTGCATCCAATATGTTCGCGTAAGTGCGCAGCTGATCCACTGCGGCAATCCGATATGTATCGGAAGTAATGAATCCGATCTTGCGTCCGTGCTTGATGGACTGTTCTGCCGCAAGCTTGGCGATCGTAGTCGTCTTGCCGACACCGGTAGGTCCTACGAATTGAATGACACGCGTATCCTTCCGTATACCTTCGTCCGAATATGGCTTCAGCCTCGAAGAGAACCAATCGTAAGCGAGCGCCCACACCTCCCTATGAGACAAGCTCTCTCCGCGTAACTGCTCTTCTTGCAGCAACGATTCTGTCAATTCGTCGATCCAGCGCTGCTCTACTTCCTGATCCAACAGACGTTCTTGCAGAGCAACTATAGACTCGGTGTGTGTGTTTGCGAACGCTCCGCCTTTGGAGAGCTTCTTCATATACTCGCGAAGCTCCCTGATTTCGTCAATAATGAATTGCTCTTTCTCTTCTTTGAGCGATGCCTTCCTCGCAGGGAACGACTCGGACGACTGTGAGCCGGTATGAGCAGCCGGCGCTATCGTTGTCTCGGAAGTGTTCGGAGGGGAAGAGGCAACAGTGGCGCCTTTGGAGGATTGCTGTAGCAATTGTTGCAGAGCCGCTCCTACATCCTGCGCGGGCACCTGCTTCGACTTGGCAGGCGCTTTCCCGGAGCCTCCTTCGACTGCTGCAATCACTTCCATCTTTTTCTTGCGGAACATGCCCATGAACCCGCCCACATGTATGGCCTTCGTTTCCAATATGACAGCGTCATGGCCAAGATCGGTACGAATCATGGCCACTGCTTCAGGAAGTGCATTCACGATATATCGCTTCATTCTCATAGATTGACCACCCCGACGCTTTGTACTTCAATGCTCGGTTCCAGCTCGCTGTAAGACAATACAGGCACATCCTGCATCGTTCTCTCAATGATTTGTCTCAAGTACATCCGTATCGTCGGCGAAGTCAGCACGATAGGCTGACCACCCGATTGTATTTGGCGGTTCACCTGGTCGCTTAGCCGTTGATATACTTGCTGGGTTGAGACTGGGTCTAATGCGATGTAGCTGCCTTGCTCCGACTGCTGCACCGACTCTGCAATTTTCTTCTCCAGAGCGGGCCCGATCGTGATGACCCTGAGCGTATCCCCCTCTACGGAATACTGCTGGGTTATTTGGCGTGAGAGTGCTTGACGCACATACTCCGTCAATATATCGTGATCCTTCGTGTAGCTGCCGTGATCAGCCAGCGCTTCGAATATCGTGACCAGATCGCGTATGGATATTTTCTCCTTCAGCAGCTTCGCCAGCACCTTCTGCACATCGCCAACTGTCAAGATGGATGGAATTAATTCTTCAACTAGCGCAGGATAAGATTCCTTCACATTCTCGACAAGCATCTTCGCTTCCTGACGACCGATTAGTTCATGCGCATGACGCTTGACGATCTCCGTCAAGTGTGTAGCGACCACCGACGGCGGATCGACTACCGTATAACCCGACAGCTCCGCTCTCTCCTTCATCTGTTCATCAATCCAGATCGCCGGTAGCCCGAATGCGGGTTCCATCGTCTCAATGCCTACGATTGAATCGTCCTCGAAGCCTGGACTCATGGCTAAGTAATGATTCAGCAGCAGATCGCCGCGCGCTACCGTATTGCCCTTGATCTTAATCACATACTCATTCGGCTTCAATTGAATATTGTCCCTGATCCGAATGACCGGCACGACAAGCCCGAGCTCCAGCGCACATTGTCGACGAATCATAATGATTCGATCCAGCAAGTCGCCTCCTTGAGAAGTGTCTGCTAGCGGAATCAAGCCGTAGCCGAATTCGAACTCGATGGGATCGACCTGTAGCAGGCTAACGACGCTTTCCGGACTACGAACTTCTTCAATCTGCTGCTCTTCCACAAGCAATTCTTCTTGCTCCTGCTGCTTCTCGAATGTACGTTGCATGAACCATGCACCGATGGCGAATAAAATCGCGAACGGCCATGTGCGCAGAATACCAATCGGCGTCAATCCAAGCATAGCAATCGCGCCAGCAGCAACATAGAGCATCTTCGGGAACTTGAGCAGCTGTCCGCTCAAATCCTCCGCCAGATTGCCCTTGGACGCCGAGCGCGTCACGATCAGACCTGCAGAGGTGGAGATTAACAATGCGGGAATTTGCGCGACAAGACCGTCACCAATCGTCAGAATCGAGAATCTCTCCATAGCTTCCTGGAAGCCCATGCCGTGAATGGCCATACCGACGACAAATCCACCGATCAGGTTTATGATTAGAATAATAATCGTCGCAATGGCATCGCCTTTGACGAATTTACTAGCGCCGTCCATCGCGCCATAGAAGTCCGCCTCCCTTTCAATTTTGGAACGGCGCTCCTTTGCCTGTGCTTCGTTGATTAGACCCGAATTCAGATCAGCATCGATACTCATCTGTTTGCCCGGCATCGCATCCAGCGTGAATCTGGCTGCAACCTCCGCTACTCGTTCCGAGCCTTTCGTAATGACGATGAACTGCACGAGCACAAGGATGAGGAAGACGATGAATCCGATAATGACTTCACCGCCGCCTACCCATTTCCCAAAAGTGTCTATAACTTCGCCAGCCTCTGCATTTTTCAGAATGCTCCTGGTCGTTGAGACGCTTAACGCCAGCCGGAATAGCGTTGTGATAAGCAATATGGCGGGAAATATGGAGAAGTCCAGCGCTTCCCTCGTATTCATAGCCACTAACAAGATCGTCAGTGCGAGCGAGATATTAAGGATAAGAAGAATATCGATGAGAAAGATCGGGATGGGAATAATCATCATAAGTACGATGCCAATGATTCCGATGATTACAATTAAATCCCTTGCTTTCATGAGAGTGCCTCCTCCCGCACGTTTATGTAAACTTATACTCGACCCTTCATTTTATATACATATGCCAGCACTTCAGCCACAGCTTGGAACAGATCGCCCGGTATTGTATCACCGATTTCGGCCCGTTCGTACAACGCTCTGGCCAGCGGCTTATTTTCCATCGTTATGACGCCATGCTCCTTGGCAATTTCCTTAATTCTTAAGGCGACGTGATCCATACCCTTTGCCACAATTGTTGGCGCATCCATCTTCTCCACATCATACTTAAGTGCTATAGCGAAGTGAGTCGGGTTCGTAATAACGACATCAGCTTTGGGTACCTCCTGCATCATGCGTTGAAGCGCCATCTTCCGCTGCCGCTCGCGAATGCGACTTTTGATCAGCGGATCGCCTTCCGTTTTTTTGTACTCGTCCTTAATATCCTGCTTGGACATCTTGATGCTCTTCTCATGCTCGTAACGCTGGTACATATAATCGAAGTAGGCAAGCACTGCAAGCACGGCTCCGATCAATATTCCCAGCTTCACGGTCAACCCTGCGGCAAAGGAGAATATCCGCTCGATCGGCTGCATGGAAAGCACTAGCAAGTTATCCCACTCATTTATAACCGTGACATAAACTAAAATAGCAATTATTGCAACTTTCAAAATACTCTTTAAAAATTCGACAAGGCTTCGCATGGAAAAAATCCGCTTAAAGCCCTCTATTGGATTCAACTTCTTCAATTGCATCTTCAGCGGCTCTCCCGTGAACAGAAAACCAAATTGCACAACATTGCCTACTACTCCTATAACCATAACAATGGCGAAAATGGGAATGAGCATAATCAAACACTTCATTAATACATTCATTAACAAGTTCATCATATTCTGAGGCGTAACTTGCAACAGCAGCCAATCTTCAAACAGGCTATGAAATAATCCGAATATATGCTGACGATAGTATCCGCCAAGCATAAAGAATGAAGCAAACACGAACAGAAGGATAAATGCGCCCGGCAAATCGGCAGATTTAGCAACTTGCCCTTTCTTCCTTGATTCCTGTCTCTTCTTCGGGGTAGCCTTCTCCGTCTTTTCCTGGTTGAACAACTGCAGATCCAGCCTAAATCTGTATGCTTGCATGTACCACCCTCCTATCAAGCGCCAGGCGATCCTTGAACAATTCCCATGAGTTGCTCTAGTGACTGAAACAGGATCGAAAACAACTTCTCGAACAATATTGCCATGCCGGGCATAAGTAGGAAGAGCAGAAACAAGCCTACAATGATCTTGAGCGGTATGCCAATGACAAATACATTGAATTGCGGTGCTGTCTTAGTCAAGAAGCCAAGCCCCACGTCCGTCAGGAACATAGCAACGACAAGGGGAGCCGCGACCTGTACAGCCAGCAGAAACGTATTGCTGAACACACGCACCAAATAATCGGTAACGCTGCCGCTCATCATCCGTTGGAACAGTTCGTTGGACAAGGGCATCCATTCATAGCTGTACATCAAGCCCCCAAGCAAGTAGTGGTGACCGTTCATCATCAGAAAAACGAGCATCATCAACATATATTTGAAATAACCCAAAAGCGGAGCAGAGGCTCCGGTATGGGGATCTACGACATTCGCCATTGCGAAACCAATCTGTAGATCCATGAATGCCCCGGCGGTCTGTACTACCGCAAAAAATAAGTAAACGATAAATCCCAGCAACAGGCCGATTAGTATTTCGCGTAGGAGAACAAGTACATATTCTGCGTTCGGAACCATCGTCTGCTCGAAGCCATAAGTCAAGAAGACAATTAATGTGATAAAGAAGCTCAAGCCAATCTTGAATACGTTAGGGACTCCTCTGGAAGAAAACACGGGTACAACGACGAAAAAAGCCGTAATTCGACAAAAGATTAGCAAAAAAATAGGAAAGCCTTGTACGATTGCATTCATTCATCCACAACCTAACCGATGTAATTATGAAGATTGTTCAGCAATTGGTAGGTGAAATCGACAACCGTATTCAGTATCCATGGACCGAATATGATGATGGAAATAAAGACAGCCACAATCTTCGGAACGAACGCGAGCGTCTGCTCCTGGATTTGGGTTGTCGCTTGAAACACGCTGACGAGCAGACCAACAACCAGAGCAAGCACAAGCATGGGAGCACTGGCTTTCAGTACCGTATATACAGCCTCACCGGCCAGGCCGATGATGAAGTCGGCACTCATTCCTCTTCCTCCTCTTTAGGTTCCTCATATGTTGAAGCTAAGCAGCAGGGATTTGACAATTAGATACCACCCATCGACGAGTATGAACAGCAGCAGCTTGAACGGCAACGAGATCATAATGGGCGGAAGCATCATCATTCCCATCGCCATGAGCGTGCTGGATACGATCATATCGATCACGAGGAAAGGTATGAATATCATAAAGCCCATCTGGAAAGCCGTCTTCAACTCGCTGATTGCATATGCCGGTATAAGAACGGTCAATGGAATGTCCTCATAGGATGCCGGCTTCTCCGTCTTTGTGTAGTTCATAAATAGCAGCAAATCCTTCTCCCTTGTATGGGAGAACATGAACTTCTTCATTGGTACGGCTGCTTGCTCAAATGCTTCTGTCTGTGAAATCTCTCCCTTCAAATAAGGCTGCAAAGCTACTTCGTTCACTTGGCCGAACGTAGGGGCCATAATGAAAAAGGTCAGAAACATAGCCAGTCCAATCAACACCTGATTCGGAGGCATCTGCTGCGTTCCGAGAGATGTCCTGACAAATCCCAGCACGATGACGATGCGCGTGAAACTGGTCATCAAAACCAGAATGGCAGGCGCAATGCTTAATACCGTAATTAGCAATAATATGGACAGTGCGCTCGTCCCCGGCGATTCGCCGCCGCCATCGCCGATATTAATTTGAACGTCAGGCAGAGAAGTAGCGAATGCTCCACTCGGCAGCATTAAACTTAATAGAGCGACTATGATAAATGACAGCAACTTATTTCTCATCTTCCATCAACCGTTCATCTCTTGTTTTGTCTTGTAGCATGCTCTCGAGCTGCTGCTTGCGATCGGCTTGCTTCATTAACTTCTTCTGCAACATCTGCTGGAAGGAATCGGCTTCACTCCGTCCGTCTTGGTCCAGGTCTGAGCCCTGTGAGTCATTCCCACGACCACCTGTACGCAACTTCCTCAATTTATCTCCCCAATCGGTGGGCAGCCAGCCGCCATCATGTTGCTGTTCCATTGCAGCGACAATCTCAGCAACTTGATCAGGATCGTCCAATTTGTCCAGCAAAGTGACGTCTTCACCGACTCCAACGATATAGATGCGCCCTGACAGCTCTACTACTTGTAGAGAGTGGCTCTGACCAAGTGATATTCCGCCCAGCGAGCGAAGGGAGCGGTTCGCCCCCCAAATTCTGTTGCGTCTGGAGAGCCACTTCATGGCAAAAACGACTAGAACAATAACAATGGCCAAACTGACCATAACCCATACCAAGCTTCCCAGCAAATCCCCCGGTTCGCTAATCGGCTTCAATTGCTCGTCTTCGGTCGCGCCGCCGCCGAATCCTGTTGCCCATAGACGGACAGGCAGGAACGGCAGCAAAGCCAATGATGCGGCTGCGACACGGGAGAAATATTTAAAGCGATGTATCATTAGCCCAACGTCTTCTTGATCGCTTCAATAACGCGATCGGATTGGAACGGCTTCACGATAAAATCCTTTGCGCCTGCTTGGATAGCATCGATTACCATAGCCTGCTGCCCCATCGCGGAGCACATAATTACTTTCGCGCTGGCATCCAGTTGTTTGATTTCTTTCAAAGCTGTAATACCGTCCATCTCCGGCATCGTAATGTCCATCGTCACCAGATCTGGCTTAAGCTCCTTGAATTTTTCAACCGCTTGCGAACCGTCTTGCGCTTCTCCAACGACCTCATAGCCGTTTTTAGTTAAAATATCGCGAATCATCATACGCATAAAAGCTGCGTCGTCTACGATAAGTATGCGGTTTGCCATCTTCATTTCCTCCCAGGGTGTTATTGTAATTTTTGAATTCGATCCCATTGGCTGACGATATCTGTCACACGTACGCCAAAGTTCTCATCGATTACGACGACTTCGCCTTTTGCAATCAGCTTGCTGTTGACCAGAATATCTACCGGTTCGCCAGCCAGCTTGTCCAATTCGATGATTGAGCCTTGCGAGAGCTCCAGAATATCTTTAATCTGCTTCTGGGTCCTTCCTAATTCTACAGTGACTTTGAGCGGGATGTCGAGCAATAAATTCAGATTTGTTCCGTCTCCTTGCATATAAGGCGAAGAATTGAAATTCGCGAATTGTACAGGCTGCACATTCACATTCCGATTCATCCCTTGCGGAACCCCTGCAGTGGAATTGAACGAGGCCATATCGTAATGCTGAGGGGGCATTTGTCCCATCGGCATCGATGGCGGCACGTTCATTGACGCGGCAGCCGCCTGTTCGGCAGCGGCTTGCTGCATATACGATTGCTGTTCAGCTGCTGGCTGGGTCGCTGGTGAAGCCTGCTGTGACGTAAGCTGAGGGGCAGGCTCCTGCTCCTGCACAGCCTCTTGGGACGGCAATGCATCAGATGCATCCTCGCCCATCAGCGTTGCAACCATCTGCTTGGCGAACGATACAGGCAGCAACTGCATAATCGTAGAATCGATCAGATCACCGATTGTGAGATGGAATGACACTTTAATGAAAACATCCACTGGCGGCAAATCACTCACGCCATCACCGCTGCTAACATCCAATATGTTGATGCCCGGCGGAGAAATGTTGACAAAACGGTTGAAGATCGTCGACATGGAAGTAGCCGACGAGCCCATCATTTGGTTCATCGCTTCCTGAACAGCGCTAATATGTATCTCGTTCAATTCTTCGACGGTAATATTTCCTTCTCCGCCCAGCATCAAGTCCGCAATAACTTGGGCATCCTTCGTGCGAATGACCAGAGAATTAATGCCTTCAAATCCGTCCACATACTGTACAGTTACAGCGACGTGGGGCTTGGGAAAGACGTCCCCAAGCTCCTCCCTCCGGATCAGTGAAACCTGAGGTGTGGTAATGTCGACCTTCTTGCCCAGCAAGGTGGACAATGCGGTCGCAGCGCTCCCGAAGGTAATGTTGCCGATCTCACCTAACGCATCTTGTTCGATAGACGACAAATAATCCGAAAGTTGTACTTCATTGGCAGGAGCCGGCACTTCATCGGGCTCATTGGAGGATTGACGAAGCAAGGCGTCAATTTCCTCTTGCGACAAATAGTCTTTACTCGTCATAGTCTTCTTCCGCTCCTTCGCTTACGATCTGGTCAACTTGTATGGCCAGCTTATCTTTAACTGATCCAGGGCTGCCGATAAATTTCAGCTTATCTCCAACCTTTATTTTCAATCCTTCTTCAACAGGTTTGTCCAATATGAGAACATCGCCAACCGTTAGACCAAGAAACTCATTAATGGTAATGGAAGTCTCTCCAAGCTCCGCAATAATAGGAAGCTTCGCTTTATGAACACGCTGCTCCAGCATTTCGACTTCTTCCGGAATGCGATCTTTCTTCTGCGATACAAACCAATGATGAACGGATAGTTTTGGCATAATCGGCTCCAGCACAACATGCGGGATACACAAATTAATCATTCCCGTCGTATCGCCGATCTTGGTGCTGAAGGAAATTAATGCAATCGTTTCATTCGGCGATACGACTTGCATGAACTGCGGATTCGTCTCTAGCGCCTCTAGCCGAGGCGAAATATCTATGATCGTCTTCCACGCTTCTTGCAGACTGTCGAATGTTCGAGCGAAGATCCGTTCCATGACAATTGTCTCGATTTCCGTCAAGTTATTAATTTTTGAAGGCGCAGAGCCTGGACCTCCCAGCATCCGGTCCAGCATCGCGTAAGCGATGTTAGGATGCACTTCCAGCACCATCCGTCCTTCCAACGGCTCGGCTTCGAATATGTTAAGAATTGTCATCTTCGGAATCGAGCGAATAAACTCGTCGTAAGGCAGTTGCTCGACATCGACAACATTGATTTGAACGAATGTGCGGAGCTGGGCCGAGAAATAGGTTGTCAAAAATCGCGCGAAGTTCTCGTGAATACGAGTAAGACTTCGGATATGATCTTTCGAGAAACGAACTGCGCGTTTGAAGTCATATACACTAACTTTCCGCGAGATCTCTTCCTTCTTCAAATCCTCGGCGTCCATCTCACCGGAAGACAACGCAGCGAGCAGAGCGTCTATTTCATTCTGCGATAATACATCAACCACATCTCTCACCTCCTAGTGAGGAAATTCGCATAAAGTTTATGGCAGTTAAATTTCAGAAAGCAGAAAATTCGTAATTTCCACTTTGATTAACTTTCCCTTCGGCAGCATAGGATTGATCAAATTGAGCAGCTTGGTCTCCAGCGCGTCTTCACCGGCTGATCCGTTAAGCTCATCGACTGATAGATCTGCTACCGTCCTGCTGATGACAGGCCTAATCTCGATTTCTAGCAGTTTATCGAATTCTTCCTTCGTCTTCTTGCTGTCTAGCTGGAATGCGAAGTCCAGCATGACCAGAAAATCCTGGTCTTTTAGGTTTCTGCGGAAATCTTTCAATTCCGAGGTCACTTCCACACGATCGTCTGCTGAAAGCTGCTGAACCTTGACTGTTTCTGGCTTATCGGCGTCCGCAGTCTCCGTGAACATAGACTTGAACAGAATTATGCCTACTATTGCAATAAGCGTAATGGATAGCAATATCGTAATTAACCATGGCAGCATTTTTTTCATTATGCAGGATCCTCCGTTTGTACACTCTTGTCAACCGCGGCAACGAGCCCGATGGATTGAAGAAACTGTTGATTGAGCTGGATCAGCTCCGAAGCTCTCTCCTTAACTACAAGCTTGTTGCCGGTCGACAGCGTAATGACCGTATCAGCCGCCTCTTCGATCATCTCGATCAGAAGCGCGTTGATGACCAGTTTCTTTCCGTTCAGACGCGTTACGGTAATCATCAGCTACCCCCTCCAATTGAGGGGGGCGAGAATCGCCCCCCAATATCAGACCGCTAAATCATTAACGCTTCAAATTTACTACTTCTTGCAAAATTTCGTCAGAGGTCGTAATAATTCTGGAGTTGGCCTGGAAGCCGCGCTGAGCGACGATCATCTCCGTGAACTCACCTGTCAAGTCTACATTGGACATCTCTAGCTGTCCGGCAATAATCTTGCCTGTACCCACTTCGGGATCATCCGGAGCAACCAGCTCGAATTCACCATCCGGGTTGGCATTGACGGTCATCCGATACAGATTGCCGCCCATCTTCTCCAGACCTCCCGGATTGACGACTCTCGCCATTCCAATCTGCGCAACCTCAGCTTGGCCGTCTGCCGTCACCCCAAGAATCATACCATCTTGACTGATAGAGAATGCCGTCACCTCTTCGTCCAATACAATCGGCTCGCCATCCACACTAAGCACGAACAGGCCATCGCCGTTCACAAGCTGCCGGTTCGCGTCCAGCGTGAAGTTGCCGGCACGTGTAAGCATCATCTCGGCGTCATCTCCGGCGGATACGACGAAGAATCCGTCCCCGTCAATTCGCAGATCTGTCGCTTGATTCGTAGTCATGGAACTGCCAGGCGTATGTACCGTATCAATCGAGCTAATAGCAACGCCGAGGCCGATCTGCTTAGCGTTGACGCCGCCGCGTTCCCCTTCTTCCGGCGCGGTTACGCCGGCAACGGTCTGGCTGAGAATGTCTTGGAACATGACGCGACCAGCCTTGAAGCCAATCGTATTGACGTTGGCGATATTGTTGCCGATGACGTCCAATTTCGTCTGAAAGCCTCTCATACCGGAAACACCTGAGTACATGGATCTCAACATGGATAATATGCCTCCTATACTTTAGTCGTGCTATGCTTGAGCTGCTTCAGTCGGTCCGCAGCTCTAGGCCCCCAATAAGGTCCGGCCATCAACTTAAAATAATCGCACTATCAATCTGCGTGAACACATTGCGCTTCATCGCTTGGCCATCCATGGCGGTCACGACGGTTCTTGTCGGCACATTCACGATCATGGCAATGTCGCGATAGACAATCAAGGAATCTTTAGCTCCCTTTAACGCCGCTTCGTCTACAGCCTTCATGATTTGTGTCAACGATTCGGGCTTCAGTCTAATTCCCCGCTGTTCCATCCGAAGCTCGGCGTGATGGCTGAACTTTAACAACTCCGACTGGAGCATGTTCCTGAATTCGTTAGATGAGACAGCTTGTTCTTTTCCTGGTACTGTTCTTTTGTCAAGCGATAGGGGCTTACCCTTCATCGGGAAGAAATGTCCAACTTTCAGACTATCGTTCATCCCCCTTCCCCCTCTCCAGGGGTTCCGCCATCTTCTCCCGAATTGCCAGTACCGCTACTATCGCCGGGATTCTCAGGATCAACCTCTCCAGGATCTCCTGTGTCCGGCTCATCCGGATCAGGCTCGCCAGGCTCTTCGGGATTCAGCGGATTGTCCGAGATGGATATGACGTAATCCATGGCAACTTCCTTATCCCCAACCTTGGCGTACAATAGTCCATCCTTCGATAGAACAGCATCTACCGTACCGCCTAACGTAACTACATCTCCTTCTTCATCGAACTCCTGCCACTGTATCGACTTACCGATGATACTGGACGCCGACCCAATGCTTTGACGCAGCAGCGCAAGCTCATTAGCCATGTTCATCTGTTGCTCGACAGCGGTGAATTGCGCCATCTGGGCAATGAAGTCCCGGTCCTGCATCGGTTGCATCGGATCTTGATTGCGCAGCTGAGCGACGAGTATCGAGAGAAACTGGTCTTTGCCCAATGCGTCAGATGGATTGCGCTTATCTGCTTGCATAATATTGTTCTTGCTGTAATGCGGCCACACGACGCGAGGTCCTGCTACGCTATCTGCCAATTCTGTTCACCTCCATTCTCATGAAGCGGAAATATCCACACGCTAGACTGTTTCATTAATGGCACGTCCATAGCCAAGTCCTTGGATCGCTTCCTGCTGGGACAATTCCGATTGAAAGGTAGATTCATTGTCACCGCCGTCGGTATTATGAAAGCTGTGTTGACGGGACGGAGATCCTTCCCCTTGCTCTCTGCCATCATCGCCGGAGAACAAATCTGCAGTATCGCCTTGTGTAACCTCAAGCTTGTCGACATTTAATCCTTGGGACTGCAAAGCGTGCCTCAGCTGAGTAAGTTGATTTTCCAACATTTCTTTCGCTATCACATTATCCGCTTGGAATAAAGCCGTCAACAGTCCATTCTGAACGGTGATCTTTACATCCACTTGACCAAGCTGTTCAGGGAACAACATCAATTTGGCTTCGGATACTCCGCCATGAGCAGACAATTGCAGCTTGGATACAAGAAGATTTGACATCGTCTCCGCGAACTCGTCTGCTAGCACATAGGCGGTCGGCGAGGATGCTTTAACCAGAAGTGACATCATCTCTCGCGTATTGTCTGGCCGTATGAACGGTATCGGCATGGAAGCCTCGCCTTCTGGCGAACTGCGCAACACATCCATCATGCTGGCAGTGCTTTCAGCGCTGTCCAGCACCACTGATTGCATAGCGGAAGGATGAAGCGACTGCTGATTAAGACGCTGGAGCAGCGTCGCTGTATCCTTCGTCTGCGTCATCGCTGCCTCAGTCTTCAGCCAATTCGGGAGCATCGGCTGCTCATTCTTGCTTGGCTGAATCTGCGGCTGTGCCTGATCATCCAATACGGCTTGCAAGGCTTGCAATTGATGGGCAATTAACATAAGAGGCTGAGCGCCTTGCACAGTCATCGGTCGATTGCCTTGCTGGAGCACCATCTGCATACGCAGCAGCGCGTCCTGAAGCATGTTCTTCACCTGCTCCGGCGCAGCTTCTTGCTGTTGCTGTCCACCTTCAGTCCCTTCCGCTTGAACTCCGGTAGAATGCGCAGGATTCGTCAGCATAGGCGCCCCCATCCAAGCCATCAGGTCTTCCAACTGCTGCAGCATCTCCCGCAGCTCTTCCAGCTGCTCTTCGGTTAACGGCTTGTCACCTTCTCCAAGCTCCTCCAGCTGATCGGTCAACAACTCGATCATGGCCATTAATTGCTCAACCATGGAAGCGTCTCCCTCCGTCGCCTTTACCGTCACTCCCGCGAGCAAAGCTGCAACTTGTTGCGTGGGAGCAGTATTCATCGTCTCGCCTTGGCCTATGGCATTCCCCGTACCGCTTATTTGCTGCACGAGCACATGCTGGAATGCCGGGGTCAATTCTCTCACGCCCACAGCTCCGCCGTTCTGGCCATGAGGCTGAACGGGAGCCACACTTGGAAACATCATTTCCATTTTTTCACCTCCTCTCCATGAGGGCTGTCTTGAACCTGGATCGCTATGCATCTGTCATTAAAGAGGACAGAATTTGAGCGGTCACTTGCTCATCTTGTTCCGACATGGCCGCCAATATCGCAGACCGCGCTCCATCATTAACAGAACGAAGCACACGCAGTACTTTCGATGGATTAATCTCACGCAGCTTAAGCAGCATTTCCCCTGCGCTCTCCGGATCCATCCCCGCGAAAGTTGCGCCAAGCTGTTCTTCGTCAAGCTTGGAGGCGGAGGCTCCATTTTCGCTTTCTTCATTCTTGTCCAACCTTGCCTGCAGGGCTGCAATTTGCAGATCCTTTACCGGCACATCGTCCTTCAGCATCACTGTCGCATCAGCAGCTACTTTAGGATTCATCTTCTCCATTATCCTAACGCGGTCGTCCGCGCGCATATACGAGAACATGAGAACCATCTCTTCCAACTGCATATTTTGAATGATTGGAGCCGCCTTGCTTGGCGTCATCTTGGTAAACATGCTCGCAAGTTCGCCAATCTTTGCGCCGTATTGTTCATCCTCCAGTTGCTCTTTTTCCACCATTCGCTTTAATTGCGCATTTTCTCCTTGTAGCTGAGCCACGATGTCTTCCTGCGTTTTTTTGTCTTCGTTGGCTTTGTCCAGCTCCGCTGTCAGACTGGCCTGCTCTGTCTCAAGCTCATCAATCCGTTCAGTCATCTTAATCGTACGTATGCTATCGTCATCCATGGCATTGCCTGCAACCTTCGGTTCAGGCAGCACGCTATTAAGGACGGGAATCGATTGGCCGAACTGCAGCGCCCGATTGCGGAAGTCGACATCGAAAATGGTCAACAACACAAGAAGTAGCATAGCGACGAACAACAACGGAATTGTGAAAAACATCAATCGTTCAAATCCGCTGGTTCCTTTTTCAACACCTGAATCCGCCAATTTCAACACTCCCTCTTGCAGGCGTTCAACTTCTCTTATGGGGTCGATACCATGAAACGGGCCGTTGCCAGTTCATCCAACTCATTCTGTTCCTTCAATTGCATCGCTTGTCGGAAACGGGATAAAGCATGGTCTTTGGCTTTCATCCAAATTTTCTCATCCTTCATCCGGTCCGTAAGAAAGTCACGTTGCTGGGAAACATGCCGCTCCGCCTGCTGCACGTCCTTCTGCTTGTTAGCGATGCAAGAATCAAGATAGTCCAGATATTGACCGATCAACTGCAACTCTGACAACGGAATGGCATTCTGAGACGCACGATGAAGACGTTCCTCCCATTCCCGCTTAACTATATGCAATTGCTGAAGGGACTGCTCTTCTTCGGTCAATGTGTTTAATGCACTTGACAATAACCACTCCGCCTGCATTTTTTCACTGTTCTTCAGATCAACAATTTTTTGAAACGAATATTGAAAGGTAGCCACCGGTACACTCAACTCCTATAGAATTCGTTGATCAAACGTTCTTGAGTTTCATGAAGCGTGGTCTTTTCAGACGTTTTTTGCTTTGTAAATGCTTGTATCGCATCAACATATTGCAAGGCTGCATCAATATCTTTGTTAGAACCTTGTTGATACGCCCCAATATTGATGAGGTCTTCCGAATCTCTATAAATAGAGAGAAGTCGCTTTAACTCATTAGCGGCATCCAGCTGCTGTTCCGACACAATTTCCTTCATGACGCGGCTGACGGAAGACATCACATCTATCGCTGGGAAATGCCCTTTGTTGGCCAAATGCCTGCTGAGTACAATATGTCCGTCCAGTATGCCTCTTACAGCATCCGCGATCGGCTCATTCATATCGTCTCCGTCCACCAGCACGGTGTAGAAGGCTGTTATGGAACCGTTCTTGCCGGTACCCGCTCGCTCTAATAGCTTGGGAAGGGCTGCGAAGACGGAGGGCGTGTATCCGCGAGTAGCGGGCGGTTCGCCAATGGCCAGACCAACTTCGCGAAGCGCCATTGCATAACGGGTCACGGAATCCATCATAAGCATGACATTCAAGCCGCGGTCACGGAAATACTCGGCGATTGTCGTCGCGATAAGAGCGCCCTTCATCCGAATAAGCGCAGGCTGGTCCGAAGTCGCCACGATGACGACGGATCTGGCCAAGCCATCCGGACCGAGATCCTTCTCGATGAACTCTAGCACCTCTCTGCCGCGCTCGCCGATCAGGGCGATGACATTGACGTCCGCAGAAGTGTTGCGGGCAATCATGCCCAGCAGCGTACTCTTGCCGACGCCGGAACCGGCGAATATGCCGACGCGTTGACCTTCGCCCACCGTAAGTAATCCGTCGATCGATCTGACGCCAATGCTGAGCGGATCTACTACTCTGGGCCGTTCGAGCGGATTGGCCGGCTCGTTATGCGTCGAGTAGTGGGGCATTCGACCAGGCAGCCGCGAGCCGTCAAGCGGATTGCCAAGACCGTCGATCACCTTGCCAAGCAGTTCGGAACCAACTTGGACGGTTAGCGGCTTACCGGTGCCGACAACATCGCACCCGGGACTGATTGCATGCAGATCGCCAAGTGGCATCAGAATAACCCGGTTATCGCGGAAGCCAACCACTTCCGCCTTCAGCGGCTTAGCACTCTTGACAGGATAAATTAGACAAACGTCGCCGATGCTGGCATCAGGTCCTTCCGATTCGACCGTCAATCCGATGACTTGTGTTACTTTGCCATTGACTCGCACAGGATCGATAGTTCGGATATGTTCGATGTACTTGCCAATATCAAGGTTAACGCTGCTCATCGCTTGTCCCTCGCTCTTCAAGGCTATGATGGGCAATGCCGACCAGTTCGCGCTTGATCTCTGACAGCTGTGTATCGATGCGGGCATCGATGCTGCCGAATACAGTGCGGATGACACAGCCTTTGTCGGTCACCGACGCATCTGGGAGAATATGCAGTTCTGCCTGCGAGTCGATCGCAGCGTGCAGTTCTTCCCTTGCAGCTTGAATGAAGGCAAGCTCAGAAGGTGCGACACATAATGTGATGACGCCTGTTTCTCGCCTTCGGGACAGCGACTTGCGTATTAGCTCAAGCGCAATATCATGCGATAAGCTGAGCTGTTGGCCGATAATTTTTTCTGCAATCGCACAGCTGAGCTCAACGAGGAACGGCTCCGCTTCCTGAATGATTTGTTCGCGCATGGCATAGGCCTGCTTCAGCACATTCTCCGACTCCGTCAGTCTATCCATCCATTGCTGCTGAAGCTGTGATCTCACTTCCGATTCACCTTGTGCGAATCCTTGTTCATAACCTGTCTGTCTGGCTGTTTCTGCTTCAACTGCGTCTTCGGCCCGTTTTTGTTGCCACCAGCCGTCGATTTCGTCCCGCGCGGATACTAGCATCGCTTCGCATTCCTGAGCGGCTTCCTTAAGCCTGTTCTCGGCGAATGCCTGCGCATCCTCCAGAATCTGGTCGCGAAGTGAGAGCGTCTCTTCATCTGGTCCCGACTCCGGCGGGGGCTCCTGCACTTCTTCTTCCTGATCAGCTGCAGGATAACGGTTTATCCATTGTAATTTTTTGAATTCATCGATCGGAATAATGCTTGAAGACTTTATCAATCTAGACAATGATATCATCTCCTCCGCCGCGAGCTATGATGATCTCGCCAGATTCCTCCAGTCTGCGTATCGTGGCGACAATGCGCGTCTGCGCTTCTTCGACGTCACGCAGTCTGACAGGGCCCATGAATTCCATCTCTTCCTGGAACGTCTCGGCCATGCGCTTGGACATGTTGCGGAATATTGCCTCGCGCACTTCATCGCTTGCCACCTTGAGCGCTAACTGAAGGTCTGCGTTTTCTACGTCACGAATGATACGCTGGATGGAACGATTATCGATATTCACGATGTCTTCGAAGACGAACATACGTTTCTTAATCTCTTCGGCCAGCTCCGGATCCTGAATTTCCAATGCGTCTAGTATCGTTCGCTCCGTGCCGCGGTCAACTCCGTTAAGCACTTGGACGATCGAATCGATACCGCCTGCGTTCGTATAGTCTTGCGTTACGGTAGCGGATAGCTTCTGTTCAAGCACTCTCTCCACCTGAGAGATAACTTCTGGCGAAGTGCTGTCCATTAGAGCAATTCTTCTCGCCACATCGGCTTGCTTGTCCTGAGGCAGCGATGACAGTATTTGCGACGCTTGTTCCGATTGCAAGTAAGATAAGACAAGCGCAATTGTCTGCGAATTTTCATTCTGAATAAAGTTCAATATTTGAGCAGGATCAGCCTTTCGGGCAAAATCGAACGGCCGAACTTGCAGCGTAGCCGTAAGCCTGTTGATGACTTCCAGCGCTTTCGATTCGCCAAGCGCCTTATCCAGTATTTCTTTCGCATAGGAGATGCCTCCTTGCGAAATGTATTCTTGCGCCAAGCAAATTTGATGGAATTCGCTTAAAATGTTTTCTCGCGCTTCACTGTCAACCTTGCGTACATTGGCGATTTCCAGCGTCAGCTGTTCAATCTCCTCGTCGCGCAAATGCTTGAATATTTGCGCTGACACTTCGGGGCCAAGTGTAATTAGCAGAATAGCGGCCTTTTGACGGCCCGTTAAGCCTTGTGCAGCTTTTGACAATTTCAGCACCTCTATTCATCCACAAGCCAGGTGCGTAGAAGGTTGACGAATTCGTCAGGTTTGCGTTTGGCAAGTGTCTCAAGATTTTTGCGAGCTTGACTGTCGTTGTTGACACTTTCCAGATCAAGCGTCGGATATTCGACTTGGCTAGTCTCCTCTGTCTCATACTCTTCCAGTACTGCCTTCTTCCGTCTGCGTACAAGCAAGAATCCGAGTCCGCCGATCAGAGCAAGCGCAGCGGCGCCGAGTCCAATTGCCAATGGAAGGGAGATGCCCCCGACAGAAGACGATTCGCTGCTGTCTGCGAAGTCCCTGGCAATAAGGGATACCTTCTTGTTGATAAGCAAGTCATCGTTAACGTCTTGACCAGAATCCGCGAGTTGGGATCGAACCAGCGTCGTCAAGTAGTTCATAATCGACTCTCTGCTTTGTTCGTCTGCAAGCTGCTCGACTTGTATGCCCACGCTGATGGACAAATCCTTCAGCAAGTATGGTGACGATTCAATGCTATTGTTGATGCGGTTGATTTCATAATTTCGAATCTGTGAATTCGTCTCGGATGAAGATTGATCCTGCCCACCTGCTTGATAACTGGGAATATCTGTCTCTCCAGTACCGGTTATCCCACCTGCCGCTCCGTTTGATCCTGTCGAAGCCGAGGATTGAACCTCTTCGCTAATGATAATGCCATTATTGTTGTTATTATCAAGCGGCTTCACCAGACTTTCCTCGCTGCGCTTCTTGTCGAAGTTCATGCTGCTGGAGACGCTGACGACAAGATTGTCCGGTCCGACGAGCGGACCAAGGAATTGCATAATATTGCTCTTTAGATCAGACTCGAATTTGCGTTGAATTTGGAACTGCATCTCCACAATTTCCGAACTGCCCTTGATTGTATTGCCTTCGTGAGAAGGAACGAGCACATTCTGCCTGCTGGAGATGGTGATATCTTCAATTGACAGATCCGTTACTGTCGCACTAACCAGATTATAGTAACCGTCAATTTCCATCTGAGATGGACGATAGCCCGGCTTGAACTGCATCACAATGGCCGCCGATGCGCTCTTCGCATCCTCTGGCGCGAGGAACACGCTCTCTTCCGGGGAGTTGATGAGCACCTTTGAACTCTCTACTCCTTCCAGGCTGTTCAGAAGCTTCTGCACTTCTCCGTTCATAGCATTTTGATAGATGACATTGAATTCATTCTCCGTTGTCCCAAGCTGTGAAGTCTTGGCGTTGAAGATGTCGAATCCGATGGAGCCATTTTGCACCAATCCCTGTGAACCGGCTTCCACCTTCACACGGGCAGCATCCTTACTAGGAACAGATATGCTTGTCCCTGCTGCGCTTAGCTCATAGGGAATGCCGCTTGCTTCCAAGTAGCTCATTACCGCGGCCGAATCAGTAGCATCCAGGTTTTGAAATGCGATTTCATATTCCGTTCGAGTAAATACGATCGTCAATAAAATAATCGCTATTAAAATTCCGCCTACTGAAGCCCCCAGCCAAATTTTTTGTTTATTGCCCATCTGACCCCAAAATTGCTTGAGCCTTTCACCATATTGGGCGATTTTTTCGTTCACGTTGTCACCTCACCCAAATTCTGTGCTGGATAAAGAAGTAGATTTAGATTTAGATTTAGATTTGCATCCGCATCATTTCTTGATAAGCCTCTACGACTTTGTTGCGGACTTGTGAGGTTAGCTGCAAACTAAGTTGTGCTTTCTCAGCGGCGATCATTACCTGTGTCACATCAACTTGACCCGTCAAATACAAATCGTTCATTTTGTGAACATTTACTTCTTGAGCATTTACACCATCCAGTGCCTTCTGCAAATATTGACCGAACGTTTCCGTCAATTCTGCTGGTGTCGCTTGTTGAATGGTTTTATTCTCGCTTGGCTTGACAGGCAAGCTGCCGCCTAACGACATCGCTTCGATCACTAATATCCCTCCCAACGCTTATGTATTACCCTCGTCCTATCTCAAGAGCTTTAACGAACATCGCTTTCGTCGCGTTTAACGCGGTTACATTGGATTCATAAGATCGCATGGCCGAGATCATATCAACCATTTCCTTGGCCATGTCCACATTCGGCATATGTACGTACCCGTTGCCGTCCGCGTCGGGATGCGTTGGATTATAGACTAACTTGCTTGGTGTATGATCTTCCTGAATTTTAGTAACCTTGACGCCTCGCGCAACTCCCTTATCTCCCATTTCACTGGCCAACATGCTGGAGAAGGACTGTTGCATCGGCTCCATTACAACCATTTTACGTTTGTATGGCTCGAATTTTCCATTGACGAAACTCCCTCTTGTTGTCTCCGCATTCGCAATGTTAGAGGAGATAACATCCATTCGCATGCGGTGCGCTGTAAGTGCCGAAGCGCTTATGTCGAATCCCGCCGTCATCTTCACCCGTTAAACCCTCCCGTCAATTGCTGTTCTCATCATTTTGATCTCATGGCTGATTTGCTTCGTGTACAGGTTATAATTCAATTGATTTTTGGCCAATAACGCCATTTCGCGGTCCAGATCGACATTGTTCTCATTGATGTTCATCGTCGTTGAATCGTCGGTTACGACCTTGGGAGCAGGCATGTTGGATTTCTGAGAACCGATAGCGATATGTCTCGCGTCTGTCCTGTAGCCCGACACGCCAATCGGCTTGTTCCCTATGCTCTGCTCCAGAAGCTGCTCGAATAATACTTCCTGACGCTTGAATTGTGGCGTTTCAGCGTTGGCAATATTATCTGCAATTACTCTTTGCCGCAATTCGGAAGCATAAGCCGCGTTCTCCAATCGAGCAAACGCTGCACTGTTCAACACGTTCATGTCGTTCTCACCACTTTCAATTTGAAAATCATCACTACACTAATTCAACAGATTGAGCCGCATTCCTTCTTTATTCGACATAAAATTATTAAAAAAATGAGACTAGCCTGTCGAGATTTGCCACAAAAACATCTTCAACAATTCTCCATAATATTACAATGAGAAAAAAGCCCTATCTTTATTTTTCAGACAGGACTTTCCTGGTAAAAAGGGACTAGTTTTAGCCCTTTATTTTCTCCAGCTCCAAAAGCAGCTGTTGGTTCAATATTTTGATATAGGTTCCCTTCATGCCAAGCGATCTGGTCTCAATGACTCCGGCGCTTTCAAGCTTCCGCAGGGCATTGACGATGACCGATCTCGTAATACCGACGCGATCTGCAATCTTGGAAGCGACAAGCAACCCTTCCTTCCCTTCCAGCTCTTCGAAAATATGCTCAACTGCCTCCAGTTCGCTGAATGAAAGCGAGCCGATCGCAACGGAAACGACCGCACGGCTGCGCACTTCCTGTTCAATTTCATCGGCGCGCTCACGCAATATCTCCATACCTACAATAGTGGAGCCGTATTCCGCCAATATGAGATCGTCATCGTTGAATTCGCCCGTTGTTCGAGTCAACACCAGGGTGCCCAAGCGGTCTCCCCCGCCAATGATCGGCACCACCGTCATGACGTCTCCTCCGCCCAATCTGGGAAACGTCTCATAGATGCCGCGGTCCGGTTCTACATTCGTCACTGACTCCTGCATGTCCATAAATCGGGCATTGCTATCTGCAGGAAAACGCATTTCAGTACCGGATTGCGAACGAATAAACTCGTGATCGTACACATCTACCGCTGCACATCCCAATATTTTGCCTCTTCTGCTTACGACGAATACATTGCTTTGAATCGTGGTGCAAAGCACTTCAGCCATTTCCCTGAAGTTAACCGCCTTACCGGCTGCTTTTTGCAGCAGCCGGTTCAGCGTTCTTGTTTTATTCAATAAACTCATTCTAATTGCCTCCCAAAAAACTCATCGCCATTACAGTATATATTGACTTAAATCTCGATCTTTCGCAATGCCGCCCAGCTTCTCCCTTACATATTGCGGAGTGATAACCATCTTCTCCAAGGAGAGCTCCGGTGCTTCGAAGCTCAAATCTTCAAGCAGCTTCTCTAGAATAGTATGCAACCTTCTCGCGCCAATATTCTCCATATTCCGATTCACATCCGCCGCGATAGAAGCCAACTCCGCTATAGCGTCGTCAGAGAATTCGATCTCAATGCCTTCCGTCTCAAGCAGTGCGGTATATTGCTTCGTCAGCGCGTTCTTCGGCTCCGTTAAAATACTGATGAAATCCTCTAAACTTAGGCTGGTCAGCTCAACACGAATCGGGAACCGTCCCTGAAGCTCGGGAATTAGGTCGGAAGGCTTGGCGATATGAAAGGCTCCAGCAGCGATAAACAGGATATAATCCGTCTTGACGGAACCGTATTTGGTCATGACCGTAGACCCCTCCACGATAGGAAGAATATCCCTCTGCACCCCTTCTCTGGAAACATCAGGACCTGAGCCTCTTGACGGACTAGCAACCTTGTCGATTTCATCGATAAAGATAATTCCGCCCTGCTCTGCGCGAGCAATGGATTCCGCAATAACATCGTCCATTTCAATCAGACCGTTCGCTTCCTCTTGCGTAAGAACTTTACGGGCTTCCTTGACGGGAAGCTTGCGGCGCTTTGGTTTCTTCGGCATCAGTTGGCCGAACAGCTCGCTCATGTTCATACCCATGCCTTCCGGCCCCTGGCCGGACGACAGCATATCCATCATGCTTGGCGTCGTATCTTCCACTTCAATTTCAATAACTTCATTCTCAAGTCTGCCTTCAGCAAGCTGCTCGCGAATGGAGGCGCGTTTTTGTTCTAACGCCTGATCTACCTCTGTGTTTTTCTGCTCTTCTTTCTCGTCCGAACCGCCTCCGAATAACATTTCGAACGGATTTTTAGCCGATTTCGCTTTCGCTGCGGAAGGAGCAAGCAGTGTAACGATACGTTCGTTGGCCAACTTTTCCGCATGGTCTTTCACTTCCTCAGTCTTCTCAGACTTTACCATCCGAATCGCAGTCTCTAACAGGTCGCGCACCATGGATTCTACGTCTCTTCCCACATAGCCGACTTCTGTGAATTTGGTCGCTTCGACCTTTACGAACGGCGCTCTCACCAGCCTCGCCAGCCGTCTTGCAATTTCAGTCTTGCCGACACCGGTTGGACCGATCATGAGTATATTCTTCGGCATGATCTCATCCCGCAGCGCCTCGTCCAGCTTGCTTCTGCGATACCGATTGCGCAGCGCCACTGCGACTGATCGCTTCGCATCCTTCTGGCCAACGATGTACTTATCCAGCTCCGCCACAATTTGCCGCGGCGTCAATGTGTCATTACCCATCCTATTATCGCCTCCGCTATCTATACGATCTCTTCTACAATAATATTATGATTCGTGTATACACATATTTCCGCCGCAATGCCAAGAGCGGCATGTGCCATCTCCTTGGCGCTCATAGCGGGTGCGTGTCGCTTCAGCGCTCTTGCTGCCGACAACGCGAATGATCCCCCGGAGCCGATCGACAGAATGCCATCGTCCGGCTCAATAATTTCTCCGTTGCCGGATATGAGCAGCAGCCCGCTCTTGTCCATCACGATCATCATCGCTTCCAGCTTGCGCAGCACCCGGTCGGAGCGCCAGTCCTTAGCCATCTCGACAGCGGCGCGCTGCAAGTTGCCGTGATGCTCCTCCAGCTTCGCCTCGAACTTCTCGAATAACGTTATCGCATCGGCAACCGAGCCTGCGAAGCCCGCCACTACCTGATTCCGATATAATCTTCTCACTTTCTTAGCATGTTGCTTCATCACCATACTGTTGCCGAACGTTACTTGACCGTCACCGGCAATGGCTCCTTTGCCTTCGTGACGAACCGCACAGATCGTCGTGGCATGAAACTTCATTTCCATTACTATGCCTCCCCAACAAATCGTAGTTTGAAGCTGGCTTATAGAGGTCGTTCAAATAGCCCGCTTTTGTTCACATGTTGAAAACCGGGCTTTTTGAACACGCACTTATAGTTTACTTTACGGCAAAATGGGGTAAATGTTGCTGCTTAAATTTCTCAAGCTCGTCCAAGGCGCGATGCGCGATTGCCTCATTTTTCTCCTTCTTGCCCTTTATCCGCTCCTCCAACGGAGGAAACAAGCCAAAGTTCGCATTCATCGGTTGAAAATGCTTAAAATCAGCTGTTGTAATATAGTTGGCCATACTGCCAAGCGTCGTTTTAGACGGCATTACTAGCGGTTGTTCCCCTTTCGCCGCTCTGGCTGCGTTCATTCCCGCAATAAGACCCGAAGCAGCGGATTCCACGTACCCTTCCACTCCTGTCATCTGTCCCGCGAAGAATAACGTATCCCGATTGTGAGCTTGATAGGTCGGCTTCAGAAGCTTCGGCGAGTTAATAAAAGTATTCCGGTGCATGACGCCGTACCGAACGAAATCCGCGTTCTCAAGACCGGGGATGAGATTAAAGACGCGCTTCTGCTCCCCCCACTTCAAATGAGTCTGAAAACCGACAATATTGTAGAGGGTGCCTGCAGCGTTGTCCTGACGCAATTGAATGACCGCGTGCGGCAGTTTCCCCGTATGAGGGTTAACTAGCCCTACCGGCTTCATCGGCCCGAATAAAAGCGTCTTGGCGCCTCTACGGGCCAGCACCTCAATCGGCATGCAGCCTTCAAAGTAGACCTCCTTCTCGAAATCCTTCAATTGTGCAGTCTCAGCAGTTATCAACGCTTCGTAGAAGCGTTGGAACTCCTCTTCGTTCATCGGACAGTTCAAATAAGCGGCTTCACCTTTATCGTAACGCGAAGCCAAATAAACCTTGTCCATATCAATGGAATCCTTCTCGACAATAGGTGCAGCCGCATCATAGAAATAGAAGTATTCCTCTCCAAGCAGCTCCGCGATTTCCTTCGACAGCGAAGGGGCGGTAAGCGGACCTGTCGCAATGACGACAATGCCATCGGCTGGAATGCCTGCCACTTCTTCATTGCGGACTTCAATAAGCGGATGTTCGCGCAGTCTGCTCGTCACTTCACCGGAGAAGCCCTCTCTATCCACTGCGAGCGCTCCGCCGGCTGGTACGGCATGCTTGTCCGCACAGCTCAATATAAGCGAATCCAGACGGCGCATCTCTTCCTTCAACACACCCACTGCATTGCTCAGCCCGTTGGCGCGCAAGCTATTGCTGCATACCAGCTCAGCGAACGAGTCTGTATGATGCGCAGGGGTCTGTCTGACCGGACGCATCTCGTACAGGATGACCGGGACGCCTTGCGAAGCGATCTGCCAAGCTGCTTCACTTCCAGCGAGTCCTGCTCCTACCACTGTTACCTTTGGGCTTGTCATGATTGTTCAGTCCTCTCGTTTCTATGCGATAGAACAACATCATCCTCCCTGGAAAGGGAGGACGGAGTTGTGTGTATAGTCAATCGGAGAATCCACAGCTTTAAGCTTGCTCTTCTTCCTCAATCAATTCTTCCGTATAGTCGCAGGAGACGCATTGCAGCCTTGCGCCAGAGCGATTGCGTTTCTCGACCAGCATGCTGTCGCAACTCGGACAAGTTTTATCCGTCGGCTTATCCCAGGAGACGAAATCGCAGCCTGGATACTGATCGCAGCCGTAGAAGATTCTACCTTTCTTGCTGCGCCGCTCGATGATTTTGCCCTCCCGGCATTTCGGACATTCTACGCCGACATCCTTCACGATCGGCTTCGTATTGCGACAATCCGGGAAGCCGGAACAAGCCAGGAACTTGCCGAATCTGCCCATCTTGTATACAAGCGGCTTGCCGCACTTCTCGCATATTTCGTCGGACACTTCATCCTGAATTTCGATTTCCTTCATTTCCTCCTCGGCTACTTCCAGCCGTTGCTCGAAGGACTCATAAAAATTCGCAAGCACCTTCACCCAGTCTTCTGTGCCTTCTTCCACATGGTCGAGATCCCCTTCCATATTGGCCGTGAACTCGACATCCAGAATCTCCGGGAAGAACTCCTCCATCAGTTGAATCACCAACTCGCCCAACTCAGTCGGGAAAAACTTCTTCTCTTCCATGGCGATGTATCCGCGCTTCTGAATCGTCTCCAGTGTCGGAGCATAGGTGCTCGGCCTTCCAATGCTGAGCTCCTCCAGCGTGCGAACGAGTCTCGCTTCGGAGTATCGCGGAGGCGGCTGCGTAAAGTGCTGCTTCGGTTCAATTCCCTCGGCCTTTACTACATCATCTTGCGCGAGCGGCGGTAGCAACTTATGCTCCTCCACCGTACCGTCATCATTGCCCTCCACATACACCTTCATAAAGCCAGCGAACTTGATCTTGGAGCCGGTAGCGCGGAATATCGCATCGCCGCACTGTAAATCAACCGTCATCGTGTCTAGCACGGCTGAAGCCATCTGACTTGAAGCAAATCGTTCCCAGATGAGCTTGTAGAGTCGCATTTGGTCGCGGGATAAGTACGGCTTCATCGTATCGGGATCGCGCATGATGGATGTCGGACGAATCGCTTCGTGCGCATCCTGCGCGTTGCTGTTTTTCTTCGTATAGACGCGTGGCTGCTCCGGCACATAATCCGCGCCGTATTTCTCGGAAATATAACCCTTGGCCTCATCTTGAGCCACTGGCGATATCCGGGTAGAGTCGGTTCTCATATACGTAATAAGACCGACCGTTCCTTCCTTGCCCAGTTCCACACCTTCATAGAGCTGCTGTGCGACCGACATCGTCTTGGATGCGCGGAAGCCGATCTTGCGCGCAGCTTCCTGCTGCAAGGAGCTGGTAATGAACGGCGGCGCCGGATTGCGCAGACGCTCCTTCTCCTTCACATTAGCTACAACGAAGTCCTTGCCCTTGATTCCATTCAGAATCTCCTGCACTTCGGCTTCGTTGCCAAGCTCCTTCTTCGACCCATTCAAGCTATGGAACTTCGCTTCGAACAATTTTCCTCCATGCTGCAGTTTCGCTGTAATCGACCAGTATTCTTCAGGAATGAACGCGTCGATCTCGTTCTCCCGGTCAATAATCAGCTTGACGGCAACAGATTGCACGCGGCCTGCGGACAAGCCTTTCTTTACTTTCTTCCATAGCAGCGGACTAATCTTGTAGCCGACCAGCCGATCCAGTATCCGTCTCGCTTGCTGCGCGTTCACGAGATCCATATTAATTTTGCGAGGCGTCTTGAACGCTTCCTTAACGGCTTGCTTTGTTATTTCATTGAACACTACTCGACAGGTATCCGTTTCGTTAAGCTCCAGATAATGGGCAAGATGCCACGCGATCGCCTCGCCTTCGCGATCGGGGTCAGCCGCCAGATACACATGCTTCACTTTCTTCCGTGCATCCTTAAGCTCTTTCAATACGTTGCCCTTGCCTCTTATTGTAATATATTTAGGCTTGAATTCGTTCTCGACCTCAACGCCGATCTGGCTCTTAGGCAAATCCCGAATATGACCCATAGACGCTTTCACGATATATTTGCTTCCCAAATATTTACCGATCGTTTTGGCTTTAGCAGGTGATTCCACGATAACCAATGAATCTGCCATGTGAGGTGCCTCCTCTCTCTACGACAAGTTACAATACCATGTATAAGGATCCCGTTTGCTGCTCGATCCTTCTTTTTATACATAAATTTAGCAGAATGGAGCTTAAATGTCCAAATGGAAACGCCGTTAGCTCCTGAAGCTCATCGAGGCTCATAGGGCGCTCGCACAGAAGCGCCAATACCTTCCGTTCTTCCGAAGTCGTCGGCTCTGCTTCCTTCGCTACGGATGCTACGCTGTCATGCTGTTCATCCACCCTGTCACAAGCCTCCACCATTCCGCGTAGCCACAATAATTCCTGGAACACTTGCTCTGCAGAATGCATAAGTATGGCCATCCCATTCGCAATCAGTTCATTAGGGCCTTCGCTCTTGGGCGAGTTGATCGGCCCCGGAACCGCGAACAGCTCCCGATCCATGTCGCGTGCATGAGAAGCCGTAATAAGTGAGCCGCTTCGACTGGCTCCTTCTACGACGATCGTCGCCCTGGAAAGTCCCGCAATAACTCGATTGCGCTGATGGAATTGCCCGGGATGCAGCCCGGAGCCTAGCGGGTTCTCCGATAGAAGCAATCCACGCTCCGCGATTCGCCGGTATAGCGATTGGTTCTGAGGGGGATAGCAATCGTCGATCGGAGTAGGCAATACGGCAATCGTACCGCCTCTCTCCTCCAGAGCCGCTTCATGCGCCCGGCTATCGACGCCTCTGGCCAGACCGCTAACGATGGTCACCCCTGCTGCAGACAACTCTCTTGCCATTCTTGTAGCTACATGACTGCCATAAGCTGTCGGCACCCTTGTGCCGACAATTGCAACTGCAGGTCTGGTCAGCAGCTCCAATCTTCCCATCGCATACAGCACCCATGGAGGCTGCGGGCATTCCTTAAGCAGCGCCGGATACTGAGCATCATAAGGTGTCAGAATAGAAGCGCCGCAATGCTTCATCTTTACTGATCCAGAAGTTGTGCAGCGCCATGCATGCTCTCGGAAGTAATCTACAGCCTTCTGAGCTTGACTGGGACGAAGGCCGATATTCAGCAGATCGTCTCGCGTCCAGCTCTCCTTGCGCCATAACTGATGCTTGACCGCCTTCTTTATGGCGTGCCAGCCAATTCCGGGAATCTCATGAAAGGCAAGCACCATTTCTTTCTCTTGCTGCTGCCATGTATCCATGTCCACCAACCCTCTCTCCTGAATAGGTTCATTCGGGTTGGCTTGCATACTTTTCTATTGTGTCTTACACGGCTGCAGAATGCAAGTCAACCTTTTCAATTCTTTCATGCAATTTCAACATTTTTTCTAGTTCATGAATGTCAAAATGAAAAAAGCAGCCTTCCGGACGTCATTGACGCCGAAAGGCTGCTTGCCTCTTAAATGTTATTATTTGTTAATCGCTTAAGAAGTTTTGATTGTCTTACACTTCTCCAGAAGGCCCTGTTCCTCCAAAACGCTTACGAGCGTGGAGCCCATATCAGAAGGTGTCGGAGCCACTTTGATGCCGCACGCTTCCAATGTCGCAATTTTCTCCGCAGCTGTTCCTTTACCGCCGGAGATGATGGCGCCTGCATGGCCCATGCGCTTCCCTGGAGGAGCTGTAGCGCCTCCGATAAAGCCGACAACCGGCTTCTTCATATTCGCTTTAATCCACTCGGCTGCTTCTTCCTCCGCTGTACCGCCGATTTCACCAATCATGATCACGGCATACGTATCGGGATCGTCATTAAAGCGGCTCAAAATGTCGATAAACTCGGAGCCTTTCACCGGGTCGCCGCCAATACCGACAGCGGACGATTGTCCAATGCCGCGAGTTGTGAGCTGATGAACGGCTTCATAAGTAAGCGTTCCAGATCTGGATACGACCCCTACATGGCCCTTCGCATGAATATAGCCGGGCATGATGCCGATCTTGCATTCGCCGGGGGTAATCACGCCGGGGCAGTTAGGTCCGATCAGAATGGTCTTGCTGCCTTCCATATAACGCTTCACTTTCACCATATCCAGCACCGGGATGCCTTCTGTAATGCAGATCGCCAGATCAAGCTCCGCATCAACTGCCTCCATAATAGCATCCGCAGCGAATGCCGGCGGCACGTATATAACGGAAGCGTTAGCGCCGGTGGCCGCAACGGCTTCCTTGACCGTATTGAACACCGGAAGAGATACGGTAGAGCCGCTCTCCAGCGTAATGTCCACATTAGTTCCGCCTTTACCCGGAGTTACGCCGCCCACCATTTGAGTACCGTAGTCCAGCGCACCTTTCGCGTGAAATTTGCCAGTCTCGCCTGTGATCCCTTGTGTGATCACCTTTGTATCTTTATTTACCAGTATACTCAACTTAACTCACATCCCCTGAATGAATTCTATGCACGATAGAGGTAGTCTTTATATTAGAGCCGCAAGCAAGCTTATTTCACGAGGGCAACGATCTTCTGCGCACCGTCGGACATGGAGTCAGCCGCTACGATATTCAAGCCGGATTCGTTCAGAATTTTCTTGCCCAGTTCCACATTCGTGCCTTCAAGGCGCACGACGAGCGGACGTTCAAGACCAAGTTCTTTTGCTGCTGCCACCACGCCATCGGCAATTATATCACATTTCATAATGCCGCCGAAGATGTTAACGAATATGCCTTTTACTTTTTCGTCGGACAGTATAATTTTGAAAGCTTCTGTTACTTTCTCTTTCGTTGCGCCGCCGCCAACGTCCAGGAAGTTCGCAGGGTCGCCGCCGTAGTATTTGATAATGTCCATTGTAGCCATTGCTAGGCCAGCGCCGTTAACCATGCAGCCGATGTTGCCATCCAGTGCTATATAGCTAAGGTCGTACTTGGACGCCTCTATTTCCTTCGGATCCTCTTCGTCCAGATCGCGCAGTTCCTGAATGTCCTTATGACGGTATAGCGCGTTGGAGTCGAAGTTCAACTTGGCGTCAAGCGCCATCACGTTGCCGTCGCCAGTTACAACAAGCGGATTAATCTCCGCAATGGAGCAGTCCTTCTCGACGAAAGCCGTGTACAGAGCAATCATGAACTTTACAGCCTTGTTCACAAGCTCCTTCGGAATGTTGATGGCATACGCCAGCTTGCGAGCCTGGAACGCTTGCATGCCGACAGCAGGGTCGATCACTTCTTTGAAAATCTTCTCCGGAGTCGCTTCCGCCACTTCCTCGATTTCCGTGCCGCCCTCTTCGGAGGCCATCATCGTGACGCGGCCGGTTGCGCGATCAAGTACGACTCCGATGTAGTATTCTTTCTTTATATCGCATCCTTGCTCAATAAGAAGGCGCTTAACTTGCTTGCCTTCAGGACCTGTTTGATGTGTAACAAGCGTCTTGCCTAGTATCTCGCTTGCGTATGCACGAACCTCGTCCAGATTTTTTGCAACCTTGACACCGCCTGCTTTGCCACGGCCGCCCGCGTGGATTTGCGCTTTTACGACCACAACGGAAGTGCCCAGCTCCTTGGCTGCTTCTACCGCTTCGTCAACGGTGAATGCCACCTTGCCCTCCGGCACGACTACCCCATACTGCTTCAGTACCGCTTTGCCTTGATACTCATGGATGTTCATGTTGAAATCCTCCATTTCACAGACTCTTATCAGTCATATGTAAACACAAACTCTTCTTATTGTATCATCTTTCGACGACTTGTACCTTATATTTCTGACAGAATTCATGAGCTTTTTTGATATCGATATCATCTCAATATGAGATGATATCGATCTACGACAACTAGTATGACCTGAAACTTGTTAATTAATTACTTATTTTGATTGACAATTGCGCTTGCTTTGCGTTATTCTGTCGGTAAAGGATAAAAATGTGAGGAAGCACCTTCATACATCAATGGAGGTGCTTTATTTGTGTACAATGCCATACACAGCGCAAGTGTATTCGGAGTTGAAGGAAAAAACATTTGTGTAGAAGTGGACATTAGCAACGGACTGCCCCAAGTGCACATCGTTGGTTTGCCTGACCCCGCTGTCCGGGAATCAGTTGAGCGGGTACGCGCTGCGCTAAAGAACAGTGGCTTCATCTTTCCAATGGAAAGGATAACCGTCAATCTCGCCCCAGCGGATCTGCGCAAGGAAGGAACCGCCTTCGATCTGGCGATAGCCACAGGCATTCTGACCGCGAGTGGTCAACTGAGCAGCGAATCCTTCAAGAACACATTACTTATCGGAGAGTTATCGCTGAGTGGAGCCATCGGACCGGTGCCGGGCGTGCTTGCCATGCTGGAGCAGGCCAAGCGAAGCGGCATTAGCCGAGTGCTCCTGCCAGCAGATAATGTGCAAGAGGCGGCCTGGATATCCGGAATGGAGCTGTACGGCTTGACTCATCTGCATGAACTTGCGACGGGAGACGATGAACGGAACTGGGAACGGCTTCGCCATTCTTCAATGGACAGCCGCGTGCGCCATTTTCAGGACAATCCACCGCAAGACGGTCTGGATTTTCACGATGTGATCGGTCAACAGCAAGCGAAGAGGGCTATGCTCATTGCCGCTAGCGGCAAGCATAATATTTTGCTGTGCGGCCCGCCTGGAACTGGCAAAACGATGATGATACGCAGACTGCCCGGCATTCTGCCGCCTCTCGCGGAAGAAGAAGCATTGGAGGTGACGAAGATCTACAGCGTCGCAGGCAAACTGTCGGATGGGGCGAGAGGGCTGATGGCAAGCCCTCCCTTCCGCGCTCCTCATCATTCCATATCGACGGGAGGCATGATCGGCGGGGGCTCCATCCCCAAGCCCGGAGAAGTGACGTTAGCGCATCGCGGCATACTGTTCCTAGATGAACTGCCTGAATTCCCTCGCACCGTGCTTGAACTGCTCCGACAGCCGCTGGAGGACCGAGTCGTCACCATATCTCGCTCTCGAGCGACTGTTCAATTCCCGGCCAATCTGATGCTGGCCGTATCGTACAATCCCTGTCCTTGCGGTTACTTCGGCCATGAGCAAGGCGAGAAAATATGCACTTGCAGCCCAGCTTCGATCGCCCGATATCGTTCTAAGCTGTCGGGACCTCTGCTGGATCGAATCGATCTGCAACTGGAGGTTCCCCGACCACGCTTCGACCAGAATCGCGCAGGCGAGCGAGGGCTGACGACAGCGGAGCTGCAGCAGCAGGTCGTTACCGCACGAGCAAGGCAACTGGAGCGCAACCAGGCATTCGGCGTTCGGTTCAACAGCGAGCTCACGGGCAGCGGACTGCTGCGCGCTGCCGCATTGCATGCCGACGCTCGCATGCTGCTCGACAACGCATTCGAAGCGCTCGGCATCAGCATGCGCGCCTATGATCGGATATTGAAGCTGGCAAGGACGATTGCTGATTTGGGAAATTGCGACTCCGTTTCTTCTGAGCATGTTGCCGAAGCAATATCCTATCGTCGAATTGAAATTTGATTCTAGAATGCGTATTCGTAATGCTTATACCTATCCATTTTCCCGTCATCATCGATATAGATGGCGACGACGTCGAACCGAAGGCGCTGAGTCGGCTGCTTCAGCGTCTTCACATAGGCCTGAGCAAGCGTTCTCAGCTTCGTCTGCTTGCGGAAATCGACAGACTCCTCCGCTGTCCCGTATTGCCCCAGCGTTGCGGTCCGTCTCGTTCTCACTTCCACGAAAACAAGCACCTCGCCTTGACGAGCGACAATATCCAATTCACCCAGCTTAC
Source organism: Paenibacillus chungangensis (assembly GCF_042675905.1). Lineage (NCBI taxonomy): Bacteria > Bacillati > Bacillota > Bacilli > Caryophanales > Paenibacillaceae > Paenibacillus > Paenibacillus chungangensis. The sequence continues at coordinate 193,603 of NZ_JBHTJZ010000009.1, read as the reverse complement.
AGCGCCAATTGCGATCCACAATGGCGTAACCCGCCGTTTCCAGAAGTCGACATGCCGTGTCCTCTCCTATCCTTCCGACAGCCCCTCGATCAAAGCTCATGCCGCATCTCCCTCGCTTTCCGGTCCGACCGATACACAAAGCTTAATATTTCCGCTACCAACGTATACAGTTCATGAGGAATTTCCTGATCGACATCCAGCTTCGACAACACCTCTACAAGAGATGCATCCTCTTGCAGTGGAACACCGCTTTCCCTTGCTTGCTCAACGATTCGTTCCGCTAGATCACCGCTCCCCTTCGCAACGAGTACAGGTGCAGTTTTCTCTCCAGGCTCGTACTTTAACGCAACCGCCTTGCGTATAGATGTGCGAGACGGTTGTCCCTTTCCCTCTTGCTCGTTCGTCATACTTTGAAATCAACTCCTCGATATGGGGTCGATGTGAACCGTGCCAAGTCCGGCGGCTGCTGATGCTTATTACTCGCCTGAGGTTCGCCAGTTATATCTCCTTCCTTAGGTAACGGCGTCGTCCGAAGCGACAGCAGCTGATAGCCCGCCGCTCCAATACGCTCTCCTATATCGACTCTGAATTCCTCCAACATCCCTTGCATGCAAGGGTGGTCGTTCCAGATGTTCAAGCTGACGATTTTGTCCATGACGTGCACATCCACCAGCATATTGCCCAACGTGCGCATGGATAGATCGAACAGTAGTCGGCAATTGTCGGCATCAAGCTCGCCTCGCCTCCCCCGTCTCGTCTGGATATGAACAGAGGCAGTCTCCCCGCCATCTTCATTATGGATGGGAATGAACATCGTCACATGCGACAGCACCGAGCTGTTCCGCTCCGGTGTCATAAGCAGTTGCTGACCAGTAATCTGATTAAGAAGTTGTTGAGCCGTCTCCTTCACAGCAGCAGGGATTTCCGCCGCATGCACAAGCTGGAGCAGCGCACTCTTCAAGGAGTCTTGCATATGTGAACTCTGCATCCCCATGCCCGGTGTTGCAGTTCCTCCGGCAGCAGGCTGCGGGAGGGCTTCTGGCAGCGACCTCTCTGAGCCGACAGCAGGCTGAGTCACCGTGCCCCCTGGCATCTGAAGCTTGTTCGATCCGTCCTGGGGCTGAACCGCGTCATCCGTATTCGTCGACTGGGATGCCATCGCTCCTGCAGGCGAAGAAGAACCGGTAGAAGCAAGACCAGCTTGCGCTCTTGCTGCGGCCGACACCGCCGTCTCTCCATTAGCTCCGGCATGACCCGCAGCAAGGCTATTCCCGCCTATCGACCGCCCGTCTGCTCCCGCTGCGCGAGCAGGTAATGTCGCTTCTGCAGCGAAGCCATCTGCCGTTCTCGAGGAAGCAGAAGCAGTTGGCTCTGTCGCAACTGCTCTGGCAAGGATGTGTTCATGATCAACCCCGAGCCATTTCATCAAGTTGCCAAGCCAGTTGGCCGAAGCATTCGGCCGACTTGACGGCAAGCTCCCCTCATCGTTGAATGGCATTGCGCTTGTAGCTGGGCCGGCTTGCACAGTCGACTCCCGCAAGCCGCCCACTTCCGGTGGCAATAACGATGGATATGCTTGCCCCTTCCCGACAGCAGCGCCCTCCCCGTACGCGGCAGGACCCCCTAGAGTCCTCAGAAGCTGCTCTCCTCCCTCCAGTATAGATAACAGGCGTGTAACCGCAGCCTGTCCCGTCACCGCTTCTCCAGCTTGTGAAGCAACTTGCGGCGCTTGCTGATGGGATAATTCGAACAACTGCCCTCGCATCGTATCCAGCAGCGTATGAAGCTGCTGTCCGAACATAAGCTGATGCATGGCGGATATCGAGCCCGCCGTCATCGGCAACCCCCTCTTGAATGCGGCGGCGGCAGCCTCGATCCATGGCTCTTGCCGCATGCCTTCCGGCATGACAGCAACGGCTTGACGGAAGGCGCGGCCTGTCTCCCTGTCGAATGGGATGCCTTCGCTTCGCAGACTCCTTACCAACTCCTCCGCCCATTTGGCTTCAGGCAGACCTAACAGCTTCACTAGATCTCGCAGCGTATCGTCCGCTAGCCCAAGCGCAGCGGGATCGATTCCTCTCAGCACGACCATGGAACCTCTGGATTCCGGTTGCACCTGCAAATAAGCTGACTGTCCCGCTTGCAGCGGCATCTCCAGCTTCGCGCGTATTGTGACCCCGTTAATCTGTACGATCGCCTCATTATTATCCAGCAGCTTCATGACGACGCCTCGTACGACCTGGCCTACCTTCAGTTCCATAGCCCGTGTCTCGCCGCTCACTGCATCACCCAGCAATCCCCTCATCATCTGACTGATATTCATTGGCACAATCTCCTCCGAACCTTTAACACGCTTTCTTCATACTCAGTATATCGGTTTTTGCACCCTTCGCCTGTAGGGAAACCGAAAAATCGCCCGTTCAAGGCAAACGTCAGAAACCCGCGCTGCCTCAAAGGGGCGATTGGTATGAACGTATTCACACATCTCCAAACAACTTCTTCAAAAAAGTGCGGCGATGCAGCGAGCTGGGGCCATGCTGCAACAGCATCTCACGGTGCTGCTTCGTAGCGTAGCCTTTATGTACGGCAATGCCATATTGCGGGAACTGCTCATCCCATTCCTGCAGGCACAGTCTGTCTCTAGTCACCTTCGCCACGATAGACGCCGCGGCAATGGATTGGCTGTTCGCGTCGCCCTTCACAATGCCTTGCTGCGGCACATCCAGATCAACATGCTCCGCATCCACCAGTAAATATTCCGCCGGAACGGTGAGCGATTGCACCGCTAGCTTCATAGCGAGCCGGGCGGCCTGTTTAATGTTAATCTCGTCGATCGTTCCAGCATCGACGCGTGCGACAGACCAAGCTATGCATTGCTCCGTTATAATGGCATACAACTCGTTCCGCTTCTTCTCACTAAGCTTCTTGGAATCGTTGATGCCGTCGATTACGAGTCGCGGTGGCAAAATAACCGCACCTGCGACGACATCGCCGAACAGACAACCTCGGCCTACCTCATCGACCCCTGCGACGGCGCCATGCCCTTCATCCCATAATACTTCCTCGTATTGCAGCACTTGACCTCTACTCCCTTACTCCCTCGCTCCCATGAGGAATATACACTATTGCTCCCGCACAGGCATATCGTCATAAGGCATCTCCAGTGTAATTCGTCCCAGCTTACCCGCCCGAAGATCGCGCAGAATAATACCGGACGCTTTCTCCAGATCGACATGACCGCCACTGACGAGACAACCCCGCTTGCGCCCTATCTCTTCCATCACGGATACGATCACTTCATTATTTTCAGGATCGTCAGGTTTATCCATATCCAGGCCGTATCTTTCTTTCAGCACCGCCCAGTAGCGATCCAGCAATTCTCGTATGGTATAGAAGGCAATGTCATCAATATGCAGCACTTGCTCCTTAATGGCTCCGGTCATCGCAAGTCGATATCCGACCTGCTGATCTTCGAATTTCGGCCATAATATGCCCGGCGTATCCAGCAGCTCCATTTCGCTTCCGACTTTAATCCACTGCTGCCCTTTCGTCACACCTGGCTTATCCCCTGTCGCCGCAATATTTCGTCCCGCTAGCCGGTTGATCAGCGTAGATTTTCCGACATTAGGGATGCCGACAATGAGTCCTCTAACCGCCCTGGGATTCATCCCTTTAGCCTGTTGCTTCGCAATCATCACTTGCAGAATTTCTTTGGCTTTTTGCGGAATTTCATCAATATGGCTGCCCGTTGAGGAATCTACCGCCAGACAGACGTGTCCCTCATGCTGAAAGTATGCCTTCCATTGTTCCGTGGCCGAAGCGTCGGCAAGATCACTTTTGTTCAAGACGATAAGTCTTGGCTTTCCTTGAAGCACTTCATCTATCATGGGATTACGGCTGGATAGCGGAACACGAGCGTCAAGCAGCTCGATTACGATATCGATCAGCTTCAACTTGTCTTGTATTTGTCTTCTTGCCCGGGTCATATGCCCAGGGAACCATTGTATCGTCATGACTTGCTTCACCCTAACTAATAGTTATGCTTAATGAATTCCATTTTGCTCAGCGGCCAGAAGATAACGTCGGCGCGACCTACAATTTCATCCTCAGATACGAAGCCGATTGCCCGACTGTCAGTGCTATTGCTACGGTTATCCCCAAGCGCGAATATCATGCCCTCCGGCACAGTTGTTTCCTTCACGGTGTCATTCGGGAAGTTGTAACGACTACCAATTCCGTTATATAGTTCCCCATTCGCCTGGCTTTTTTCAATCGCTTCTTCAATGTATAGTTCTTCAATTCTCTGATCGTTAATGAACAGATCGTCGCCTTCAACACGAATCCGGTCGCCCGGTACGCCAATGACCCGTTTAATGAATTTTCTATTCTGCTCCGGAACGTCGAACACGACGACTTCGCCGAACTTCGGCTCTCTGAATTGGTACAATATTTTATTGACAATCAAGCGCTCGCCCGTTTCGAAATTAGGCTGCATCGATGGTCCATCTACAATAAAAGGAGAGAATAGGAATTGGCGAATGATAAATACCAGTACGACTGCTATGGCCAGCGCTTTAATCCACTCCACAATTTCTTTGGAGGCGGAATTATTTTTGCGCGAATCCTTCGCTACAGGCGATGCGTCTTCAGCATGCTGCTGGTTTAACGGTTCGGTCATAGATTGATCACGTGTCGCTTCCTGTTCATCGTTTCGATGCTGCGAATCCATGTGCATGCCCTCTCTTCTTGTGCATATTTTACATAAAAAACGAAAAGGAGCTTGTCTTTGCAAGCCCCTCTTGACGTTTCATCTTAACGAATCTCTTTAATTCTTGCCGCCTTGCCGCGCAGGCTGCGCAGATAGTACAGCTTAGCACGACGCACTTTACCACGGCGAGCCACTTCGATCTTGTCGATCTTCGGCGAGTGAAGCGGGAATGTTCTCTCCACGCCAACACCGTAAGAAATTTTGCGAACAGTAAAAGTCTCGCTAATACCGCCGCCGCGACGCTTGATTACAACGCCTTCGAACAACTGAATACGCTCACGCGTACCCTCGATAACCTTTACGTGCACTTTCAACGTGTCGCCAGGGCGAAACGCGGGAAGGTCTTGACGAAGCTGTTCTTTCGTAATTTCTTGTACAATGCTCATTCGGGTTCACTCCTTCCACCATAGACGTTCTTATAAGCTCCAGCAATCCTCATCGATTCCATCATCGCTTATAGCGGACCGTCCGACTATACATACAACATTAGAAATTCTACCATAAGTGGATTGTGAAATCAATATCTATTTGTTGTGACACTCTGCTCCGCAAGCCACTTTCGTTCCTTGTCCGTCAGTTCCGCATCCGCCAGCAGGTCAGGACGTCGCGACAGCGTACGCAGTAACGACTGTTCCCGTCTCCACCGCTTTATGTTCTCGTGATGGCCTGACAGCAGTGTCTCCGGTACGCTCCAGCCCCTGAATTCGGGAGGACGCGTATAGTGAGGGTGCTCCAGCAGCCCGGTGCTGTAAGAATCCGTAACTGCCGACGATTCATTCCCCAGCACGCCGGGCAATAAGCGGACAATGCTGTCGATAACCGCCATCGCTGGAATCTCCCCTCCTGTGAGCACGTAATCACCGATGGAGAGTTCATCTGTTACGAGATGTTCTCGAATGCGTTCGTCGTAGCCCTCATAGTGACCGCATATGAGCACCAGATGTTCTTCTTCGGCCAGTTCCTCCGCCTTTCGCTGTGTGAAGGTCTCACCTTGTGGACACATCAACACAACCCTCGGCGTAGTCTTCGACTGTGCATGCAGATCTTCTACCGCAGAGAATACAGGCTCCGGCTTCAGCACCATGCCCCCGCCGCCTCCATAGGGATAATCGTCCACCGTCTTATGCTTGCTCTCGGAGTACTCCCTGAAGTTGATCGCCTCCAGCGTCACAATGCCCTTCTGCCGAGCTTTGCCCAATATGCTGGCGTCGAACACACCTTCGAACATCTCCGGGAACAAAGTGAGAACGTCGATTCTCATATTTTAAATCAGCCCTTCCATTAGGGAAACCGACACAATCTTCCCCTTCACGTCCACAGAGCGAACAACCTGATCAATGACTGGTATCAGTATCGGCTTGCCGGAACCTTTAGGACGCTCCACCACCCACACGTCGTTGGCACCCGGACTCAATATTTCGGATATTGTACCGAGTTCTTCTCCGTCTTCTGTTACGACGCTACAGCCGATAATCTCATGATAGTAGTACTGACCTTCCTCCAGTTCCCCTTGCTGCTCCTCCGACACCTTGAGCGTCCAGCCTTTATATTGCTCGACCTCATTTATACTGTCGAAACCTTTCAACTTAACGATATACATACTCTTCTGGGCGCGAGAAGAAGCGATCGTAACGGGCATGGACTTATTATTGTCTTCCGCTACCATCATAAGCACACTCCCCGGCGCGAATCGCTGCTGGGGGAAATCCGTCTTGGAGACGACCTTCAGTTCGCCTCTAATGCCATGTGTATTGACAATGATACCGACCGTGTACCAGTTTTCGTTCATGCCATTCATCCCTCTAATTATGTAATGTCTCTTCATTATAACATGCAAAAGAGGGCCGGGACATATACATCCCAACCCTCATGGCATATGCGCTTATGAATTAATGTCTACAATTACCCGCTTGCCGGATTTCACTGATGCCGAGGTGACAACAGTGCGCATCGCCTTGGCAATGCGTCCTCCCTTGCCGATAATCTTGCCGACATCGCGAGGGTGAACTGTCAGTTCGTAAACCGTGCTGCGTTCATCGTCCCTAACCTCCACGCACACTTCATCAGGATGATCCACCAAAGCCTTCGCAATGACAAGAATTAATTCTTTCATAACAAAGCCCTCCGCTACTCAACAGTTATTTCTGTTGCTTAAGCTCATGGAACTTCTTCAGAACACCAGCTTTGGAAAGAAGATCGCGAACGGTATCGGAAGCTTGCGCTCCTGTTTGAAGCCACTTCAGAGCCTTCTCTTCGTTAATAGAAACTTGAGCTGGTTGAGCTACAGGGTTATAAGTACCGATCTCTTCAATAAAACGTCCATCGCGCGGGGAACGGGAATCCGATACTACAACGCGGTAGAACGGCGCTTTGTGCGCACCTATACGTTTCAAGCGAATACGTACTGCCATTATCATTCACCTCCTTCAATTAATCGGTTGTTTGGCTACTATTAAAACGGGAATTTCATGTTTTTGCCCATTAGACCTTTCAGTCCTTTGCGGCCGCCCTTCAAGCCCTTCGGCCCTTTCGGTCCCATCATAGAGGAGAACTGCTTCATCATGCGGCGCATATCGTCGAATTGCTTGATCAAGCGATTCACTTCCACGATCGTAGCCCCGCTGCCCGCGGCAACCCGCTTGCGCCTGCTGTGATTAAGAAGCTCGGGTCTGCTCTTCTCTTCCTTCGTCATGGAGCGGACGATCGCTTCCACCCTTCCCAGTTGCTTCTCGTCCACTTTCAAATCCTTCATGCCGCCCTTCATCTTGCCCATACCGGGAAGCATATCCATAATCTGATCCAGCGGACCAAGCTTGCGGACTTGTTCCATCTGATCCAGGAAGTCGTCGAATGTGAATTCCGCCGTGCGCATCTTCCGTTCCATCTCCGCCGCCTTATCGGCATCGATGCCGGCCTGCGCTTTCTCGATCAGGGAGAGCATGTCCCCCATACCGAGTATTCGCGACGCCATCCGCTCTGGATGGAACGGCTCCAGAGAGTCGATCTTCTCGCCCATCGCGGCGAATTTAATGGGGCAGCCCGTAACGGACTTGACGGACAATGCCGCGCCCCCTCTTGTATCACCGTCCAGCTTCGTCAGTACGACGCCGGTCAACTCTAATAATTCGTGGAAGCTCTTGGCTACGTTCACGGCGTCTTGGCCTGTCATCGCATCGACTACCAGCAGCACCTCGTCAGGCTTCACCACAGCATGGATCTGCTTCAGCTCCTCCATAAGCGCTTCATCAATATGAAGACGTCCCGCTGTATCGATGATGACATAGTCGTTGCCGTTCTCCTTGGCATGGCGCAAGCCCTCTTCAGCGATCTGCACCGGAGAGACCTGATCCCCCATGGAGAAGACGGGAGCAGCAATGCTGTCCCCCAGCACCTGCAGCTGCTTGATCGCAGCGGGACGATAGATGTCACATGCGACTAGAAGCGGCTTGTGATTGTCCTTCTGCAGCAGCTTCGCGAGCTTGCCTGTCGTTGTCGTCTTGCCCGCACCTTGCAGGCCCGCCATCATAATGACGGTAGGCGGCTTGTTCGCCTTCGCAAGCTTGGCTTGCGTACCGCCCATCAGCTCCGTCAATTCCTTATTGACGATATCAACGACGACCATGCCGGGAGTGAAGCTCTTCGACACTTCCAATCCAATGGCTTGTTCCTTCACTTTGGTTATGAAGTCCTTCACGACCTTGAAGTTGACGTCCGCTTCAAGAAGTGCCAGACGCACCTCGCGCATTGCATCATTAACATCGCTTTCCGTTACTTTGCCCTTCCCTTTCAGCTTGCTGAATACGCTCTGCAGACGGCTGCTCAAGCTTTCAAATGCTGCCATGATCTGTCGCCACCTCCCATTGCCGATTCCTCATCGTTGCGAAATTGTGCGATAGCTACCTTCAGGGATTGCTTATCCGATTCTTCCATCGCCATCGCATCAAGCCGTTCCTCCAGCCGCTCCGTCAGCCGAAGCAGCCGCTCATGCCTGATCAACAGGCCCAGCTTGCTCTCGTAACCTTCCAGCGCGCCTTGCGCGCGCTTTATATTATCATACACTGCCTGACGGCTAATATCGAATTCCAGCGCAATCTCGCCTAGCGAGAAGTCGTCGCGGTAGTAATAAGTAAGTATTGTACGCTGCTTCTCCGTTAACAAGCCCTCGTAGAAGTCCAGCAGCAAGTTCATTCTTGTCGTCTTCGCCAGGGCATCCGGTTCCTGCATGGCCATCCTTCACTGCCCCCTATTCCATCGCTATAATTAGAGCGTCAAGATCATTCCCTTGACAGTGATGCAACGCTACTTATCATACACGAAGGTTAATACGGCTGTCAAGTATATAACCTTGTCAGACATTACCCCTCTGAATAACCTTCGTTCGTGACGAGGCTAACGGTTCTTGACGCCGCATCCCACCCCACTTGGAAATCAATCGTTCTGGCGATATCTCTCAGCTTATAATAGTTGCTTCCGTCAATGTTGTAAGCAGCCGCCAGCACTTGCACGCCGTCCAGATACAAGGATGCCGAGGTTGGTGTCCCCCTCTTCATATCCTCGCCGACGATTGTCTTCAACTCATTCCCGACAGGATGGTAGGCGACGCCCGGCAGCAGATCGATCGAAGAGGAATCCGCATCCCATGCGACTGCGAACCCCTTGGGGCTCCCGTTCAGGGCCATTGCGACATCGCGCAGCTTGAAGTAATTGTTCCCTCCAATGGAATAGGCTTCGAACATAACTGGCTTGCCGTCAACCAACACTCTGGACGATGCCGGCTTCGCCTTAACCGGCGCTTCTCCGATCGCACCAACGGCGCTGTCGGAGAACCGAAAGTGGATGTCATGAGCTTCGAACATCACTTCCCCCTGCTTGTCTAAAACCGAGAACTTCAAGGTTATCAAGCGGTTTCCAATCATAGCCAGTGTCGCTTTGTCCAGTTTGTAATCCATTACTCCATCATGAAGCACATCTTCGACGAAGTCGATCCTTCCATAGCTGAACATGCTGACATAGAGCTCGACGGCATAGGCTTCCGGGTTCTGCGCTTGCAGCCGGAACAAGACTGACTTGCCTTGTTCGTCCCACTCCGGAGCGCGCAGCTCCACAGCTTCTACCTGAAGGGGCTTGCGATTAGAGGCCTCCGTCACTACAGCAGTTATTCCCGAATATGCGGGAACCGTCAATTGATAGCCTGATTCCGCATGGAGCACGTCGAATACTCCTGCATCCTCCCCCTTCGCCAGCACACCCGGTATAACTGAGCCTACCAGGCACAATACAAGCAATACAGTGGTCATCCATACTGTTGTCCTTGCCTTTTTCCCTATTCGCAACATGATTTCTCTCCGCTCCCTCAACTTTTTATATGTAAATGGACTGCAATATGACGAATGACGCAGAGAACAGTGCACTGGGCACTGCTTCTGCGTCATTATGTCTTTCTTCATACGCTATTCGGTTGTGCGCACAAGCTTAGTCACCCGTATATCGTGAATCTACTCCGCCACATATACATGGCCATTACCGTCGGTGCACTATCTGTGTACCAGTTCTCGGAGACACCATTGAATTCCTGCTTTATTTTCTTTTTTTTCCAAAATAATCGTTCTACTGCTGGAAGATCGCCATCGCTACAAGCGATACATCCGTCCCGTCGACCACGCCGTCACCGTTCAGATCATACATAGCCGGTGCAGCAGGATCGCCGGCGCGTTTGGCAATCGCGACCAAATCCAGAATATTCACCACATCGTCTCCGTTCAGATCCTCCAGCTTTATCAGGATTTGAACGGAAGCCGACTGATCGGCGCTCATGGGATAGATGATGCCGCTCTCAGCCGTATGAAGCGCTCCGACAGTCGATTGCTGCTTCAGAACGATGTCTGCAAGTCCCGACATTTCTCTCGTCTGAAAGGTCAACGTCAGCACTTCGACATTCCCGTTCAGCCCGGTATCCCCCGTCTGTGTGATGACCGCTTCGAACACACCTAGTGAATCGGTATGCTCCAGGAACGCCCCTTCGGAGAAGTCCGCTCCTACAGTTACATCCGCTAACTGCAACTTCTGGTGATCATACTGAAGGCTTATGTTCGCGCCATACAACTGCTCGGCGTTATTCATCTTGACCTTCACACTGAATGTGCCATCCACGGCCAATCTTGCAGGTGCTTCCAAGTGCAGTTCGCCAGGGGAAGGATAGAGTTCATTCTCTACCGACATTCGATACAGCGTACCTGCCTTCCCATAATAAATCGTGTTGTCGCCAACAAGTGTGAATAAGCTGGCGTCTACACCGGAGGGGGTATGTTCCATCGTCTCAGGATCTACTGCGATAATCTTTCCGTACACATCGGTATACAGCATGCCGTCGGCAGCGAATCGGATATGAACGGGTCTCCACATACCATAGTTTTGTGCCCCGGGATAGATCTGCTTGCTTTTTACGACCTCCCTCGTTGCGGGATCGACAGCGAACAACGCGCCGTCGGCCGCAGCCCATAGCAAGCCGTTGCTATCGAATGCAAGCCCGCTGATCATCTTGGGCGCCACTGTCGCTCCCGGTATTTGCGGTTCCCACTCCGCCAGCTTCTGTCCGCTCGCCACATCCCATATGAACATTTTCGCATTAGCCGCCGGAGGATTGCTGTCAAGTCCACCCGCCAAAGACGTGGAACCGTATATTAGCCCATCTCGATATGCCAGACCGACAATACTTTGATCCTGTACGACATGGCGATGGACTTGCTTCGTGCCCGCGGGATCAGATTCGTCGAAGATCGTTAGCGCACCGCCTGTCTTGCCGTAATCCGGTATCGTGCCGAAAAACATCTTGCCGTCTCCACTAGTCTGAACGTACGGCCGATCCTGCTCATGCTCCACCTTGAACAGCAGCTGCGGGTTAACGTCAGGCTCTGCTGGATCGGTCTGAACCGGCTTCGTGGTGTCATAGCGGAATATCTCAGCGCCAGGGTACACACCGAAGTAGACATAATTGCCGCTATGACCGATGCTCTCCGCCTGTCCCATCTGAAAAGTTCTAAGACTGCCGTCGGCATGCGAATATACGGCTGCTTGCGCACCAATATAACCGCTCATGTACAATTCATCATTCGGCCCCTTCTCCAGGGCATGTATGTTAAGCGCTCCTCCTTGCGTGCCGGGATCTCTAACCGTTATCGTACCTGCAGCAACGTCGAAGTAACGAATCGAACCGAAGTAATTCGCCGTCACCAGTACGGTGCCTGTCAGCTCGGGATCGTTGTCCAGCTGCACCCACTCCGAGCCTCTTAGGAAGGAAGGATACTCTATGCCGACGGATTGCGCTTCGAATGTGGTCAGGTCTATGCTAGTCAACATATTGTTCTGAATTATATACACCTTGTTATCCAGCTCCGGAGAAAGCTTGAGTCCTCTCACACCCCAGAACTCATGCTCCAGCCAGATCTCGTTAACGAGATCATAGACGGCGTACAGATTGCCGGCATCACTAGTCATATAAGCGAACAAGTAATCTCCCCGAATATCGATCTCCTGCACGAAAGGAGATACGCTCAAGCCTGTAATCGGCTTGATGGGAATGACCGTCTTCTCCCCCGTCGTCACATTCAGCTTGACGAGATCGCCTATAAGCCCGATGCCTGCATACACATAACCGTCGCGATATGCAATGCCGTGCACGTAATCCCTTCCCGCTATCATGACCCCGTAATCGGTAAAGGCGCCAGATACAGGGTCATATTTGAACACCTTTCCTTTGTCGAAGGTCCCTCCATACACATTGCCTTGCTCATCAGTCGTCAATGACCATACTGATTTCGCGTCGGACGCCACCGCGCCAAGATGCTGGAGCGTATCGCTTCCCGGCGTATACTTCATAAGCCACGCACCACCGCTTGACACCCCGATGTATACGGAGCCGTCTGGAGCGGTCGTATGCGTCCAGGAATTGCCGCCTGCGGGCAACGGCATGGATCGCTCTACCCTGTTCTCGTCCAGATTGATTACATTGAATATTGCAGGATTGCCCGAAGAAGTCGTGTACATCATATCCTGCCCATTCTCCACACCATAGGTGCTGTCGAATAGAGCCACTTGCTGAATGGGATTGCCCAGCGATTCCGGTGTACCGAACGACTTGGAGACGCCGGCATGCGCGAGAGAAGCGGGCAGCATGACGAGCATAGCCAGCAGCATTGCGCCTAACCACTTATCGAGTTGCCGTCTCATTTATTCGCCCTCCCCTTCTAATATTTCTAACGAGATGATGGACAAATCGGCGATATCAATGACGCTGTCGCCATTCACATCGAGTCGTCTGCTCCCGTCGGCGACAGGAGTGCCCACTGCTCTTGCCACCATGATCAAATCCGCCAAATCAACGACGCCGTTGTCGTTAACATCCGACAAGCTGATGTGAATCTGAACAGTATGAATGAAGTCGCTAGGAAATGTTGTAATAACGCCTGTAGCATCGGCATTCTCTTTCGCTACTGATGACTGCTTGTCAACTGTGATCATTGCTTCATCGGCTGTCGCAAGCGCTGTGAAGCGGATATTCGCAATAGCAGTGTCACCGTTGACGGAATGCTCGCCCAGCTGAGTGGCAACAATCCTGAGCTTGCCCGGTTCTGTCGATTGCACGGCGATATACACCTCATTCCCGTTGCGGAATTCATCCGCTGCGTCTGCCGAGGCATATTGGAATTGGGATGGATCATAATGAATGAGCGCATCCACCGCATATAAGGATGAAGCACCGGATGCGGACAATGTTGCTGTGTAAGTACCGTTCACGCTTGTCAGCCCCATCCCGTCGATCGACAAGGATTGCGCCGCAGGAGTAACATCTCCCGGGAAAATGCCTTCAATGGCAATGTCGTCATAATAAGCGCCGTTCGTCTGATAATGATTGGAAATATAAGCGAACAGGCGAGCTGTTACTGCCCCTTCTGGAGCTACTCCATCTCCCGTCGACACGCTCGTCCATTGCGACTGGCCATAATGGGTGATCATGAAGTCATTGCCAACCTTTACCCCCTCATCATCGAAGAATCGCATCATAAAGCTTCCGCGATTGGGAACCGATGTTCCATCCTTGACAAAGCTGTCCCCGTCTATATACATCCAGGCCGATGCGGAATACGTCTCGCCCGGTATAATCGCGATGGGATCTGTCCACAGCGCCACTCCGTGAGCGCTAGTTGTATCCGACAGCTTGAGACTGTTGCTCCCCGTACGCGCCTTCTCAGTCGTTACACTGTAAGACACCGCCGGATCCTGAAGGTTATACATAAGCGACCATCCCGGTACGACTGTCCCTTCTCCGCCTTCCTCGAATCCCCCATTCCGGAGATTATCGTCTGTCATAGATGCGCTCACGGACATTCCGCCTGCCAGTATGCCCACGATTAACGCTATCGCAGCAGCAAGCAATGCCGCTTTGCCCTTTGTCAACTTAATACATACCTTCATGAATCCTTCCTTTTCTCGCTTCATCCTTCCCTACCTCCGTTCAACTTGGTTAACCATTCAGCCGGCTCTCCATATATGGATATCCATATGCGATAGAGCACGACAGCCGCATCCGCCCTGTCTACTTCTTCAAGCGGTTGAAATTGATTCCGATCATCGCCCTTCAACCATTGACCTTCAGTCATTCTCGCAACCGAAGCAAGCGCCCAGTCAGGAATCGCCTCCTGATCCATATAGATCGAGTCGGCATTCGTCCATGCAACGTACTCGTCCTGAAGAATGCGATCTAATAGGACAGCCAACTGGGATCGGCTAACGGGGGCATCAGGATGGAACCTGCCGTCGCCTCGGCCCTGTACCACTCCTTTAGCATGCAATGCTGCAACAGCAGACGCATACCAATCGTCCTCCTTCACATCAGGGAACGGCATCTCTTGCGGGAGCGTGAAGTCCAGCTGTAGCAAGCGCGCAAGCATGACCGCCCACTCCGCCCTTGTGACAGATCGATCAGGCGTGAATGCCGCATTCGCTGTGCCTCTCACAATTCCCATCGCGTTCAAAATATGAATAGCCTCTGCCGCTTCCCGATAAGTGGAGTTTAAATCCATGAATGGGCTGTCATAGCGTACGAGTGCGAACCGACCTGATGAAAGCGGAGCAATGGCTGCAGCTAGTTGTTCTGCATGATGTTCTTGATTAAGAACAGCCATACGCGCTTTCACATGCCCATTTGAGCTCAATATATAACCCGCATCCGCATCAACTCCCCCTCTGTGAAGCCAATGAACCGATGCCGCTTCCTCATGGTAGGAGGGGCTTCTCACCACCATTTCATATGCCGTCAGCGGCGTGACGCCGGCTCCTCCCCAATTCGATTTATGGACAGGCAACTTCTCGATCGTCAATTCCAAATGTTCAACGCTGTCGCGCAGCCCCTCCGCTTCCATCCATACAATTGCGAGCTCACCATGCTCCAAAATCAAGCTTAAGCTACTGTCGCGCAACACGGTTAGCGCTTCCGCAGACAGTAGAATCGTCAAACTCTGAACTGCTGAAGGTAAGGGTATGCGGAACTGATTAACAAGCTCATAACCATCATAACCGGCTTTGACCGCGGCGGATTGAAGGGCGCGCATACGGCTCCAATGCTGCTTGATCGCATCAGCGGAAACTGAAGCCTTCGATCTTCCGTAAGCTTCTTCTTCGATCAATGGATGCATGACGACCAGTTTGTCCGATAAATCCGCAATAAGCTCGCTTGTTTCCTCCTTGAACAATCCAGTTTCGTTTTGTTCCAGCAATGCCGTTAATGAGGCCG
Organism: Paenibacillus chungangensis; assembly: GCF_042675905.1. Taxonomy (NCBI): domain Bacteria; kingdom Bacillati; phylum Bacillota; class Bacilli; order Caryophanales; family Paenibacillaceae; genus Paenibacillus; species Paenibacillus chungangensis. Next base: position 178,046 of record NZ_JBHTJZ010000009.1, on the reverse strand, counting down.
CCGCCCCCAGCACATCATCTCCATTACGAATTGCATCCAAGGTTTTTTTCAGGGATGAATATTCGCGTAGGAATGAACCGTTGTCGTGGGTGATTTTCAATACAAGCTGTTCGGCGACTTGAACCGGCTTCTCAACGAGATCGGGATAAACGACGCCTTGCACTTGCCTTGTTGTTCTAATATTGGTTACACCCTTTATGTTATATAGCAGCAATTCAGTTGCGGCAACCGGCGCCATTGCTTGAAATCGAAAGCAAGCTATTGTTCTTGTACTTAACTTACTGCTGTCATCCTTGGCGATAGCGGACAGAACGATCTCGCCTTCAGCCTCGTTTGTGGAATCGCTTTCAAAAATGTTGTAGTCTTGCCCTTCTAACCCGAGCAGTCGCAAATTTTCCGAATCGTAGGCCATTGTTAACTGTAAGCCGTATAATCCTTCTGACAGCTCCGCTTTCACACACACCTGCCCTTCTTCTCCTGGCCTTAGTGTTCTGTCTGTTGCAGTAAGCTCGAGCCTCGTTGTCGGCTGCTCTGCGAACATCGCCTGAACAGGACCGACGCCTGCAATCAGCGAGAGAACTCCAACAGATAATACTGCAAGCAATATAGGCCTTCTTCTCATGTGGTATAAATTCCCTCCTAAACAGGTTGGACTAAACCATAGCTACGTCCGCCAACATTATTCCATTACCATTACTGCGACCGCATCACTCCCTAATTTTGGACAATATCTCCATTGATAATTCCATGCCCATTGTCATTCAATTTGTTCCCATCGTAAATTAATCATTTTCCACAAGCTTGTCTTTTTCCAAATTCAGCAACCCATAATTCGCTCGATAGGCAGACCTCACAGCCTCTTTTCACGTTAGATGAAAATTAACGTAGCGAAAAAGATGATTTTCATCGTCTTACCGCTGTTTAGCAAAATCGTTTTCTTTACCTATTTCATCTGCCCTTCCCAAACAGCATCCAACAAAAAAAACCCTTGCAGGTCGCATACGCCAACCTGCAAGAGGTGTCCACTCCATCACATAGCCGTTCAATCAAGCTTGAGGCTGCTCTTCCTCCTGCTGTTCCGAGCTTTCAATCAAGCCGGCGAACAAAGCGTGCACGAACTGCTCGGAATCGAACTGCTGTAAGTCGCCCATGCCTTCTCCAAGTCCCACAAGTTTCACTGGAAGGTTCAGTTCATTGCGAATGGCAACGACAATGCCACCTTTAGCCGTACCATCCAGCTTCGTCAGCACGAGCCCCGTCACACCACTCTTCTCACCGAATAGCTTAGCCTGACTCAGCGCGTTCTGTCCCGTCGTCGCATCCAGCACGAGCAGTACTTCATGGGGCGCGTTCGGCAGCTCGCGTTGGATAACTCGGAATATCTTGTTCAGCTCTTCCATCAAATTCGTCTTGTTCTGCAGGCGTCCCGCCGTATCGCAGAGCAATACATCTACATTGCGCTGCTTGGCCGCCTGTACCGCATCGTAGATCACCGCTGCGGGATCAGCGCCCGAAGACTGCTTGATGACGTCCACGCCCACGCGCTGACCCCATACCTCAAGCTGCTCAATCGCCCCCGCACGGAATGTATCGCCAGCCGCCATCAACACCGATTTGCCCTCGCTCTTCAGCTTGTGCGCCAGCTTCCCAATCGAAGTCGTCTTGCCCACCCCATTGACGCCTACGAACAAGTACACCGTAATGTCGCCCCGAGGCGCTTCCATCAGCTCCGCATGATCATCGCCTTTCAGAAGGCCGATCAGTTTTTCGGACAGTACCGGTTGAAGGTCAGCAGCATCTTCAATTTTACGTTTCTTCACTTCCACACGTAGCTCATCGATCAGCTCCATGACCGTAGTCACGCCTACGTCGGCACCGATTAATATTTCCTCCAGCTCCTCGTAGAACTCCTCATCGATTTTCTTCCGTCTCGTAATCAGCTCCTCCACTTTCTCGACGAATGCCGTTCTCGTCTTGGACAAGCCTTCCTTGAATACACTCGTTACCGCTTCCGTCTTGGAAGCGATGCTTTCCTTCAGCTTCTTAAAAAAACTCATCGTTGCCAATCCCCCATCCTAACTATACTTCGATACAATCGCTATGCGGATACCGGGTCCTCTTCTTCCAGACGGACAGAAACGAGCTTGGAGACGCCGCCTTCCTCCATCGTCACTCCGTATAGCACATCCGCTTCCTCCATCGTACCCTTGCGGTGCGTAACGACGATAAATTGTGTCAGCTCCGAAAACTCGCGCAAGTATTGAGCAAACCGTGATACGTTCGCTTCATCCAGTGCCGCTTCCACTTCGTCCAGCACGCAGAACGGCACCGGCTTCACTTGAAGAATGGCGAATAGCAGGGCGATAGCCGTCAGAGCCCGTTCTCCCCCTGACAGCAACTGCAGATTCTGTAGCTTCTTGCCCGGCGGCTGAGCGACGATATCGATGCCGGTATCCAATATGCGGTCTGGCTCTACTAACACGAGATCCGCTCGTCCGCCTCCGAACAACTTGCTGAATACAACAACGAAGTGGCCTCGTATCGCCTCGAATGTGGTGCGGAATCGGTGCGACATCTCGTCGTCCATCTCTTTGATAACCTGATACAACGTTGCCTTCGCTTCCATCAGGTCGTCCTTCTGCTCCGACAGGAAGTCGTAGCGTTCCTTCACCCGCTCGTATTCCTCGATTGCGCCCAGGTTCACTTCTCCCAGTGCGGATATTTTGCGCTTCAGCTCCCGCACTTCCGCCCCTGTCGCAGCCGCATCCTCCGGAAGGGGATATTTCTCCTTAGCCAGCTCGTAGCTGAGACTATATTCCTCGCTCAGCTTACGCAACAGATTGTCCAGCTCGACGTCCTGGCGGTTAACCAGAATCTCCGTCTGTCGCAAGGATTCCTCGACTGTACGCAGCTGAGCGCGCTGCTCTTTCGTCTCGCTTTCACCTTGATCCAGCTCCTGAATACGCCTTGCTCGCTCTGCGCGCTTCAAGTCCGTCTCCTCTGCGCAGCGGGCCTTCTTCAGCTTTAAGGCATTGAGCTGCTCCAGCTGGGAGACACTCTCCTCCCCATGCTGGCTCATCTCTTCCTCCTGACTAGCATGAAGCGCGCGCAGACTGGACATCTCGCCCTTCGCCTTGACGATATCGCCTCGGACACGAACAGCTCCATCTTCGAAGCTTAGACGCTCTTGATCCAGCTTCGCTACGGCGATCTTCAAGTCGGTCAGCTGACCTTGCAGCTCCTCCTTCGCCGTCTCGCTGGCTTTCCGTCGCTCCTCTGCAAGCCTAATCTCCTCTTGCAATCTAGCTTCGGCAGCCGTCAGTTCCTCCAGCTTCCGCTCGGAATTAGCGATCGTCTCCGCAGCCTTCTTCTTCTCGGTTTCATGATCCAATCGTTCCATGCCTGAAGTCTCTCTCTGCTCCAGCAGTCGCTTGTCTTCTGCGACCAGCTGTGCAAGCCCATTCCGTAGCTCCTGCTCATGGAATCTGGTCTTCTCCAGCTCGTCCCGCAGCTCTTCAATGTTCGCGGAGCGAATGGAGTACTCCTTTCGCAGGTCACTTAGCTTCGCACGCAGTTGGCCCGCCTTCGCAGTCGCATCGGCGATCTCTTCATCCAGCGCCTCGATCTGGCGCTGTCTGCCGAGCAAGCTTGCCCCCTTCTTCTGCAGGCTTCCGCCCGTCATGGAACCGCCAGCATTAACGACATCGCCTTCCAGCGTGACGACGCGATAGCGGTAATTGCAGCGCGATGCGATCTTGTTGGCCTGCTCCAGCGTCTCGGCCAACAAGACGTTGCCAAGCAGATTGCGCACGATAGCTTCGTAGCGATCGTCGCATTGCACCAGGTCAGCCGCAACCCCGACGAAGCCCTCTACCGCCTCCGCGGATCTTCTCTCCTGATCGGATACGGCGCGGCCTCTTATCACATCCAGCGGCAAGAACGTCGCGCGCCCCAGCTGCCGCTGCTTCAAGTAGCCGATTGCCGCCCGTGCTGTTCGCTCATCTTCCATGACGATATGCTGCAGCGCACCTCCAAGCGCGGTCTCGACCGCCAGCTCGATACGTTGCGGCACACGAATAAGCTCAGCGACTGCGCCGTGCACGCCCACAATGCCTCCCGAGCCTCTTCTCGCAGCTTTGAGCACTTCTTTGACACCGTGCATGAAGCCGTCCAGAGCATCCTGCATCTCCTTCATCGTATCGCGCCGGGAAGTATGGCTGTCGAGCTTCTGCTCACACTTGCGAATCGCTGCCGTTACTTCTTCGGTCAAGCTTGTCACTTCACGAAGCCCGCTCTGCTCTTGCAGCATGCGTTGCTTCAATACTTCCAGATGAGCTTCGGCAGTCTGCAAGGACTGCTCCAGCTCTCCTCTTCGCTTCTCGAGCGCCTTGCTCTGCTCCAGCCACTTCGCTTCGTCGTCGCCGATCCGTTCCATGCGCCGCTGCAGCGCTTCTTGCTGCTGCATGGCGTAGCGGATTTCGTTGCGAAGCTGAGCCATCGCGCTTAACACTTCCAGCATCTCGCCCTTAAGTCCTTCTTCTTCATCTAGGACGGCTTCGCCGGATACACCCAGAAGTCGGGATTCCTCTTCACCCAGCTGGCGCCGAAGTTTCTCCAGCTCGCCTTCCAATGCGGCAGCCTTGCTGCGATAGTCCGCCTCTTCCTTGGTCAATGAGAGTATGCGCGCATCTTGGGCAGCAATGGATTCCTCCAGCTGACGCTTGTTCTGCTCCAGATTACGCTTCCGCTCCTTCAACACTTCACCGTAGCCTTCACACTTCTCCGCATCCTCTGCGATCTGCAACATCGCGTCGTGAAGCTCGTCCAGCTGAATCTCCAGCTCTCTCAGCTTCTGTCTATCCTGCTCCAGATGGGCATCGTGCTTGCTCACGACGGTGGACAACTCCAACTGCTGCTGCTGCAATGCCTTCAGCTTGTCAGTCGCCTCCGACCAGGCACGATGGACATTCTCGATCTGCAGCACATACATCGATATTTCCTTCGTCTTCAGCACTTCCCGCAATTCCTTGAAGTGTATCGCTTTCTCAGACTGCTTGCGGAGAGGCTCCACCTGATCCTCCAGCTCCGACACAAGGTCATGAATACGAAGCATATTCTGCTCCGTATCGTCGAGTTTCTTCACCGCTTCACGCTTGCGGGACTTGTACTTTACAATGCCGGAAGCTTCCTCGAATATGCCTCTGCGGTCTTCCGAACGCGTACTCAATATCTCCTCGATTCGACCTTGGCCGATGATGGAATAAGCTTCCTTGCCGATTCCCGTATCCATGAACAGCTCTGTAATATCCTTCAGTCTGCATGATTGTTTGTTAATTAAGTATTCACTGTCGCCGCTGCGATGTACGCGGCGCGTTACTGTTACTTCATTATATTCAAGCGGCAGGGCGCCGTCGGCATTGTCAAGCGTCAGCGACACTTCACCGTAATTGACCGCCTTGCGCGCATCGCTTCCTGCGAAAATGATGTCTTCCATCTTACCGCCACGCAAGCTCTTCGCACTTTGCTCGCCAAGTACCCAACGGATGCCGTCGGAAATATTGCTCTTGCCGGAGCCGTTCGGTCCTACTACCGCCGTTATACCGTTTACAAATTCCAGCTCCGTCTTATCCGCGAAGGATTTGAATCCCGCGAGTTCAATTCGTTTCAAAAACATAGTATGGCTTTCACCTCCCCAACATTGTACCACAAAACGTAAAATAACCCCACAATGTGGGGCTTTGCTTTAAAGCTAACTAAGTACTTTGCGGGGGCCCCGGAGCTTATAAATGCTATACGCACAAAAATGTCCCGGGCTGGAATATTATCTGGAGAGCTTGCCCCACGCTTCTGCGGCTGCTCTCTGCTCCGCTTCTTTTTTCGTTCTCCCTTTGCCCACTCCGAACCCTTCGTCCCCGATAGATACTTCTACGACGAACTCCCGGTCATGGGCCGGACCGCGCTCCTCCACAATTCGATAGTCGATGGCACCGAGGCCCAGGTGTTGCGAGCGCTCCTGCAGCTTCGACTTCGCATCCTTCATCAACAATCCGAAGTCGTTGGATTCTATGTATGGGAACATGTGCTTCTCTAGAAAGGTTTTGGTCTTCTCAATGCCTGCATCCAGGAACAGGGCGCCAATGAACGACTCGAACAGATCTGCAAGCAGAGCCTGCCGATGCCGTCCTCCAAGCTGCTCCTCTCCCCTGCCCAGCAGCACATACTTGCCAAGCTCAAGTCGTTCCGCGAAGTAAGCCAGCGACGGCTCGCATACGACCGAGGCTCGCATACGCGTCAACTCGCCTTCCGGACGCTTCGGGTATGTCTTGAACAAATAATCCGATACAAGCAGTTGCAACACCGCATCGCCCAGAAACTCCAACCGCTCATTGTCCTGAACCGACCCTCGCTTATGTTCATTCACATAGGACGTATGGGTAAATGCCTGCCGCAGCAGCTTCCCTTGCCTGAAAGCAAGCTGCAGCTTCTGCTGCAGCTCATCAAAGGATTCATGCCTCATATGCTTTCATCACAATCGTGGCGTTATGTCCACCAAAACCGAAGGAGTTGGAAAGAGCTGTCGTTACGTTCGCCTGACGCGGCTTGTTCGGAACATAATCGAGGTCGAGCTCAGGATCTTGATTGTCCAGATTAATCGTAGGGGCAATGACGCCATTGTTCAGCGTCAGCGCCAGAATAACAGCCTCCACTCCGCCTGCCGCACCAAGCAAATGCCCTGTCATCGACTTCGTTGAGCTGACGGCCAAGTGATAAGCGTGATCCCCGAATGTTTTTTTAATCGCGATCGTCTCGGAACGGTCGCCGACTGGAGTAGATGTTCCGTGCGCATTAATGTATTGGATTTCTGTCGGCTCGATTCCCGCATCCTTGATCGCTTTGCTCATACAACGGGCCGCGCCATCGGGATCGGGCTCCGTCATATGGAACGCATCGCCGCTCATGCCGTATCCGATCACTTCGCCGTATATTTTCGCCCCGCGCTTCAATGCGTGCTCCAAAGATTCCAGAACAAGAATGCCGGCTCCTTCGCCCATAACGAAGCCGTCTCGATCGATGTCGAACGGTCGGCTGGCTTTCTCGGGCTCGTCGTTGCGCACCGACATCGCTCGCATGGAGCAAAATCCAGCCATGCCCGTTGGCCGAATCGTCGCCTCGGCTCCCCCCGCGATCATAACGTCGGCATCGCCGCGCTGAATCATCTTGAAGGAATCGCCAATGGAATGCGTCCCTGTCGCACACGCAGTGACCGCTGTGCTGTTGGGACCCTTCGCGCCAGTCAGCATGGATACCTGACCGGAAGCCATATTGGCGATCATCATGGGAATGAAGAACGGGCTGACGCGCTTTGGTCCCTTCTGCAACAAAATGTTATGCTGATCCTCCCAGGTACCCAATCCGCCGATTCCAGATCCTACCATGACACCTACACGTTCCGCATCGCAATTTACGCCGATTTCAAGTCCGGAGTCTTCGACAGCTTTCTTGCTGGCGACGGCCGCGAATTGGACGAATCGGTCCATCCTCCGGGCTTCCTTCTTGTCCAGACCGTAAGCTTCAGGATCGAAGTTTTTAATTTCTGCTGCGATGCGTGTAGGGTACTCCGAGAAGTCATATGCTTCCACAACCGATACGCCAGACTTCCCTTCCATTAGATTGTTCCAGAACGACTCCAGATCAGATCCCAGAGACGTCATTATTCCCATCCCCGTTACGACTACTCTTTGTTTCATTGCAATCACCTCTGCAGACATAGCCTCTTTGGCTACCGTTTTCCATTTATATCAATAGCATGAATGCTCATCGTCAATTTAATAGCAAGTATTAGGCCAGATCGCTTGATATGGAGAGAAGTCCCGTTGCAATAACGGGACTTGTCCAATCTTAGGTATGAGATTGTATGTAATTCACAACTTCTCCCACCGTAGTGATTTTCTCTGCATCTTCATCAGAGATTTCCATATCGAACTCGTCTTCCAGCTCCATGACCAATTCTACGACGTCAAGAGAGTCTGCTCCGAGGTCATCTTTAAAGGAAGCTTCAAGTGTCACTTCTGCTTCGTCTACGCCTAAGCGATCGATGACAATACGTTTTACGCGATCTACTACATCGGACATCCGATTCACCTCCTCCATCGTATTATACGAGAATTATTTATAAAATACCATCGCCTTTTCTTGTGAAAGAGAAGAGGCGATAATCTCGTTACTCTACATGTACATGCCGCCGTCTACATGAATCGTCTGTCCCGTCATATAAGACGCGGCGTCTGAGGCCAGGAATCGTACGGCTGCAGCAATATCTCCGGCTGCGCCAAGTCTGGCAAGCGGAATACGGGCCGACAGCGACTCGCGCATCTCCTGCGGCAGCTTGTCCGTCATGTCCGTCTCAATAAAGCCAGGTGCGACGCAATTGACAGTGATGCCGCGAGAGGCCAGCTCTAGAGCGCTGGACTTCGTCAAGCCGATGACACCCGCCTTGGCGGCAACGTAGTTAGCTTGTCCCGCATTGCCCAACACGCCCACCACGGATGAAATATTAATAATACGGCCCGAGCGCTGCTTCATCATGGGACGCGTGACCGCCTTAATGCCGTTGAATACGCCCTTCAGATTCGTCTCGATGACCTGATCGAATTCCTCTTCCTTCATGCGCATAATAAGGTTGTCGCGGGTAATACCGGCGTTGTTGACCAGAATATCGATAGCCCCGAACTTGCCAAGCACTTCCTTGACCATGGCTTCGCATTCATCTGACTTGCCGACATTCGCCTTCACAAGGATCGCTTGGCGACCCAACGCCTCTACTGCCGCAGCCGTCTCTCCCGCAGCGGCTTCGCTGCCGGAGTAGTTAATAGCGACATCCGCGCCGGCTTCGGCCAGCGCTACAGCAATCGCCCTCCCAATGCCTCGGGACGCGCCTGTCACCAGAGCCTTCTTCCCTTCCAATCCAGCAAACATGATATCCCCTCCGTTCTCCCGTTATTACTTCACTTGCAGCGCATCCAACGCTGCCATGCTATTGATGGACACAACCTTTACGCTTCTGTCCACTTTCTTGATCAGCCCGGCGAGTACAGAGCCAGAGCCGATCTCGATGAACGTATCTACGCCTTCGGCAATCAGATAACGAACGGTATCTTCCCATAGAACCGGGGAATACACCTGCTCTACCAGTAAGCGGCGAATATCTTCGCTGCCGGTAACAGGCAGCGCCGTCACATTAGCTACCACTGGCACGGAAGCGTCTCCTATTGTTATGCCGGACAACGCCTCGGACAACTGCTCAGCTGCAGGCTTCATCAGAGAGGAATGGAACGGGCCGCTTACTTCCAGCGGAATGACGCGCTTCGCACCGGCTTCCTTGCCGCGCTGCACGATCGCCTCTACCCCTTCCGCAGATCCGGATACGACAATTTGTCCCGGACAGTTCACGTTCGCCAGCTCGACGGAAGTGCCTTCACCGCTGATGGAGGCGCACAGTGTAGCCAACGCTTCGCGTTCCGCTCCCAGAACTGCCGCCATCGCGCCTTGACCGTCCGGCACAGCCTCCTCCATATATTGGCCGCGCGCGCGCACGATCTTCACTGCATCCCGGAAGGAGACGACGCTCGCGGCTAGCAGCGCGCTATACTCGCCTAGGCTGTGACCGGCCACGTAGTCCGGCTTCAGGCCACTCTCCTCCAGCAGCGCCAAATAAGCCGCGCTCACCGTCAACAGGGCCGGCTGCGTGTTAACAGTCTGCTTCAGCGCAGCTTCAGGCCCGTCGAAAATAATGGAAGAGAGCTTGAAGCCAAGTGCCTCGTCCGCTTCATGAAAAATTGCCCTTGCTTGCTCAGAGGCGTCGTAGGCATCCTTGCCCATGCCTACGACCTGGGCTCCCTGACCCGGAAATACAAATGCCGTTTTGCTCATTAGGCCTGCTCCTCCTTTAATCTAGTCAAAATATACGCTGTCTAATCCTGATATCCCATAATTATCATTACCAAATGAGTACGGATGAGCCCCATGTCAGACCGCCGCCAAAGCCAACAAATACAAGACAGTCGCCTTCTTTCACGCGATCCTGCTCCACGGCCTCCGCCAGTGCAACCGGTATGGAAGCGGCGGACATGTTGCCGTATTTATCCAGATTGATCATCGCCTTATCCTCCGACAGGTTCAAGCGTTGCATGGCGGACTGGATAATCCGGATGTTGGCCTGATGCGGAACGAGCAGATCTACGTCTTCCTTAGTCATCCCGGCCTTCTTCAGTGCATCTTCCGCCGCGCTACCCATGATACGAACGGCGAATTTGAACACATCGTTACCCGCCATGTGGATATAATGCTTCCTGCCGCCTACAGATTCCTCCGAAGCCGGAATGCGCGAGCCGCCGCCACTTACTTTCAGCAGTTCACCGCCGCTTCCGTCCGCGCCGAGCTCGAAGGAGCGGAAGCCCCTTCCTTGATCAACTTCGCCAAGCACCACTGCACCGGCGCCGTCGCCGAACAGAATGCAGGTATTGCGGTCACTGTAATCCGTAATGCGCGACAACGTCTCCGCACCGACGACCAGAACATGCTTGTACATGCCAGATGCGATCATGCTGGAAGCCGTCGCCAATCCGTATATGAATCCGGAGCACGCTGCCGACAGATCGAACGCGGCGGCCTTCTTCGCCCCCAGCTTATCCTGCAGCAAGCATGCCGTGGACGGGAAGAACATGTCCGGCGTAATCGTGGCAACAATAATCAGATCGATATCCTCCGCCTTCAAGCCGGCAGCTTCAATCGCTTTTTTCGAAGCCTCCAACGCCAGATCGGACGTGGCTTCCGCCTCCGCCGCTATTCGCCGCTCTTTGATTCCGGTACGTGTGACGATCCATTCGTCATTCGTTTCCACCATTTGTTCAAGCTCTTGATTGCCCAGTACGCGCTGCGGCACATATTTGCCTGTGCCGATTATACCGACAGGTCGCAAATCCATTTTAAACACTCACTTCCCGTTAATTTCTGCTGCAATAGATTCAACCAGCTTGTTTTGTATGGCAATTCTGGCTTGGCGAACCGCATTCTTGACCGCCACGATATCCGAGGAGCCGTGACATTTCACGACCAGCCCATTGAGCCCCAGCAGCGGCGCCCCGCCATGCTCTTTATAATCCATCTTCTTCTTCAGAGCTTTCAGCCTCGGTAGCATAATCGCGGCAGCCAGCTTTGTCATGATAGACTGCCCGAACGCGTCCTTAAGTGCGGTGAAGATCGTGCCGGCCGCTCCTTCCATCGCCTTCAGCATAATGTTGCCTGCGAAGCCGTCGCATATGAGCACATCACAATTCCTGTTCAGGACATCCCTTGACTCTACATTCCCGATAAAATGAATAGGCGCTTCCGACAAAAGGTCATACGCCGCTTTCATCGTTTCATTGCCCTTCTTCGCTTCTGTGCCTACATTGAGCAGTCCAACGCGCGGCTGATCCATCCCATGAACCTTGGCGCGATACAGGCTGCCCATAATCGCATATTGGAGCAGATGCTCCGGCTTGGCGTCCATATTGGCCCCCAGATCCAGCGCCAGGACGCCAATGTCGTCCATCGTGGGCATCATTGGCGCAAGCGCGGGGCGCTCTATCCCTTCCAGTCTGCCCACAACAAGGAGTCCGGTTGCCATCAGAGCGCCGGTATTGCCGGCCGACAACATCGCATCCGCTTCCTTCTCTTTCACCAGCCGACCGGCCACGACCATAGATGCTCCCTTCTTGCGTCTGACTGCCCGGACCGGTTCATCCTCTGGTCTTATCACTTCCGCCGCCTCCACAACCTTCACATTGGCCGGCTTTCCTTCGCCAAGCAACGGCTCGATTGCAGCGGGATCTCCGACCAGCAACAGCTCCGTATCTGGCCATTCACGGGCAGCCTCCAGCGCACCGGCCACGATTAATCCAGGAGCATGGTCTCCCCCCATAGCATCAATTGCGATCCGCAATGACTTCTCCTCCCTCGTATTCCCCTTCTCCAGCGGACCTGTATATGACGAAATTGCCCTGAAAGACCATCTCTTCACCAACATAAGTGAAACATTCGATTTTCGACTTGCTCCGCTCCCCAGAGATCGACTTCACGTAAGCCTTCGCTATGCATTTCTCCCCTAATCGGACAGGGCGCAAAAAGCGGATATCCGCAGTCACCGTCAATGCAATCGCGTCGTCTATAACGGCTACAGCCAATGAATTGGCCTGTGCAAACAAATGATGACCCCTGGCGATAGAGGTTCTGGAGAATACGTGTTCTTGCCTGATTTCAAACAAGGATATGCCGCTCTTGTCCAGCTCCAGATCCACAATATCGCCGATCACCTCATGAAGCGGCAAGGAACGAACGGAGTCATAGGATCTCTCCGCCATCAGCTTCATTCTCTCCCTAACCTCGGGAATGCCTAACTCCATCCGGTCAAGCCTAATCGTCTGAATGCTGACCTTCAGCAATCGGGTAAGCTCACGATCCGTAATGAACGGGTTATCCTCAATAAATTGGGTTAGCTGTTGATGCCGCTGTCTTTTGGGCATTCGTTCCAAGTCCGGCACCGCCTTTATCCATAGTTATCATATCTATGCTATGTATTTTAACACCCTTATTATCACCTGGTACTAAAACAGTATATAAAAAATAGCACTCCACCGCAAGATGAAGTGCTATTGCTGAAATCATTTTTTATTGGGAAATGATCTCTTTCGTTTTGTAATATCCACACACTTTACATACGTGGTGAGCCTTCTTCAGCTCTCCGCATTGCTCGCACTTCACCATTCCAGGTATCGCAAGCTTGAAATGCGTACGACGCTTGTCGCGGCGAGTCTTGGACGTTCTACGTTGAGGTACTGCCATCTTTCCCACCTCCTTCACAAAATCAACAAACGCTAATCCTTGAACAAATCCTTGAGCGCGGCAAATCTGGGATCAATGACTTCATTGCTGCAGCCGCACGCACCAGTATTCAAATCCGTGCCGCATGACGGGCATAATCCCTTGCATTGTGCGCTGCACAAAGGGGCAAAAGGCAAATAGAGAAGCAATGCTTCCTCTACATATGGACTTAAATCCAGCTTATCCCCTTCGACTTCAATGATCTCGTTCTCATCGCCTTCATCACCATCGACATCCTCTTCAGGCGTAAGCTTGGCAACGGGCTTGAACAGCTCCGACACCGGGATGACGGTATGTTTACTCACGGGTTCCAGGCAACGCGAGCAAGCCATCTTCAGATCGATCGACAGCTCACCCTCTACCTTCACAACTCCATGTTCGCCTGCAGCCTCCAGCGATACATGTAGTGGTCCGGCCGAGAGGACATCGCGCTGATTGTTCAACAGCTCGTCGACATTCAGTTCTTCCTTGAGAACCTTATTGCCGCCTTTCGCTATCAAATCTTTCATATGAATCTGCATAAGATCACCTCAAACAAACAAAGTTTATTATATCTATTTCAGAGTTGATTTGTCAACATTTTCACCTCGCCAATCTGACGAACTTTGGCATTAGGCGAAGAATTCATGCTCAGCCGCTTCCGTTATGCTATGATGGGTACCAACATCCCCTCTATAGATGAGAGAAAGGATTGGACACTTTGCGAACTGTAGGTTTGATTGTAGAATATAACCCGTTCCATAACGGACATGCTTATCATCTTCGGCAATCGCGCGCCCTGGCCGATGCTGATGCCGTCGTCGCCGTCATGAGCGGACATTTCCTGCAGCGAGGCGAACCTGCTCTTACGGACAAGTGGGCCCGCACGGAGATGGCTCTTGCTGGAGGCTGCGATCTCGTCATTGAGCTTCCCGTCGCCTATGCCACACAAGCTGCGGAGTGGTTCGCCTACGGTGCAGTATCGCTGCTTGAAGCGACCGGCGTCGTAGACGCCTTCTGCTTCGGTACGGAGAGCGGCAATCTCGCTCCACTCAAGCTCGCCGCAGATCTGCTGGCGAATGAGCCCGCAGCGTTCAAAGACTTGCTGAAGCACAACTTGGAGCAAGGCTCCAGTTACCCCGGAGCCTATAGCGAAGCCGTAAGCTCCTATTTGCATCAGCAAGGTCACCTGGATATCAGCGGATTCTCGTTCGACCAGCCCAATCATACGCTTGCCTTGCATTATCTGCTTGCCCTGAAGCGGATTCACGGCACCATGGAGCCGCTAACGATCGCCCGGGAGAAGGCGCAGTATCGCGACGAGCGAGCATCGGACGCCAGCATCGCGAGCGCTACAGCGATTCGCAAGCTGCTGCTGAACAGCCGCAACCTGCAGGAAGCTGCAGCATTTGTGCCTCCGTCCACACACGCCGTGCTCGCAGACCGCTGGGCCAAGGAACAGTGCCCTGTCAACTGGGAGAACTTCCGCATCGCGCTGTTCAACGCCGTATTGACGCGGACGCCTGAGCAATTGGCGTCTATTCATGAGATCACGGAAGGACTGGAGCATCGCATACGCAATAGCATGCCCCAACTTACGGAAGCTACCATTGAGCAGCTGCTATCCGCCTTGAAGACGAAGCGTTATACGCATACCAAGCTGCAGCGGGCGCTACTCGCCATTTTGCTGGGACATCGTAAATCAGACTTTACAAGAGACAAGCTGGCGGCGGGCGTACAATACATACGGGTACTGGGCTTCACCGAGAGGGGCAAGCTGCTCTTGCGGCGCATGCGCAAGACCGCTTCACTCCCCATACTGCTTAGCGCCGCCCGACCGCCAGCTCCATACCGCTATCTGGAGCTGGATACTACAGCTACAGCGATTTATATGCTGGGCGTGACAGGATCGACTTCGGCTTCCATGTATCGGGATTTCCGCGGGCAGCCGATCATCGGGCAGCCGTCCGGCGATAGTCCGCTATAGCTGCCAATGCTTCTTCCAGTGTAGATATGCCGACGATCTTCATCTCGCTTCCGATTGCCTTGCTCTTCCTTCTAGCTTCCCGTTCATTGTCCTTGGGCACCAGGAAGAGCTCCGCGCCTTGAAGACTGGTGGATACAACCTTCTGCCTCACCCCGCCGATTGCACCCACCTTGCCATCCGGCGCAATGGTGCCGGTCGCAGCGATTCGTATATCGTCTGCGAGCTTCTCTTCCGTCAACAGATTGATCCCCTGCAACGCGAATACGAGACCCGCTGAAGGACCGCCAATCCCATTGGCCGTAATCGCCAGCTGTTGCGAAGCCTCTTCGGCAACAATGGCTCTAAGCTCGATGAACCCCGTTACACCAAGTATAATCGGCAGTTGTTCCAAGGTCAGAGACGAAGTGCCAGACTCAGGCAATGGGATACGCACAACACGTTTCTTACCGTCGGTTCCCCTCACATCCAGCGTCAGCGATTCCTTGCCCTGATGCTGCCGCAACACCGTCACGGCCTCATCCGCTCCACTGATCCCTTCGCCGTCATGCACACCAATGATAACGTCTCCAGCGCGAAAGCCGCTGGCCGGCTGACCGGCAATCCTCTGAACGTCGGACACGACGAGCGATTGCGGCTCCTTGCGGTAGCCCACGCCGAGATTACGGTATGCCGCTTCCAGCGCATCGTTCTGGGAGCCCTGCATAATCACAGTCAGCCGCTCTGCGAATTGACGCTGGGATCCACCGCTGAACACATCGCGCTTCCATGCCACTTCCTTATCGCGATGGATAACTGCCTTCGCTACTTCCCACATATTCGGGGCACTCAGCTTCACCGCCGTGAGCAGCAGCCCCTCTTCCCCTCCGCCGACTTCAGCCGAGATGCCGCCCCTCTCCATCAAACTCGCGACCGGAATTGCAATTCCGGGCTCGTATACGACATATGGAGTGGGAGCATACAATAATCCCCACATGATCACTGCCGCACACGCAGCGGATATAAGCGTACGGCGCAGGACAGAGCTTCTCCCCTTCATCTCCTCACACTCCCGTAGCAATCTGTATATGGTCTATCTTGTCAATCAGCGGCGTACATATTAGGGTAGGATTGTCCAACCTAGCAAGAGGAGTTGACCCTATTGCCCAAAACGATACTGGTCGCGGTTCTGTCCGTCGCGCTCGTCTGTTCCATCATCCTTCAGCCTGACGCATCGTTCCAAGCCTCTCTGCAGGGTCTGGCCGTCTGGTGGAATATCATCTTCCCAGGTCTGCTTCCGTTTCTTGTGCTTTATGAAATCATGCTCGCCTTCGGCCTCGTCCACGCGCTTGGCGCGTTGCTAGCCCCTCTTATGACACGATTGTTCAGACTTCCCGGTGAAGCGGGACTAGTCTTGATGATAGGCCTTCTTGGAGGATACACAGCCGGAACGGCTGCTGCCGCCGACTTGCGCAAAAGGCAATTGATAAGCAGCTCGCAAGCAGAGCGTCTGCAGGCTTATTCCCATATGCCCAATCCATTGTTCATGCTTGTGATCGTTGGGGCCGGCTTTCTTCATCGCCCATTGACCGGCGTGATTATCGCCGCTGCCGTCTGGTTGTCCGCATTATGGCTGTTGCTTGCGACGTCCCTGTTGTCGGGGAAGGCCGGCAGAATTATGCTACAGTCCAACGACCGCGCGTCGGGAAGACTAATAGGGTCAGCAGCAGCAGCCATGCAAGCAGCAAGGGAGAAGGATGGACGAAGCTTCGGCACTGCGCTCGGGGAAGCTGTCTCTTCCGGCGTGCAGAAGCTGCTGATGATCGGCGGATTTATCCTGTGCGCAGCTGTTTTTGCCAGAATGTGCGAGCCGCTACTCTCCCCTTTTTTGACTACTGCTCCTTTCCTGGGCCCAGCCCTGTTCGAAAGCCACCTGGGTGCATATGCAGCAGCAGAATGGCAGCAGCATGCGAGCTCCACAGCGGTTGCTTCGGCTATCGCGGCGACTTTGGCATGGAGCGGTCTTGGCGGCATATTACAAGCTGTCCACTCCGCCTCTGGTACGGATATGCGCCTGCTTCCCTTCATCGCGCACCGCATCGCGCATGCGTTGCATGCGGCTCTGTTCGTATTCCTTCTATGGAAGCCAATCACCATACTGGCTCACTATTTGAGCGGCAGTATCGCACAGACAACCAGTGCCCATCAACCTGGATTAAATGTCGTATTGTCGCCCTTCCCTTACAGCACAAGCGACTTACCCCCGATATGGGATAAGTCGCTCATTACAGCAGGAGTATGCCTCGCCGCGTGTTTAATCGCTGTTGTCATTCTTAAGCAGAGACGATGGGCACGTTGATGCTCTGGCATTAATCTATGACCGGCTAGCGATTCGCGTATTTCTCCCGCAATCGATTCTCCACCACTGAAGGCACCAAGTCCTCTACTTTACCGTTGAACTGGGCGATCTCTTTCACAATGCTTGAGCTGAGATAAGAGTATTTGGGATTCGTCATCATGAACATCGTGTCAATCTCTCCATCCAGCAGATGGTTCGTCGAAGCCAATGTCAGCTCATACTCGAAATCCGTCACGGAACGGATGCCGCGAATAATAACATCAGCTTGCCGGGAACGCATATATCGGACGAGCAAATCTCTGAAGCTGTCGATTTCCACATTTGGTAAGTCCTTAGTCACTTCCGCCAACAGTTCCTTCCGCTCGTCAACCGTGAACAGCGGGTTTTTGCTTGTATTGTTCAGTACGGCCACGATGAGCCGGTCGAATTGCTTCGCAGAACGCTGAATTATATCCAGATGACCATAAGTGACAGGATCAAAGCTGCCGGGGTAGACGGCGATTCTCACTTTTTTGTTCTCATTCGTTGTCATCGGCTTCTCTCCTATCCTTGCTGTCAGTTCCTATGTATTGATAAATGGTTACACTTGTATCCCCGTATTTCGCCTTCTTCAAGCATTGGAATTCGGCTATTTCATCGGGATATACAACCGCCGTGTCATGCTCGATTACGACAAATGCATCCGGCTCTAGCATGCCTGCTTGTGCCATGCCATTCATCATTTCGTCCATATTCGTCATTCGATAAGGCGGATCGAGGAAGACAAGGCGGAAGGAAAGTCCTCGCTTGTCCAACGCTTTCAGCGCTCTCTCCGCATCATTCCGATATATTTCTGCCGACTGCTCCGCGCCCGCCGTCTTCAAGTTATGGCGGATGGTGTCAATGCTTAGCTTCTCACGGTCGACGAGGATAATGCGCTGAATGCCTCTGCTCCAAGCTTCAATGCCAAGTCCGCCCGTACCGGCGAACAGATCAAGAGCGGCTCCGCCTTCGAAGTAAGGTCCAATCATGCTGAATATGGCTTCTTTCACTTTATCCGTCGTCGGTCTCGTATTCATGCCCGGCACAGCTTTCAGAACACGGCCCTTGGCCTGGCCCGCTACGACTCTCACGTCAAATTTGCCCCTTTCACACAACTTCCCGCCTATCGTACCACACAATCTATTCAAGTGAAAAGATAACGTCTGCAACTCATTGCAACGCATCTCATCCTTTTCAACTGCAATTGAAAGCATCATTCGCCAAATCAAGATTATAAAAATTGTTCGGGGTAAATAATCGGGGGCAGGTATATTCCTTGCGAATCGGGAGAAGATAAAATCATCGGCGTCGAGAGATGCCGTAGACAACCGCGGAGAAGACTTACGTTTCCCCATAAGCTCTTCGTCCGGTTTCTCCTCTCCCATGAAAGACCCCCGCCGAAAGGCGGGGGTCGATTTTTTTGATTCTATCTGACTTTTTCAGCCTATCGCCGCCTCGACAACTACCCGACTCCCTCCCTCTATTGGCACTTGCCAGCAGCCGTTCTCGACGACGGAGGAAATAGATGCCATCATGCCGTTCATGGAAATACTTCTCACAGCATAAGCCGGCGCAGGAATGCGCAGCATACCGTCAAGCTCTGCGGGCAAACGAACCGAGGCGCGGAACAGCCGCTCCGTACGCTCCCAAGATACGTGGAGTTCTCCCTTAGGCGACATGATGCTGCCTTCCGCCCAGTCAAGAGTAGCGGGCTGCGGCGAGATGACGATGGGTGATGTCCATGCGTCGCTCGGGGGAATGCCTGCGATGGTATGTGGTAGGAAATAAGCCGGCGCCACGCTCCAGCCATGACAATAACTGCGTGTGGGATATCCCTGCGACCACCTTCCCGGCATATCTTCCCAGCAAGTCGTGCTGTCCGCATCCGCCATTTGTCCCCATACGGAACGAATTTCACTTAACAGCTCACTTGCCAATCCTGCCTTCTTCAATCCTTGCAACTTGAAAAAACGCATAAAGGGCGTTGCGCATGCGACAGTATCCTTCACTTCCCCACGGACATAACGCAAAAGAGCAGCACGCCGATCTTGCCGGAAGGCATCGTTAATGTAACAGATGATTTGCGTCTGCTCGCTGGCAACGTCGCTCAACCGGCCGTCAGCTCCGATGCAATCCGCGAATGCCCCGATCCTGTCGTCCCATAGGTATTCGTTCATCCCATCCATAATCGCTTCCGCAATTAAGCGATATTGCTCGGCATCTTTCCATTCTCCTATTCGCTCTGCAAGCTCCCCAGCTTCTCTGCAACACTGAAGATACCAAGCGTTGACATGTGTGACGATAGCCCCGGAAGGAGCGTCAATAGAAGCCCAATCCAGCAGATTCCAATAAGGGGATGCGATCAGCCCCGTACGCTCGTCCATTAAATTCTCGCTGATGTATAGTGTTTGCCGCTTCAGCATAGGGTAAATTCGCTTGGCAAATGCCATGTCTCCCGTTCGCCTTACATGCGCTGTGCAAGCCAGCGCCCAAAGCAAGCTCCACGTCGACAACACGTTCTCCCAACCGCTCGGCACCTGGGATTCTACGATGGGAGAGCGCTTCATGGATTCGCCGGCAAGCAGCAGGCTGCGTGCAATCAGCGGCTCCATCCCTGCCATGGCCGATTGAACGCCTGACATAATATAAGCGTCTCCCACCCAGTATGCTTGTTCATACGTGGGGCAATCGACAAATACATCATCGCTGCACAGCGCCGCCGTCCAGCGGCTCATCTGGAAAATGCGATTCAACTTTTCTTCGCTGCAGCGAAAATGACCGATCCTCGGAGAAGGATACGTCCTGAGCAGGCATTGCACCGAGCGAAGACGGATTGCACCTGTGAATTCGGAGAGCTGAATGACTAGATATCTGAAGCTCCGGTGCTGGAGGGACCGGTATCGCTGCCATCCCTGCTTGCAAATATAACGCATCGTATTATGCATGGAGTCCATATGAACAATCGTGTCACCGCTATATGCCTCAAACCCGTAAATATCCATCACCGTCCCGGCAGGCGCATAGAGCTCAAACTCCAGAAATCCCGCCGTCATGCGATCGAATTCTAGCACAAGCCGAACGGCCTGCCCTACATTCGGCGCAGCTATAATCGTACTGTCCCTGTTGCCGCTGCAGCAGCTGTGGGCATAGCAATCGGCTTGCTCGAATGCTTCGATAGGCAAGGAATGCCGGATTCGCAAAAAAACATTGTCCGAATGCTCCATATCGCGGGTAATCGCCGTCCAGCTGTCCTTGGCTGCTGCCTGCCACTGCTGCCAGTCAGATGAATGCTTCAATTGCTCGAACAGGGCACGGCCATCCTCATCCCTTCCGGGAACAAAGAAACCAAAGCGGCTTTCCTCAATGCCAGGTAGGCAGGGTGACACGGCCACGTCATCCGTCAACTCGGCCACGGTCTGAAATGTAAATTCGTGCGTAACGCCATCAAACCAAAAAAGGAGGAAGTTCTCCCCCGCATGGAGCAGGACATCATAATGGAACAATCCGCTCCAGTGCTGGCCGGAATCATCAATAGGCTCGATCTTTACCCCATTCACCGCCAGCCTGGTATGCAAGCCGGAAGTCCGGTCTTGAAAGTAAAACCGCAGCATGGCGCTCCGCTCCAGCTTCACTGTGGTGACCACCATCCCCTGCACCGTGTGCGGATTGGCATCCTTGTTGCCAGGAATAAGCATATGGCGCAAATCCATGCTCCAGGGCGCTCTTGGAAGCTTCACCGTCGCCTTCTCCCTTACCTTGGCGGGATACACCGTCTCTTCAGCCAGAAGCGGGATGTCTCGCGGCCGCAGATCCGGCTCTCTTCCCGAATTAGCCGCTTGCAGCCATGCAGATTCGTCGGCGCGATGACATCCCTCCGGACAGTCCATCAGCCAATCCGCAGGCTCCACCCTGGCGTCATAATGCTCCACGAAAGCTTGCTGGGTCGATATGCGAGGGGTATTGTCCCCGAACGAAGGGTGTAAGCGGCATAACCAGGACTCATCCGTCATAACGGCATACTCTCCCTCGTCATCCGCCGCGTGGAGCTTCGCCGCAAACCCGGATTGGCCGGTAAAGATGTATTGAAAGGTGGACACATCCAAAACATGCAGCAGCACAGCCAGTCGATTATCGCCCTCCAGCAGCGCATCGGATACATCATAAGAATCGATCGCGTAGCTATCCGGCCAGCCACGCACGGGGCCTTGACCTATCCACTGCCCGTTGAGCCATGCGGTGTAGCGGTAATCCGCTGTAATATGAAGGAAAGCCTGCTGCGTCCCTTTCTTCCATGAAAAAGACTTGATGAAACAAAAATAAGCCTTTCCGCTTGCAGTGTGCTTCAAGGAGGAAGGATAACTGATCCAGACCGCTCCTGATAATGGGGAATTCTGCGGCAACTCTTCCATCAGAAAGCAACTCCCTTCCATTTCTATTCGTTCTTAAACTCCTGAGGAGTGACGCCGACAACCTTTTTGAATACTTTGGTGAAATAAGGTGTATTGTCATAACCGACTTGTACGGCGACATCGCTTACTTTGGCGGAAGGCAATCTTAACAGCTCCATAGCTTTCTCAATTCTTGCCCGTGTCACATAGTGATTAATGCCCTCGCCTGTTGTTTCTTTGAATATACGTGATAAATAAGCTGTGCTCATATGGGCGATCTTGGACAATTCGGAAAGGGACAGGTCCCCGCTCAGGTGCTGGGAAATATACCATTTCAATCGACTCATGACATCCCTGTTCATATCGCGTTGACGGCTTGTCAGCTTGAATACCTCGGCGGAAACCGTGTGGAACACTTCGCTCATCTGTTCCACAGAATAGAAGCAGGACATGTCCGTCCATTCCTCAATACGCAGCCTATCCCGTTCCTCCGAAGTCAAGGTAAGCTTATTCACAGAGGTCAGCAACGCTAGCGAAAGCAAATGGACGATCTCTGCGTAGATCCGGTATGGGAGGCCTGGGGTCGTCCGTGCATCGCTAAATACTTGGTTAAGCCGGTTATAGTATTGTTCCTCATCACCGGCCTCCAGCAATAGTCCGAGCGATTGCAGCAAATCCAGGCCCGGCAGCCGGCCCATTAACACGCCTTCTCCCTGGGGCACTTCCGCAATCGAACCCCGGCCCTGACTGATATGCTGCTTCAGAGCCTGCAAAGCCTCCTGATAGCTGATTCCCCATTGCTCCAAGTTGTCCGCCTGCTTGGACAGCATAATGGACGTGTCCATACCGTGTCGTTCGAACAATATTTTTTGCATATCGATTAAAGCTCTTCGGAGTTGCTTCTCCATAACGACTGACCCTATTGCACTTTTCGATTGCCATGCGCATGCAAAAAAATCGGCATCTCGCCAGCACTCCATGCAAAGACCTGATTCCCCCTTAACCGTTCCTACAGCTTCAAATAGCAGGCTGTCCAATGTCTCGCTCTTTTTTGGGGAATCAATCCATTTCTTTCGATTGTTCACACGCATGACGACAAATCTGACAGGAGAATCCAACGCAATGTCCAGTTGCAACAATTTTCCTTCCGCGATTATCTCATTTACATTCCGACTTGTGCGTTCACTTCCCGCACACTGTCTCAAAAAACTCTCTCTCACGACCGGCACAGTCTCTTCATATCGGGTTCGCAACTTATGTATAGATTCGGCTTCCTTCTTCTCCTCCTTCAGGTTCAGAAGCGCACGTTCCAGGCATTGAAGCAATTGTTCGTCTCGAACCGGCTTGACCAGGAAATCGAAAGCGCCAAGCTTCACAGCTTGTTGGGCATATTCAAATTGACCAAAGCCAGTCAGGAATATGACCTTGCAAGAGGGGCAACAAGCTCTTACTGCTCCCGCAAGCTCCAATCCGTCACGCCCAGGCATCCGGATATCGGACAGCAGAATATCGCATGGACTCGATTCCATCGCGCGCAGAGCCTCTTCGGCATTATGGAAACCTTGAACGCTTGTGAACGGAAGGCCGCTCTCCAGAACGGCTTGCGTCAATCCGCGCAGAATTCTCCTCTCGTCATCAACAATCATTAACGTGTATATGACCGTTCCCCTCCCTCATGCAGAGGCAGCTTAAGTGTAATAACAAAGCCGCCTTCCTTACGCTTGCCGATCGCAATGCCGAAGCCCGGCCCGAACTTATACTTCAAGCGCCAATGAATATTCCACAACGCAAAGCTATTGTCCGGATGAATGTGCTCCCTTTCCAGACCTGCGACCACTTCACAGAGCCGCTCTTCTTCTATACCCGGCCCGTTATCCGCCACCGTCAATTTCAATACGCCTCCATCGGCCGCGGCAGAGATTTCGATTCTCACATGCTCTGCACTCTCCTCCAGTGCGTGAACAATTGCGTTCTCAATCAACGGCTGAAGAATGAGTCTCGGCACCAGAACGTGGGATAGTTGAGGAGCAACATGAAGCTCATAGGACAGTTGATCTTCGAACCGGATGGATTGGATGTCAAGGTAGACGACGGAATGCGACACTTCCTCCTGAAGCGTCACCTCGTCGCTCCTGCTTTTATATGTAATAAACTGATAATAGCGGCCCAGGTAGTCCGTCATTCTGGCTATAGCTTCGTAATCCCTTTCTTTCGACATCCGGTACACGCTATAGAAGCAGTTGTATAAGAAATGAGGATTAATCTGTGCCTGAAGCTGATTCAATTCCGACTGCTTGATTCGGATCTGTTGCAAATAGTCCCTTTGAATAGCGTGCTCGATTCGTTGAATCATGTCGTTGAATCGCGTATAGATATAGTCGAATTCGTCATTGCGGCTGCTCGCAATCCTTGTATCGTAACGCTCTCTCCCTACTTGCTGCATGGCATTGTACAGTACCCGTATCGGTTTGTGAATGTGCCTGTAAATAATATAGGAGAATCCGATAACGCTTAGCACGGATACAGCAATCAATACATACAGCTTCTGCTTTGTGCTTCTTACTTCTCCCAGGAACTCCCGTTCCGGAACATAGACTGCAGCGGTCCAATTAAGCTCGGGAGAATGCCGGTAGAGCACGGTATACTTCAGCTTGTCGACCTTCGTATGGAGAATGCCGTCGGATTCGCCTGCAAGCAGCTGTTCCGACAAACGTTCCCCGATGACGTCGGACACCATGCTGTCATTTCCTCGAATCACAAATCCGGCTGAGCGATCGACTATTAAAGCGCTTCCAGACTTTCCTACTTTCAGTTGTCCCAGCAATGATCGAAATTGGTCCAGCGCAATGTTCATACGAAGCACATAATGCAGCTTCTGTGTGCCGCCACGCAACGTTCGGGTGAAGAGCGTATAGCTTAATACGTCGCTCCTTGTCCGTTCCAGCTCAGCCCAGCCGTATGAAGTCTTCAGCCAACCGTCGCTGTAATCCTCTTCGGCATACGAACTCCGATCGTCAGAAGGAATATCGGTGCGCCCAGAGACGTAGGATAATCGCAAGTCCGACTCAGGAAAGTCGATTATCAAGTCGTCGATGAAGCTGCTATTCGAAACAATCAGTTCAAATTTGGATTTCAGCTCTTTGAATAAAGCGATTTTCTCATAGTCACTCATTATATTTTGGGCCGCATAAAAATATTGAACGTTTTCATCATTTTTCAGCATGAGCTGAAATTGCTTCACACGTTCCAGATCGATTGTCAACCTGCTCAGGAATCGGTCCAAGTCCGTATGTACGGAATCCGTAATCCGATGCTTGACCGACGTAATCGCAGATCCAAGCAGGGAAAGCGAGACGAGATACACAGGAATTGTCAGCAGGAAAAATGCAAGCAGCAGCTTCATTAATACACCGCGCAAATTCCCCTTTATCGCTAATTTCCGTATCATCGCCTCTCCTCCCTATCAGCACGCTTTGCCGTGATATTGTACAAATATTGTTATCTTGTTCAGCAAGCGATCATCATGTCTTTATGATTCATGTTGGACGGCTTTCTCCCTTCTGTCAAGATTCCAGCGGCAGAACGCCTCGTAATAAGACTGGCAGCCCGGCATACCGGATTCAGGACTGATAAACTGCTGGAACCCCCAGCTGACGAGATGCCTGCAATACTTCGATGCTAGTTCAGACTTCTTGTTCAGCTTCGGCAGCGGCACTCTCTTCCAACGGCGATCGTGAAAACCCTCGCCATTCGCGCCATGCTCACCTCGGAATTGCTTGAGCTCGATGTAATCCTTCACGTCGATCTCGGCAAGCTCGATATTGCCCCAAAGCTCGACACCATGGCGATTGCATGCGCTGGCCACTGCCGCAAAGTAAGGCTCTCGCTCCTCTACGGAGTAGAATGCGCCATGCTCTGCCCCGGAATCTTGAAGCATGACGATGTCCAGATCGCAGCCTGTCAGCATCTCATCCCAGAACTGCTCGTATGCTTCCGGACATTCGTATGGATAGCCCAGTACCTCATGCGAATCCGATACGAAGAATGGAGAGGCGACGATCTTACAGCCCGGCGTCGATGATCGGCATTGCGCTGCGATGGATGCCCACAAGGTTCGGATATATTCCTTATCCTTGCCGTGCACAATGTACAATTCATTGCCCAAATAGTAACCTTCGAATGCGGGATGAATCCCGTACCTCTGTGCAAGGATAGATACGATGCGATCGCTTCGTTCCAAATCCGCCTCGAGGTCCCAGCGCATATACCAATTGCTATCCGCCATAACCTCAATTATAACCTTCATCCCCATTGCATGCGCTTCATCCAGCATGTAAGCGATGGGATCGAATTGTCCCTGTTCCCCCAGCATCTGCAGGCTTTCAAGCGAGAATGCCGGCCCGTTCACCCATAACAGATCGAAGCCTGCCTTCGCCTGCGCCGTGATCTCCCGATCGATGCTTGTTTTGCCACCGTTCAGGTTCATGTAATATAGCGAGCCTCTAATTGCCTTCATCTGCTTTTCCTCCTTTCACATTCGGTTGGCCTCTCTATTCCTTTACCGCTCCAAGCACAATGCCTTTCACGAAGAAACGCTGCAGGAACGGATAGATGACGAGCACCGGCAAAGCGCCGACGATGATCTGCGCATCCTTGAGACTGCGGTCAGATACCAGATGCAAATCTTCGAGACTATTGATTGCAGTGACGTCAATGGGTATAATAACTGTCTGCAAATAACTGGATAAGGGATAGTGGATCGGATTGTTCATGAATATAATGCCGTCGAACCAAGAGTTCCAATGCCCGACAATGGAGAACAACGTCAATGTAGCCATCGCGGGAAGGCTTAACGGAACATAAATGCGAAACAGCGTTCCCCAATGACCGGCCCCGTCTATATAGGAAGATTCAGCAAGCTCCTTCGGTAATGACCGGAAAAAATTCAGCATCAGCACAACGTTGTATATGGGGACAGCCCCCGGCAAAATAAGCGACCATATACTATCCATAAGCCCCAGCTCATTGACTGTCAAATAAAGCGGAATCAATCCGCCACTGAATATCATGGCGAACACAAGCATCCAAGCGTACACGGTTCTTCCCTTGAAAATGCGATCCTCCTTCGACAGCGGGAATGCGATGAGCACAGTAAGCAGCATGTTGACGGCAACGCCTAATACAACTCGCTGTACAGAAATCCCCATCGCAGTAAGCAGCTTGGACTCCTTGAAGATCAACTCGTAAGAAGCAGCCGTAAAGTCGACGGGCCAAAAGGTGACTTCGTTAGCTGCTATGCTGACGGCGGAGCTGAGCGATTGAGCCAGAACATGCACGAACGGGAGCAAGCACAGCAAGCCCGACAGCAACAAAAAAGAATGGTTGAACAAGTGAAACAGCTTACCGTAAGGTGCGTTATCGTTCACGGAGTAAGCCTCCTAAAAAATTCTATAGTTCGCGTATTTGTAAGCTAGTCGGTAAGCCGTTGCCATTAGAACCAGACTTACGACGGATTTGCTCAAGCCCACAGCAGTCGCGAAGCTGTATTGTGTCTGTTGAAGCCCTACGCGGTATACGTAGGTATCGATAATATCACCGGTCTCATAGACAATCGGGTTGTATAAATTAAACACTTGATCAAATCCCGCATTCACAATTCCGCCAAGGCTTAACGTTGCGACCAGAGCCATCATGGGATACAGCCCGGGAATCGTAATATGCAACGTCTGCCTCCATCGGTTAGCTCCATCAATGACGGCCGCTTCGTAGAGCGCGGGATTAATGCCAGCAAGCGCAGCCAAGTAAACAATCATGGAGAAGCCGAATTCCTTCCATATGTCGCTAATAATCAATACGGGGCGAAACCAGTCGTTGCTGCCCAGGAACATAATGGGCTCAATGCCGAATGCCTCCAGCAACACATTGACGATGCCACCTTCAATGGACAATATATTCGTCAGGATGCCGCCAAGGATTACCCAGGACATAAAATGGGGGAGATACACCATCGTTTGAATCGTTTTTTTGAACCAGAGAAGCCGAACCTCGTTCAGCAGCAAAGCGAATACGATCGGGACAAAAAAGCCGATTGACAGCTTAAGTCCCGCTATAATAAGCGTGTTCATGACGACCTGATAAAAGTCCGGAATCTGAAACATAAGAGTGAAGTTGCTCCATCCGACCCATTCGGACTTCATAAATCCCATAACCGGTCGAAACTGTTGAAAAGCAATCGCTACACCAAACATGGGAACGTAGCTAAATACAAGGACAAAAACCATGCCTAGCCATACCATCAAGTGAAGCGATTTATTCATTCTGAGATTACGCAGCATATTCCAGTTCACCTTTCTCCGAATAATCCGGACACTATCTGGAAGAAGCCCACTCATTCACTTCCAGCGTCATCTTGTCTCCGCCAATCTTGTGCCACTGCGCAACGAAGTCATCAAATTCTTCAACGGATTTGTCCCCCATGATCATCTTCGTGAACGTATCGTTCGTCAGTTTATCCAGCGCTGTCTTCGTCAGTCCCATCGTTTCCGTCGGCGCACCGTAAAACTCATCTGTCACAATTTCTTTATACTCGCGAATAAGCGGAGCTGATTCCGTCCAAATTTTTTGCTCCACCCAGCCATCAACTCCGCCGGCTTTGATTTTTTCATAGGTTTTCAGACCGCTTATAGACAGACCCGACGTGTCGCCATCCTTAAGCGCCTTTAATATTTCATCAACAAACAAGTCGTTCTTATTCGGCATCTCGGAATAGACAGGCGTATAGTTATTGATATCGACATCCTTGTATTCGTTCTGACGAAGCTCAGAATACTTTTCGTTGCGGGAGCCTCCGGTCATGCTAAGGTCGTACCAGTAATTGATCGCCTTTACGAGCGCCTCCGGATGCTCAAAGCCTTTACGAACGACCATCCAATTGGTGGTGAAATGTCCAGCAGGCACTTTCATCTCGCCAGATGGGCCAGGAGGTGCGAGCAGCGGCGTCCACTTCGCATCGGGTTCCTTCTCTATCATTTGATTAAGCGGCCATGCCGGAGACCAGAAAGGCGCATAATACATCCCAATTTTTCCGGCAACGACATCTGCTGTCGTCTCACCGCCTCCTTTAATGGCGAACTCCTTATCTAGCGCTCCCATCGCATACAGTTCCCGTCCAATCTCCAGCACCTTCTTCATTTCGGGCTGCACGCTTCCATACACGAGTCCTTCCTCGCCCTTAATCCATTTCCCCGGGTAAGCCCCGTATGCCGCTGCAAGCGCATCCAATGAGCCTAGTCCATAACCGTCGAACATCATAAATGAGGCCATTATGCCATACGTATTGTTCTTCTGATCGCCGTCGGGATCATTATTGGCGAACGCTTCGGCTACCGCAATCACTTCATCCGCTGTCTTCGGAAGCTCGAGATCGAGATTGTCCAGCCAGTCCTGTCTCACCCAAAGCAAGTTCAGATTACCCGCGGCGTCGCGAGTGTTAGGCAATCCATACAGGTTGCCGTCGAACGTTCCCATTCTAAGACCAAGGCCGTCTGCGTAACCGAATGCTTCCTTCACCTGCTGGGACGCATATTGCTCGAAGTAAGGCGTCATATCCTCCACTAATCCGCCGTCAACCAGCTCTTTCAATTGACCGATATCGACTTGAAAAATATCCGGCAAATTTTTGGAAGCGATGGACAAGTTCAGCTTTTCGGTATATTTGTTATTATCACCGCCGACCGACCATATGTTTTTCCACTTGATGCCAATATCCTCTTCGTACAGTTCATATACAATGTTGTCTTCCAGAGATTCTCCTTCAATAAATTTGAACGTATCATTGGTTGCTCTCACTGTTGTCACTTCAATCGGCGGATCATACTTGCCTAACGGATCAATGTCTTGCGGCGCTCCTTCTTTGTTGGCGTCCGCACTATTCCCTTGCTCGGACTTAATCGCCCCTTCTTCCTCAGTCTTGCCTGGTGATTGATTGCCGCTGCACGCTGCAACGAGCATCATAAGCAGCAATAGTATAACTAATCTCCTCTTCGCCATAACTCACTTTCCTTTCCCCTTGTTGTTTTCATTTCAACGAAATTATAACTCGACACCAATCTTTCAAATAACAGTAATAAATTTTGAAACCTTATACTTTCTTTACGCCTTTGAAAGCGTTACTCATAATCAAAAGAAAGTATAAGCATTCGCAAAAAATGACGGATAACAGAATATAGAAATTTTATTATACTCTTTTTGTAAGCGTTTTTACTAACCGTATATGAGGAGGATGCATAATGGAAAACAATCTCGATCAGAAAAAACGGACAGTCAATCCGTTAGTAAGCAGGAGGAAGCTGCTTGCCGCAATTGGCGGAGGCGGCGCAGCGCTTGCTATGGAGGGGATGCTGGGTTCATCGCTTCTGGCAGAGGCAATGAGCGGCGAAAAAGAAAAACAAACAGGGAAAGACAAGCAAAAAGGCAATGCTGCTTCGCAAGCATCGCTATGCGAATACAATGTTATGGATTACGGAGCGATTGGGGATGGAACGACAGACGACACGGGTGCAATCCAAGCCGCTATCGCAGCTTGTTCGGCGGCGGGAGGAGGCGTCGTATGCTTTCCAGCTGGAACATACTTAAGCGGCACCATTCAGGTCGGGGGACATATGAAGCTGAGAGGAGTCGGTCAGGATGTGACCTCATTGAAGCTGAAGCCCGGAACGAACGATGCACTATTGGTAGGAACGTTAACCGAAAATGTGACGATCTCAGATATGACGCTTGACGGCAACGCTTCCCAGCAGACAACGGGCAGCACCGTCATATTCTGGAAGTGCAAACGGATTACGATTGATCACATCAAAGTTATCAACTCGCATGTTATTGCTCTGAATATGTCGAATGTCATGGCTTCCAGAATCACCCGAAGTCATCTGAAAGGCACGATCGGCAATACCGTCATTTCTTTCAGTCTTGATGATCCACAGTATGCAGAGGGAAACAACTGGGTAATGGACAACCTGATTGAAGACGGTTATCTGGACGGCATCATCTACAATACGAACCGAGGGGTCATCTCCGGCAATATTATCCGCAACAATGGACTTGTCCCGAACAACACAGCAGGTGGCGTATATATCAACAACAAATACGGAATCGTTATCAGCAACAATTTAATCGAGGGCAACGATGGCAATGGCATCGACATAATCGATGCAACAGAAATTATTTCCGAAGGCAACTGGTGCGTCAACAACAATTCGGCGGGCATTATGTACGCCAGCGTAACCAATTCTCAAATTATTGGAAATGTTTGCAAGAATAACGGGAAAGCGCCTGCTACCGGCCAAGACGACGGTATCAGCATACTCGGCAATAGTCATCTGGTCACCATTACCGGCAACCGCTGCTTCGATGACCAGTCCGTCAAAACACAGCGTTACGGCATTCATGCGATCGATACCAGCCATGACCTTTTGATCACTTCCAACATTCTGAGGGGTAATTTGATCGGCTCTCTCTCAACCGTTGGCTCTAGCAATGTAATTTCAAGCAATTTGAATTAGCCTAGCCGCAATGCACCTATTCGCATAGCCGCAAATAAATGGACTGGAGCATGGAAAAACTATCGGGTAATCGCAGCGCAGTTGTTCCGCAAAATTGCCAAGGAGGAATCACACATGCATACAGTCTGGAAAGGCGCAATCAGCTTCGGTCTCGTTCATGTGCCGGTGAAAATGTTCACCGCTACCGAAGACAAGGACATACGCTTCCGGAGCATTCATAAAGCTTGCGGCACGCCAATCTCTCACAAGCGCACCTGTCCCCATTGCGATCAGGAGGTGGCGATTGATGAGATCGCTAAAGGCTTCGAGTACGAGAAGGGCAAGTTCGTTCTGTTCAGTGAGGAGGAAATCGAAGCGCTGAAGCCGGAATCCGCCAGAGTCATTCAAATTCTCGACTTCGTCAATCTGGAGGAAATCGATCCCATCTATTATGAGAAGACTTACTTCCTATCCCCCGATCTGGCTGGCGGAGGCGCTTACGGCCTGCTGATGGAAGCGATCCGCCAAACCGGCAAAATCGGCATCGCCAAAATCTCGATTCGCAGCAAAAGCAGTCTGGCGGCTATCAGAGTGATCGACAATTGCCTCTGTCTGGAGACGATGCATTACCCCGACGAAGTCCGCTCACTGACGGAGGTTCCCAACCTGCCTCAAGCCGTAAGCGTAAACGATAAAGAGCTGCAAGTGGCCAAGCTGCTAATCGATCAGTTGACGGAGACATTCAATCCGGAGAAGTATACCGACGATTACCGGATAGCAATGCTCCAAGCGATCGAGCAGAAAATCGCCGGGGAAGGCATCGATGTCGTTGCCGCACCGCAAGAGAATCGAGCCAATGTGATTGACTTGATGTCCGCGCTTCAAGCGAGCCTGGAAGCGGCGAAGATTCCTACTGATCCCGGTACGCCAGCGAAGAAAGGGGCCAAGCGTAAAACGACTAAAAAAGCCAGTGGCAATGTCTCATAATAGCTGGCAATGGCGAAGCAGAGATGATAATGGGTTCAAAATTCGGAATGAGGAGCGGACTGCAACGGCTGCGCAGGCTTATGCTGGATCAATTCGGATATCGTGACCATGCGATATCCCCGCTTCTTCAATTCCGGCAATATGATTTGCAATGCCTTGACGGTTTGCATTGAACCTTGAATATTGTCGTGAAGCAAAACAATATCGCCGTTCCTTGCATTTTTCAGCACTTTATTGGCAATGGCCTGAACACCGGGACTCGTCCAATCTTTCGTATCCTGATGCCAGGACCATAACACGATAGTATAACCAGCCTGCTTGGCTATTTGTACGACGCGTTCGCTATAATTGCCGCCCGGCGGTCTGAACCATTTGCATTCCTGGCCCGTTACCCATTTGATCTTCGCTTCCGAATCGGCAATCTCCTTTAGAATCCTAGCTGAACTGACATTACGGTTGAATAAAAGATGGTTGTAAGTATGATTCGCCACTTCATGCCCTTCTTCCACTTCGCGCCTGACAATATCCGCATACCGGTCAAGCCGGTTGCCAACGACAAAGAAAGTGGATTTCGCATCGTACTGTTTAAGCAAATCTAATATTAGCTGCGTTTCCTTCTCATGTGGCCCGTCATCAAAAGTCAGTGCGATCAGCTTCTCCTCCATCGGCACTTCCCAGACGATTTCTCCGCGGGTTTCATAATACGAACGGTTATGTACCGTCGGACGATCTGTAAATCCTGTGATGAAGCTACTGCCCGCACCAATAACACAGAGCAAGCAAGTCCATCTCTTCCAATTTTTCATCGGCTATCCTCTTTCCCTGCTGGTGGTTATAAGGATAGTATGGTTCGATTGAAAATCAAATATGTTCCATTCGCCAACATTATGTATTGGAACGCGGTAAGCGCCAAGTCATGCGAGCCACCTCACTGCGATTCACTGATAGTCCTTGTCCTTGGTCCATCGTTCCAATGGCTTCTATCCAGTTATTCGCCCAGAATCCGCTCAATATGATCAAGTTCCGTGGACGAAAACGAAGGATTATCCAATAACTTGGCAATGTCGTCGATCTGCTCTTCCTTGCTGACGCCGATCAGCGCTGAAGTGACGCGGCCATGTCTGAGCACCCAGGCGATCGCCATCTGAGCAAGACTCTGCCCCCGCTGTGCGGCCAGTTCCTGAAGCTTGCGAGACTTCGCCAACTTCTCAGTTGTAACATCTTCGCGCTTCAGGAATATGCTCGCGCCCGCTGCGCGCGAATCCTCAGGTACGCCGTTCAGATAGCGATCGGTCAGCAAGCCTCCAGCAAGCGGACTGTATGCGATCGTTCCGACTCCTTCCTCAAGCAGCGTGTCCTGCAGTTCCCCCTCCAGCATTCGTTCATACATGGAATATTGACATTGATGAATCAGACAAGGCGTTCCAAGCTGGCGCAAGATGGATACCGCTTCCCTCGTCTCTTCGGGACCGTAATTAGAAATGCCGACATAGAGCGCTTTGCCTTGTCTCACCGCCTGATCGAGCGCGGACATCGTTTCTTCGAGAGGCGTCTCCTTGTCGAATCTGTGAGAGTAATAGATATCAACGTACTCCATGTTCAATCTTTTCAGACTTTGATCAAGGCTCGCCAGCATGCTTTTACGCGAGCCCCATTCGCCGTAAGGTCCCGGCCACATTCGGTAACCGGCTTTCGTGGAGACGATCATCTCATCGCGATAAGCGCCGAAGTCCTTCCGCCACAATTGACCGAACGTTTCCTCCGCCGAGCCAGGCGGCGGGCCGTAATTGTTCGCGAGATCGAAATGCGTAATACCGAGATCGAATGCCCTGCGCAGCATCCTTCTGCCATTGTCCTGCACGTCGATCCCTCCGAAATTATGCCATAATCCAAGCGAAATCGCCGGTAGCTTTAAGCCGCTTCTCCCGCATCGATGGTAAGTCATCGTCTCGTATCGTCGATTTGACGCCATATATTCGTTCATTGCTATCAACCTCCATATTCATTAGTAATCATGCCTTAAATCCAATCCCGGTTCGTCCTTCCTACACCATTCTCCCTTCAATTGTGCAATTAGGCAAGTCTATCAGGAAAATCGCCGTTCCGGACCGGAACAGGACCCGCATAACGGCCAAGCCGCGGCACATATACTGATGGGAGGAAATGACCAGCCTCATATTCAGATGCTGTCGTTTGCTTCAGTACAATGAAGAAAGGAGAGTGCGCGGATGAATAGCGGATTCCGCTATTACGAGCCTTTCATCGGCCCATTCGACCCGTGCCCCCCTATCCGGGTAAAAAGCTACAACGTTCCGCCGCAATTATTCATCACCTTTCAGCCTCCGGATTTACCGCAGTATCCCCCGCATGAAGCACTGAGGAGAGGGACGCTATGGCCTTCTCTGTGCGACCCCTATCCCCAGCAGTCAGGTAGCGCCGGAGGAACGGGCGGTGATGGAGGATGACACAATTGAACGAAGCGTACTATAAGCTGCTGCATGACCTCCAGGCGGTGGATTTCGTCCTTCTGGAGCTCAATCTGTACCTGGACACCCACCCGCATGACGCCAATGCGCTGCAGCAGTTCAACCAGTATGCGGAGCTGCGTAAGCGAATTGCTTATCAGTATGAATCGCAATACGGTCCCCTGATGAATTATGGCCACAGCATGTCGAAGCTGCCATGGCAGTGGAACGAGGTTCCGTGGCCGTGGCAGGTGTAACTGCATGAAAAGCATCCACCCGCATCGCGAACATGCAGCGCCCTTCATGAAGTAGGGCCTGCATAGCGGGATATAAGGAGGTTGGGAGGCAGCACATGTGGGTATATGAGAAGAAACTGCAATATCCGGTGCGCGTCAGTAAGTGCGATCCTATGATGGCGAAGTTTCTGCTGGAGCAATACGGCGGCGCCGACGGCGAGCTGGCCGCGGCGCTGCGCTATCTGAATCAGCGGTACACGATTCCGGATAAGGTCATCGGCTTGCTTACCGATATCGGGACGGAGGAATTCGCTCATCTCGAGATGATCGCCACGATGGTATACAAGCTGACGAAGGATGCAACGCCTGAGCAGATGAAAGCGGCTGGACTAGGCGCTCACTTCGCATCCCATGACAGCGCCCTGTTCTACGCGAACGCATCCGGCGTTCCCTGGACGGCATCCTACATACAGGCCAAGGGCGATCCCATCGCCGACCTCTATGAGGATATTGCCGCCGAGGAGAAGGCGCGGGCAACCTATCAATGGCTCATCGACATGACGGACGATGTAGATCTGCAGGACAGCCTCAAGTTTCTGCGCGAGCGCGAGATCGTGCACTCCCTGCGCTTCCGCGAGGCAGTAGAAATATTGAAGGAGCAACGGGATCAGCGGACGTTCTTCTAACGCAGTAGAGCCCCCTCTTGCGAGGGGGCCGTTTGCACGTATGCGCCATTCAGGAAATCGAACATATATGGTATAACGTTATCACTCAACCGATACGCAGAGTGTAGTCATTCTCTTCAACGCCTGTTCATAAAGAACACAGTTATTTTGAACCCACCGAACTTTACAGGCATCTTCCCGTTTGAAGAGGCCTCTTCCTTTTGCTTCGCTTGTGCCATGGAAATCATCAAGTCTCTCAATCTTGGCGCAATAAAAGACCATATAGCTGTCCGGATAGGGGTATTTATACTTCTCCGGTTTATGAAACAATCGGATTAATTCATAACCCAGAAGCTGAGGCGATGCAATCAAAGCGCCCGTTTCTTCATAAAGCTCTCTTCTCATAGCCTCTTCCGGGTTTTCTCCAGGTTCAATGTGCCCTCCCGGGATATCCCAGCCTCTTTCATTCAAGTTCGTCAATAATAACGTATCTTCTTGAAATGCAAGCACGAATGAACACGTTATAAGTTCCTGCTGAGGAAGTAACTCTGACAATATCAATTGCATTTCATTGGGCAACGGAAGACCCGTTACATTTTTAGCCGATCTTATGACTTGCATTTTTCTGCTCTCTCCTCATTCAACCCAATAACAAATCCAGCCCGCTGCTGAGTTCGCCTTGCTTACGGCTCCGAAGCACATTAGGATCGTAGATTTTCACCACGCCGCAATTCAGACATGATGCGAACCAGTAGTGGTGATGCTGAATGTCCAGGAGCTTGCTGATGCCCGGCCCGGTCATCGCCACCTCCTGCACCCTGCACTCCTTATGGTCGCAGTTCGAGCAAAAATACTCGCTCTCCAGCTGCGTCAGTGCATCCGCCGCCTCTTCTTCTTCTGCGCCAGGCACATGCTGGGAGCCATCCCACTGATCGTTATCGCCGGATTCCAGATGGGAAGGCAATACTTCGTGCATGCACTCCGGACAAATATCTTTGTCCAGAACAACCTCGTTCTCGCACCAAGGACATACCACGGTCTCTGCCATCGTCAACCCCCTCCTTTATTTGTCTTCATTGTATCATGATATCCATACCTTGGAGGGTGCATTTTTCGATCTTGTTCCTGCGGACTATAACACTACCGTCGCAAAGGCTTTCATATAACTGCTGTGTCCCGGAGACAGCTTCGCATCGGGATGCCGCGAATGCCAATGCGCAGATTGCGGTTGAATCCACCGACGCCAAATAAGCCCGCTGCCACCAACTGCGGGGCAACGGGCTTATGCTGCTTGATTACGGCTGCGGCGGCTGACCACTTACTCTCCGCAGCTCGTTCGCCAGACGGTTGAACTCCTTGCGCGCTTCTTCCACCGTTGTGGCCATATACGCCGCGCTTAGAAATCGGATAATATTATTGGCGTCATCAGGCTCCAGCATTGGCTCCTGAGGCTTCATTCCGTCCATCTTCTCCTTCACCATCCTCACAAAATCATCCCAGCCGTCCCATTCCCCGTCTTCATTCATAAGGCGCGGGCAGTTTTTGCCGCTCCAATCATAATGCCTGCGCAATCGGTCCGCCCCCCAATTTCTGTCCAGCAGCATATTGGCGACCAGATCTGCTGCATTGTCCAGTGTAGCCTCGTAGTTGCCGCTCTCGCATATCTCGATGCCGATAGAGGTGCGGTTCCCGCTATTCTCTCCGCTTCCGTCCCCCGCATGCCAAGCGTTCTCGTCTAGCGGAATGCACTCAATCGCTTCCTTTTGGTCGATAACAATATGATAAGATGCTGTTCTCGTATTCAGTGAATTAGTCAGCCAGTCCCGTTCATTGCTCGCTGTGCTGGAAGGATTGGCTGTATTATGAATGGTGATGGTGGTCGCATCCATGGGATAGCCGGGCCGCCTGTTGTACGTCGTAGACCGAGGAATATGATCGATTTTGTACGTATACATCACTCCCCCCCTTTCCATCTACATTTTATTCCGGCTTTTCCTCGTCAGTTAGGGCGGGCTCAGCTCACTACCCCAACATGACCACCCTTGCCTTGTCGTCCCATTCCAGCTCTATGCCGACCGCGTCTGCCAGCTCTCGTATTTTCACCAGGCGCAGGACGCCCGCTTGGACCGAATACAATCCCTTACCGTTCACCGTCACGGCGCTAACCCCGCAGTTGTTCACAGTCGCTCCCAGACTTCCGCCGATTTCCTGCGCCGGCACCCATGTGGTACCCTCCTTCAAATAACCCGTCCCTATGACTCCCCCCAGATAAAGGATGGGAATGACGGATGAGCCTTCGAAGCCTTGAGGAGGCCGCGCAGGAACGTTCAATGCTGCTGCATCGTATGCCTTCAGACGGTAACGATGGATCAGGCTGATCAGCTTGGATGCATATGCCGGGTCGGTCGCGTATCCGCACGACTGCAGCATAACCGCCTGCTCCTCCGGTGAAGGCGCGCGGCGCACCGGCTCATAGCGAGGATATTCCAGCAGCCGGTCAAGATCCTTGTAGAAGTGATACAAGCTCTTGTATGTCCGGAACGCCGACTTGGTCGTGATAGAGCAGCCGTCCACTACCTCCCATGTTCCCTTTACAATCGCCTCTCCATGCCAATAGGCATTCGGCTTGCCGCTCCCCACCTTAATACCGCCCAGATTGTTCCATGCATGGAGGACGCCGCCCGTCTCCAGAATGCTCTGTGCAATGCGCAGAGAGGCATACATCGGCGAGCCTTCCACCCGTA
Organism: Paenibacillus chungangensis; assembly: GCF_042675905.1. Lineage (NCBI taxonomy): Bacteria > Bacillati > Bacillota > Bacilli > Caryophanales > Paenibacillaceae > Paenibacillus > Paenibacillus chungangensis. Next base: position 139,779 of record NZ_JBHTJZ010000009.1, on the reverse strand, counting down.
CCTGCACGACTGTCGGCGCGATCGCTTTGATGAATTGTTCCCTCGTCAGCTTTGCCATCGGATCACTCCCTTTCATGCTTGTACAACGCCGCTTGCACAACTACAACCGCTTGCTAATCTTTCATTCGTAATCCTATATATGCGACAGCTTGGCAAAAGGAAACGGCCCCTTGTCCCGTAGGACAAGAGGCCGCCGCATTCACAGCATATAAAATTGCTTCGTATTGCGGAGCAACTGCTCCGCTGCTTCTTGCGCTTGCAACCCCTTCAGGACGGCGATATCCGCGACGACCTCCTTCGTCATCGACGGAACCGTCCGCTTACCTGAATAAGGCCCTTCGAACGGCCATGGTCCGTCCGTCTCTGCCATTAACTGCGTCAGCGGATATTGCCGAACGAGCGACTTGATCTCTTCCTCATAGGCGACATCCGGCGTGACGGACACATAATAGCCGGATGCCGCCATGCGGCGTATGCACTCTTCGCTTCCCTTGAACCAGTGGAAATGCGCCTTGCGCACCCCATAGCGCTCCAGCAAGCCGCACGCCTTGTCGGCGTCCTCATATACCGCATGCAAGACGATCGGCCGGTCAAGCTCCGCTGCCAGCGCGACGAATCGATCCAGCAGCTCGATATAAGGCGCCTCGTCGAAGGACTGTCCCGCCGCTTCCGCCTCCGTCCGCATGTAATACGGGAGCCCGACTTCGCCGATAGCGAACGGCTCTCCGGCAGCATGGCGCTCCCGAATCCACGCGACCAGCCGATCAAGCTCATCGGGGGAAGGAAGCTTCTGCTCCGGATGGAAGCCGTATGCGGGATGCACGCCCTGCGGATAACGCTGCGACAGCCTATAGTTGACTAGCGCCGACTCCATATGCATAGATACGGCGACTACAGCCACTACGCCATTCCTCGAGGCTTCCTTCAGCATTACTTCCCGCTCCTCCTCCGGGTACAAATCCAGATGAATATGAGCATCCATACACGTCAGGCGGCTGAGGGAGCTCCGTTCATTCAGACTCCGCCCGTTATCCATCGCCATCACCACCCTTCACGCCTTGAAGCTGATCGTAGATGCGTCCCTTCAGCTCATTGAACTGCGGCTCCTTCCATAGCGTCTCGCTGCGGGGACGCGGGAACGGCACAGTCATCTCGTCCAGCACGACGGCAGGAGCGGACGACAGCACGATAATCCGATCAGACAGATAGAGCGCCTCCTCGATGCTGTGCGTTACCAGCAGCACCGACCTGCGATTCTCTTCCCATATCGACAGCAGCCATTGCTGCATCTGCATTCTCGTCAGCGCATCCAGCGCCCCGAACGGCTCGTCCAGCAGCATCAGCCGCTGCGGCGACAAGAGCGCCCGCAGGAAGGACACGCGCTGGCTCATGCCGCCGGACAGCATATGGGGATACGCCCCAGCATAATCGGCCAGCCCGATCCGCGCCAGCCATTGGCGCGCCAGCGACAGCGCCTCGCGTTTCTCCATGCCCGCAATTGTCAGCGACAGCTCGATATTGGCCTCCACCGTCCGCCAGGGCAGCAGCGACGCCTGCTGCGGCATGTAGGCAACATGTCCCCGCTCGCCTGTCGTTCGCTGACCGTTGATCCATATGTCGCCGCCATCAGACTCCTCCAGGCCGCCGATAACGCCGAACAGCGTCGACTTGCCGCTGCCGGAAGGACCGACGATGGAGACGAATTCCCCTTCATGAACGTGCAACGACAGCTGCTGCAGCACGCGCTTGCGCTCCTTCTTCCCTTGCGGGAAGCTCTTGCTGATCTCCTGTACGCTAAGCATCCGCCGCACCTCCCTTGCCCCTTGGCCGCCAGCGCGTAAAGTAACGTTCAATGAGCGTCACTAGACCGAATAAAGCAATGCTGATCGTAATGATTAGAATAACCGACGCGAAGACCCGCTCTGGCATATATCCTCTGGAAGATAACACCATAAAGCCGCCAAGTCCCGTTCTCGGAGACAGCCATTCCGCTACGACAGCGCTCATAACACTGTAAGTCGCTCCGATCTTCAAGCCGCTGAACAGCCCCGTGACCGCTCCCGGCAGCTCCAGCCGCCAGAACAGCTGCCACTTGCTGCAGCCGATCATATGCAAGTAATTGCGTTCCGCTTCATGACCGTGCGACAAGGCGTACAGCATCGTCATACACACGGGGAAGAAGCAGACCATCATAAGCAACAACACCTTGGGCAGCAGCCCGTAGCCGAATAGCATCGTCATAATCGGCGCCAGCACGATTATCGGCACATTCTGCGACAGGATCAGGAGCGGAGACACGCTAAGTCTGACCCCCGGCAGCAGATGCAGCAAAGCGGCGAGCACAAAGCCCGCCGCCGATCCTCCCCCATAGCCTAGCAAGGCCAATCCAAGCGTCGCCCTTGTATGCTCCATTAGGCGCGACCACACATCCGGCCTGATCGCTTCCTGCACAACGGCTAGCGGAGAGGGAATCATCCAGTCGAACACAAGTCCGAAGGAGACCGCTGCCTGCCAGCATACCACTAACGCAAGCATGACAGCCACTGGCAGCACGAATCTCACCCACAGGCTGCGCTTATTGCCCATCGGGATACTTCTCCAGCAGCCGGTCCATGGAAGCGCCGTGCTTCGGATTATATGAGATTTTCACCTGGGAAATGACGGATTCGCAGCCCATCTCCGTCATCGCCTTGTTCATCTCTTGCACGATGCCGAGCAGTTGATCCAGATCGCCTTCCATCGTCGTCTCCAGCGGGGCTACCCGATAAGGAACACCAGATTGCTTGATGACTTCAATAGCGCGATCCACGTAAGGAATCGCGTTCGCTCCGCCTGGCGTGCGGGGCAATATTTGAATGCTTACCAGTGCATTAGCCATATTCATTCACCATCTCTCCTTGTTAATTGCGTGCTCTGCCTCTATCCGGACTGGCGTCCGGCGTTATTGCGGCAGGAATTCGTTCGTGAACGCTTTCTCCGCTTCCAGCTCGGCTTCAAGCAATTGATTCTCGAACAGCCATTCCGAGAAATTGCTCCATACGCTGAGCTTCTGTTCGCCCCAGCGCGGCGCATCGTCCTGATAGCGCGGGCTTAGCCACTGCTGGCTTGCGCGCACAAGCTCCGGATTCAGATCAGGCTCCGCGGCAATCAACATCTCGGCCGCGTCCTCCGGATTGTCGATCGCGTACTGGTAGCCCTTCGATACCGCAGCGCTGAATGCTTTGACAACCTCAGGCGAATTCGCAATCATGTCCTCGCTTGTGATCAGAACCGGCGTGTAATAATCCAGCTTGTCGCTGTAATCGGTCAAGTACAGCATATTCAGCTCTTCCTTGCGCAGCTCCGCTTCAATACCGGTCCAACCGTAGAATATCCATGCAAAATCGATGTCCCGCTTCACTGCCGCGAAGTAGTCAGCATCTCCGATCGACAGCAAATCCACCTTGCTTACGTCTCCGTCTACTGTGCGCATTATCGCATCGATAACGGCTTCTTCAATTGGCGCTCCCCAGCCGCCGTATCGCATTCCCTCGAACTTCTTCGGCGAGTCGATGCCCTTGTCTACAGGCGAAGCAAAGCCCGATGTATTGTGCTGAAGAACAGCGGCAATGGACACGATAGGCACTCCAGCGATACGAGCCATTGTCACCGTCTCTTGAACGCTCACCCCGAACTCCGACTTGCCGGAAGCAACCATCGCGTCAGAGCCCTCTTGACCGGGCTGAATAATGTCCACCTTCAATCCTTGCTCCTCGAAATATCCCTTGTCTCGCGCTACATACAAGCCTGTATGATTCGTATTGGGCGACCAGTCCAGCACGAGCTGCACTTCCTGAAGCGGCTTGTCCTCCGCTTTCTCCCCCTCATTGGCATTGCTGCCCGCAGCATTGCCGTTATTGCTCACATTGCCTGACTTTCCTCCATTGCCGCTGTTTCCATCCGCTCCGCAGCCTGCAACCGTCAGCATGACGGCGAGCAAGACTGCCGCAATCCCCCATGAATGCTTCTTTCCCTTCTTTTTCATACCTATCATCCTCTTCCTTCCCCTCTCCTACTGGTATCTGTTTCTTTGATGATGACTGGCATCCCGGAAGCTCAGGACAGGTTTCCCTTGGCACAAGCGCTAACGACTGACGCGGCCTCTTGGCGACGCAGCATCCCTCTCGTGTCGAAAAAAAAAGCGCCCCTCCTGAATAGGAAGAGCGCCTTGAAGATGGCCTCATGATCACTCGCAGCGCAGCAGCATGGCAAAAAAACCATTGCGTGCTCGCTATGCAGAGCGGATCTTCGCATTCCTACGCCGGCATTACCCGGATCAGGTTATAAGGGTCGGAATTGTACTGCTATTCCCTCTCAGCCGGCCACACCAGCTCCCCCAGGAGTGTTCAGTTTTCATCAATCGTTTATATAATATATCAATACATGCGAGAATGCCAGACTTATTTTTCCTGCCTATACGTTTTTCAGCCGTCCGCCCCTTTATCCGACATCCGCTTGTACTTGCTGCGAATGCCGACGCAGAGCATCAACAGCGGCAAGATGATCTGAAATACGGGCATAAACTTCAGCGTCACCTGCAAGCCCATCCACATATGAAACGCATAGTTCAGCTCCAGGAAGGAGAGGCCGTAAATGAACAGCGTGACTGGCAACAACAAATAACGGTAAGACCAGCCGGTTGTTTCGCTGATCATCGTAGCCGATGCGAATAGAAGCAGCGTCATTTTCACATACAAGCCGATATATAGCAGAATAATCGCGACGATATCCAATCGATTCAGAAAATTCGCCATTCCGACCAGTTGAACGGCATGAAGCAGCGGCCACACCGTCACGGCGGACAGCTGCGGCCCAAGTACACAGATGACCAGTACGTTCATAAAGATCAGAAACAGCGAGACAAACGTCTGCGAGCGGTAGGTCTTCTTCGCGATCTGTTCCCGCTCCTTCACGTACCGCCATATCACAAGCAGGACAACCATCTGGCCAAAAGGGAAAGCAACCAGATCGGGAACGGCAGTTAAGACGGGGCCGAAGCCGTTCTCCAGCACTGGCTGCAGTCTGTCCAGGCGGACAAGCCCGCTGGCGAACAGCAAGGAGATGACGATGCCGTAGCTGATGAATACGATCGGCATAAGCAGTTGGGCCACGCGGACGAACACCTCGATGCCCTTGCTCGCCGTATAACCCGCGACGAGCAGAATTAGTAGCATTGTCACCGATCTGGGCGTCTGATCCAATAACACCATGTAGGTCATCTCGCCGACATCGCGAACGTTGCGCATAGATTGGCAGGCGAGCCATATCGCATGAATGAATGCAAGCGCCCCGCCGAGCCATCGTCCCAGATGATACTTGTACAGATCCGCCAGCCCAGCGTCCGGTGCCCGACGCTGCAGCTTCAAGTACATGGCCGTCATCAACAGTCCCGCAGCTGCGGCTATCGTCATCGCCATCCAGGCATCCTGCAGCGCGCTGTTGCCCAGTTGGAACAGCGGCGTACTGCCGATCAGGAACAATACGACCAGAACTCCTAATTGATCTTTGCCGATTCGCTGCAAGCTCTTCACCTCTCATACCCGTTACTTGCTTCTGGCGTCTTCTTGCATTTTCTTGAAATTGCTGGCATCCTTGCCTCCAGACATCATGTTGGCCTTCACAGTTACGATCACATCTGTCTGTGGGAACATCTCTCTCCATTCGCCGCGAATGTCCTTCCACTGACGGGGATACTTCTTACGGATGAGATCGCCGAACCCGATAACATCCGCCCGATGCTTGCGCACAGCCTTCCATCCGTTCATCGCGATCTTGTGAACTTCCTGTTCGATTAATTGTTCGATCGCATTCATTTGCCCTCGCAGCTCCAGCTTCTTGCTGCAATTGTATTCCCCTGGCACCGCTTCTACCTTAATATCCACATGCATGCGCCATTTCCCGTTATGCCACTCCGGTTTTCGGGCTGTCGTTGACTTCATGATCGATACAGACGTCTGCTTTGGCGTCGCCTTATCCGGCTCGCAAGGAATACTTATCGTTGTTTTGCCGATGTGATTGGATAACCACATGATACCCCGGCTTTGTTCCGTACTTGCCCAGCCGACCAGTTGATCGCCTACAATCAGCCCCAGTTGTTCAAGCCTCACTTGGGACGGCAACCGCGTTCTTCCCAACTGCTTAATCGAATCCGCGCTTTGTCCCGTACCGGCAAGCGTCAGGCCCGGTATTCCGACAGCCTGCGTGCCCTCGAGCAGCTCCAGCATCGTCGCATGCATGCTCATCGGACGGAACGAGAAGCTTTCCTGCTCCTCATTATTTGCCATACGCTGTATGGCGGCTCCCGGTATCTGCTCTGGCAGCACAAGCTGCTCCAGCATGCGTCTCGCCTTGCCCTTCGCCAGGAAGATATTCGCCGTCATCCGATTGTCCGGATTGCGCAGGTAGACTTCCATGACCGGTCCCAGCCCTCTGCGCGCCGCTTCTTCACCGACGACAATGATCTGGTTATGGGCGAAGAACAGCCCTCTGCTCATCTCCTGACTGGCGCGGCTGACTGCTGCAGAATAAAGATCTCCCTTCGTCGAGAACACATTGACTTCAGCCCTCTGGCTTCCTCCAGTCCGACTCGCCATCGCTTGCGGAACAATCGTCTGGAAGGATACCTCCCATATACCGTCATGCCAATCTACTCCCGTTGCCGACACTATGGCTATCTCATTCAGCTCCACCCGATTCCAGCAGCCTGGGAGAAGAAGCAAAGAGGCTAACAGCAGAAGCAGTCGCGTTGCCGCACGGTTCATGGCATTCCTTCCCCTCCTTGCGACCCGCCGGCCCACCGCTGCGCAGGCGGCTTCCTGTGATTCCGCCGCCTGATCGGATTGCGCAGCTTCAGATCAAGCGGTCTCATCAGCACAGCCCACCACGACTCGCGAATGAATATGTCCCGCCACAGCCGTTTGCCTTTGGAGCCCGGCGCAATAGGCGACATGTAAGGGACACCGAATGATCGCAGCGATACCATATGGACAAGCAGCACCAGCACTAGCACGAAGATGCCGAATAATCCCAGCAATCCCGCCATAATCATGAATGCGAACCGGGTCAGACGTGAAGTGGCCGCCAGATTGTAGTCTGGCAACACAAAGTAGGAAATTCCCGCAAAAGAGACGACGATGACCATACCAGCGGATACGATGCCAGCTTGCACAGCCGCTTGACCTAGCACGAGCGCGCCAACGATGGAGATGACCGGTCCGATTGCGCGCGGCATGCGCAGTCCGGCTTCCCGCAGCACCTCGAAGGTCAGCTCCATGAGCAGCCCCTCCACCAGACCGGGAAATGGAACCCCTCTTCGCTGAGCGGCCAGACTGATTAGCAGCGTCGTCGGCAGCAGCTCCTGATGGTAAGTCGTGACGGCGATATAGATGGAAGGCAGCAGCATAGAGAACGCATAAGCGAAATAGCGAATCACACGGACGAATGCGGCAATGTCGAAGCGCTGATAGTCATCCTCGGCAGACTGGAAAAAGGAGAAGAAAGTAGCGGGCGCCACAAGGACAATCGGCGTGCCGTCGACGATAATGGCCACTCGGCCTTCCGCCAGCGAAGCCGCTACCACATCCGGCCGCTCGGAATTGAGCATTGTGGGGAATAGCGTAAACGTCTCGCCTTGAATAAGTTCCTCGATATGGCCGCTCTCTAACACAACGTCGATATCGATGGCCGCCAGACGCTTGAACACCTCCTTCACTACACCATCATCCGCTATCCCGTCCATGTAGAGCACAGCTACGTTCGTGTTGGATTGTCGCCCGATCTTGCGCATGCGGACATGGAGATTCGGCGATCGGATAATGCGCCGAACCAAGCTCACATTGGTGGCGATATTCTCCACGAACCCTTGTTGAGGCCCTCTTATAGCCGTCTGTGTCTGCAGAGTTGTAATCGCTCTTTGCTCTCCCCCGATGACATTCGCCGTCAGCGCGACGCCGCTGCTGTCGGCGAGGATGAGGCACAGTCCATCCGTCACATGCTGTATCGCTTCCTCCAGCGTGCCTACGTCCTTCACAGAGCCTACGGCAATGATACAATTGCGCAGCGCTTCCGCCAGCCTAGCCCCCTTCGCATTCATTCTCTCCGGTAGGCGCATGGCCATTATCGGCTCCAGCACACTTTCCTGCACACTCTCCGCATCCACCAGACCGTCCAGATAGACGATCGCCAGCTGCCGATCGGGAGCGGCGTCTCCTCTGAACGGTCGAATAACCAGATCGCTGCTTCCTCCGAACCGTTTATGAATGCGATCGATATTCGCTGCCAATGAAGGACTTAGCGGCGTTAATTGCGCTTTTTTGTGTTGTTTCATACGCTACTCTCCATTTTCATGTTGCCTTTATTCTTCCGGTTTATGGATGGATTATGTATGACACATTCCCTGGCTGACGCTAATAGAATGGTACGAATGATTTTGCAGAGGGGACTGTGGCCTATGATGAGCATCAGCTTATGCATGATTGTCCGGAACGAGGAAGATAGCCTTGGGCGCTGCCTGGACTCGGTGAAGGACATCGTAGATGAAATTGTCGTCGTGGACACCGGTTCAACAGATCGAACGAAAGAAATTGCCTCCTCCTTCGGTGCCGTCATCTACGACTTCCAATGGATCGACGACTTTGGCGCTGCACGCAATTACTGCTTCCAGCAGGCCACCTGCTCCTTCATTCTATGGCTGGACGCCGACGACGTCATCGAAGCTGGCGACAGGCACAGGCTGAAGGAGCTGAAGCAGAAGGAAGACTTCCCTTATGACAGTGTGACGATGAAGTATCATCTGACCTTCGATGAAGAAGGCAATCCGCTGTTCAGTCTGCGCCGCAACCGCCTTGTTCGCCGCAGCTGCGGCTTTCGCTGGCACGGTCCCGTGCACGAATATCTCGCCGTCTCAGGACGCGTCTATCATAGCGATGTCGCTGTTACTCACCGGAAGGAGCGGCGGCATACCGACCGCAATTTGAATATTTACTTGAAGCGGCTGGAGAAGGGAGAGAAGTTCTCCCCCCGCGATCAGTATTACTTCGCTAATGAACTGCGCGACAATTCCCGGCTGGAGGAAGCGATTGCCGCGTACGAGCTGTTCCTGGAAGGCGGTCGCGGCTGGGTCGAAGACGAGATTAACGCATGCTTGAAGCTGGCGAATTGCTATGAGCGGCTGAATAAGCGAGATAAGCAGATGGCCGCGCTGCTTCGTACACTGACTTATGATAAGCCGCGGGCGGAATTCTGCTATGAGATGGGCTGCTGTTTTGTAGAGCAGGAACGATTCGAGCAGGCCATCTACTGGTTTTTACAAGCGGTGCAGGCGGAGCGGCCTCACGACATGATGGGCTTCTCCGATCTGGCCACCTCCACCTGGCTGCCGCATCTTCAACTGACCGTCTGCTACGACCGGATCGGCAACCGCGCCAAGGCGCTGGAGCATCACGAACGGGCCAAGAGCTTCAATTCCAAGCATCCCAGCATTCTTTACAACGAACGTTACTTTTATGGGGACAATCCATCTATGTCAGTAATCCCCATCTAAAAAAAGATGGAATACGATCGTATGTTCTGTATATAATATAGAGAACATACATTCTTATTCGGGAGGGATCGCATGATGACCAGCACTTCCGACAGAGCCATCATGTTAGCCGATTGCCAATCCTTCTACGCATCCGTGGAGAAAGCGGATCAGCCGCAGTATCGCGATATACCGCTTGCCGTCGCCGGAGATCCGGAACGCAGGTCTGGCATCATTCTCGCCGCTTGCCCCATTGCCAAGGACCATGGCGTCACCACGGCCGAGCGGCTGGGCGACGCGCTGGCGAAATGCCCCGAGCTCGTCATCGTCAAGCCGCGCATGGGGCTGTATATCGACGTCTCGCTTATGATTACGGCCATCTATCAACGCTACACAGACCTTGTAGAGCCGTATTCCATCGATGAACAATTTCTTGATGTGACGGGGAGTCTACAACGTTACGGTACACCCCAGCAGCTTGCGAAGCGGATACAAGCTCGCATACTGGAAGAGACCGGCATCTATACCCGGTTCGGCATCGGCAACACCAAGATACTGGCCAAGACGGCCTGCGACAATTACGCGAAGAAAAACGATTCCGGCTTGTTCACGCTGACCAGGGAGCAACTGCCGGACACACTCTGGAAGCTGCCCATTGCCAAAATGTTCATGGTCGGCAACCGGATGACCCGCCATTTCAACGCCATGGGACTGGAAACAATCGGACAGCTGGCCACGACGCCGCTGGAGAAGCTGAAGCTGATGATGCGGCGCAAGTTCGGACGCAACTCCGATATTCAGGCGGAGCTGTACTGGCGCATCGCCAACGGCATCGACGACAGCCCCGTCTTTCCCGGCACGCATGAAGCGGCGCCGACGACGATCGGCCACATGATGACCCTCCCCCGCGATTACGGCACGCTGCAGGAGCTGAAAATTATTTTGCTGGAATTGACGGAGCTCGTATGCCAGCGCTGCCGCAGCAAGGGCTACATGGGACATGTCGTCTCCGTCGGCTGCATGGGCGCCGACTTCGACAGGCCGAGCGGATTCAACCGCCAGATGAAGATGGACGATCCCACCAATGTGACCAATGACGTCTACCGCTGCGCAGTCCAGTTGCTTCAGCAGCATTGGGACGGCCTGCCCGTCCGCAAGGTCGGCATCAGCCTGTCCACCCTGCTCCCGGGTAACGAGTACCAGTTATCCTTATTCGACGGCAACCGGGAGAAGTGGATGGCGCTGGAGAAAGCTACGGATGCCATCAAAGCGAAGTATGGCGCAGCAAGCATATTAAGAGCGGTCTCCGTCACTGCAGCGGGGCAAGCGGTCGACCGCTCCAAGAAGATCGGAGGCCATTACAGGTGAGGAAGAAGCTGGAAGGAAACGGATTATGGGAATCCAGCCGGATGATGCTGCCAGAGCACAAGGCCGCTTATGTCGTCCATCAAGGAGATTTGTCCAATAAAACGCAGCCTCTGCTGGATGAGCAAGAGGTGGAGCGGATGGCGCGAATGATCGCGCATTCACTGCAATTTCAACAGGCCATCACGCTCGTCACCTTCCAAGAAGGCCGCGAATATGAACAATCCGGCATCGTGACGGCTATCGATCAGCAGCTCCGCAGAATACGTCTTCGGCTGGGAATGGACGAAGAAGCGTGGCTGGACATGCGCCGGATAATCGGCGTCTCCGCCGCGGAGACGACGGACTTCTATGATTGATTGCGCGACACGGTTTGTATTTTTTTTGCGCCGGGGTGTTGACAAAGCGCATAAACACTGCCTATAATAACCAATAAATTTCAAAAGCCAACTGTGTCGATTAGAAATAGTAGAAGTGGAATACCTTTCAGAGAGCCGCTGGTTGGTGCGAAGCGGCAGCGTTGAACACTTCGAACTCGTCTATGAACAGCCGCCTGACAATGTAGGGCGAGCCGGGATTCCGCCGTTACAAGGATAGATGGTGATGGCCATCGAAGGAGATCATTCCGCATGCATGCGTCGAATGAATTAGAGTGGTACCGCGGGTTAAACCCTGTCTCTATAACAGAGACGGGGTTTTTGTGTTGATTAAAGTCCGGGTTTAATCCACCCCGCTTCACATAAATCGCTAAATGCTTCAACATTCACATACGAGGTGGAAAGGCACATTCTTATATGAATTTTCACACAAAATTCACCCGCATACGGGACAACCTCCACCTTTTGTACGAATTTTCACACAAATCCATCCGCATACGAGGCGAACATTCACCTTTTTGTACGATTTATCGTACAAAGCTCGCTCTCATTGAGGTCAATGCTTCACTTTTGTACGAATTTTCACACAAATCCATCCGCATACGAGGTGAACGTTCACCTTTTGTACGATTTATCGTACAAATTCTGGTTCTCAAAGTTAGTTGACAGCCCCATAGACATGAGAGCATCGAGGTTTGTTCACCGTTAAGCGACAAGCTCATTTCATAGTGGCCATCACGAATCAACCAAAGGAGGAACCTGCCATTGAATAACAATCGGAACATTATCGTACTGGACACCACATTACGTGACGGCGAACAGGTGCCGGGCGCGAAATTGAACGTCTATCAGAAAGTGGAATTTGCTCGACAGCTGCAGCGGCTTCGGGTGGACATCGTCGAAGCCGGCTTCCCCGCTTCCTCGCAGGGCGACTTTCTCGCCGTGCAAGAGATTGCCAAAGCCGTAGGCGACAGCATGTCCGTTACCGCGCTGGCCAGAGCCGTCAAGAACGATATCGACGCCGTATATGAGAGCATCAAGGCGGCGCACGATCCCTTCATCCATATCGTACTAGGCACTTCCAACGTCCATGTAGAGAAAAAGTTCAACCGCTCCAAGGACGCCGTAATGGAGATGGGCGTCGAAGCGGTGAAATACGCCAGGACACTGCTGCCCCAGGTGCAATATTCCACGGAAGACGCGTCCAGATCGGAATTCGAATACTTGTGGAAGACGATCGAAGCAGTGGTGAGAGCCGGAGCGACCATCATCAACGTACCCGACACCGTCGGTTACGCCGAGCCGGAGGAATTCGGCGACCTGATCAGGCGCATTAACGAACGATTGAAGAATGTCAATGATGAGGTCGTTCTCAGTGTGCATTGCCACAACGATCTGGGCCTTGCGACGGCCAACACGCTCAGCGCAATCAAGAACGGCGCAGACAAAATCGAAGTGACGATTAACGGGCTCGGCGAAAGAGCGGGCAACACCTCGCTGGAGGAAGTCGTTATGGCGCTTAAAGTCAGACAAAACCGTTACGGCTGTACGACCAACATCCAGACCAAAGAGCTGCTTGCCTCCTCCAGACTGTTAACTCATCTGACGGGCCTGGACGTGCAGGTGAACAAGGCCATTACCGGAGCAAACGCCTTCGCCCACTCTTCCGGCATTCATCAGGATGGATTGCTCAAAGATAAAAATGTGTATGAAATTATGTCTCCCGAGGAAGTGGGAGCGGAGAGCATGGAGCTTGTGCTGACCGCCCGCTCCGGACGGCATGCCTTCAAGCACGCCGTAGCCAAGCTGGGCTTTGATACCGGCAACGACGCCGAGTTCGCGAGGCTGTTCCAGGAATTCCTGGAACTGGCGGATCTCAAGAAGGAAGTGTACGATCACGATGTGTTCTACCTAGTGAATAGGTACCGCGAGCAAGCGAGGAATACTGTGCCACTGTATGAGCTGACCGCGTTCCGGGTCGTCACGGACGGAGAGCGGCCGCAAGCCGTCGTCGAGCTGAAGCGAGGCGGTGAAGCGCTCAGAGGAGAAGCTTGCGGCGACGGACCGATCGACGCTTTGTACAGCGCGATCAAGACAGTGACTGGCGTAGACGTGGCGCTGCAACACTATAAGGTGAACAGCATATCCCGTGGGAAAGAGGCCATCGGCCGTACTGTCATCGAACTCAGCTACAAGGGCAAAGCGTATATCGGCCGCGCCATGGAGACGGATATTTTGAAAGCCAGCGCGCTCGCGTTCCTGAACGCTCTTAACGCGGCGCTGCTGAACAAAGAAGAAGCGTAATGCCATTAGGGCGAAATTGCACAGATTGCAAAAACGATTACATGCAGCAATCATCGCCTCTTGCTCTTCTCCCGATGAGCTGCCAATACGGCCAGCTCCAGCTTGTTCAGCATTAGCCGATATTCATTCGTCATCTGGAATTGCCGCGGGAATGGCAGATCCGAGAAGTACGGCTTTACTTGCTCTACGCTTCGGAACCAGTCCCCTCTCTTCGGCTGCTGCAACGATTGATCATGCCACGACGATTCCAGCGAAGGGCTGTATATGGGAGACGCCCCCGGCTTCAAGCGGCCTCCGATCAGCTTCTCCTTGTAATAGCGGTCGGGCGGCTCCCTGCGGACGGAAGCGAACAGCATAGGCGCATAATCGGCACGGGAGCCGGTATGTTTCACCGCCGCGGCGAAGCTTCGGGCTCCCTCATATACAGGGGCAATGCCGAACAGGAGGGCATATAGTCGCTTGCCGAACTGAATCCGTTCAACGGGATCACCGAACCGCTCCAGAATTAGTCCCGCGAGCTCCAGCTCCTCCTCAGCCTCCGCCTTGCCGCTTCCATAGGGGAACAGCACGGCATTCAGCTGAAGCAGAGATTGCATGCCGAAGAACAGCGTTCCCAGCACATGCTTCTGGAAGTAGTCGTCCTCCACGACACGCTCTTGAATATATTGCTGCTCGTTCACGATGAGAGCGGTCGACAGCAGCGCGGAATCGCGTTCGCGCCAGAACTGCTTCCACACCGGAAGCATGAAGCGCGATACGCCTAAAGCCGGAAGCAAATGGAACAGGCTGCGTCCCTCGCGAACGCTCCATTGATACAACAGCAACTGCGGGTAAGCATCACCGAATATAAGTGCGTTGGCTCGCTCCAGGAACAGAAAGATGTCCTGTCTTTGCTTTGACGTCAATAGCCGGGGCAGCCATTCTCCCTGCAGATCCGTCATATTCCATCCCCCGTTGCGGGAGACGAGATGGGCAAGCAACGCCCAATGCAGCTCCGGCATCTGAAAATACATGCTGCGATATGCTTCCGTACGTGTCAGATTATTGCGGTTCAGCACAGTCGTCTCCGACCGAATACGCTCAATAAGCATGAGTTCATCCGCTTTCCATTGCCCGTGCAAACTATCGAAAGGCCCTGCTACGTCCACTGCTTCTTCCTTATCAGCCAAGCCGGCTTCCGACAGCTCCAGTCTGGCGCAGGCATCCATCAGCTTGGCCACGGCGGAAGAAGACAGCTCCAGCGGCTGCGCTTCGGCAATCAGTTCCTTGGCGTCTTGCATGGACTTCCACTTGCCGACCGCGTATGATAGCGCTGCGCCCGGCAGCGCCGCCAGATGTGCTATGAAATTGCCTATCGCATCAAGGTAACGATTTTTTCTCACCATGACAGCCTCCCCTTCATCCTCTCTACAATTATTATCCACAACTGCCATTACTCGCATACTTATGGATACTGTATGCGGAAGGGTAGCACGATGCTGAACCAGCAGAGAAAGTGTATACTGGAGGCAGCAGGCGACACGTATAAGCCAGGAGGCGGATACAGTTGAAAAGGAGGAAGCGAGCATGTGCGGCCGGTATACCATTACGATTACGCTGGAGGAGCTAATGACGCGATACGGGGTTATCGATACGAACGTGCCTTGGCATCGGCCCAGATACAATGTAGCGCCGGGGCAGCTTGTTCCGGCAATCATCCATGACGGGGAGAAGAATCGACTGGGGCAGCTGAAGTGGGGGCTTGTGCCGCCGTGGGCTCCCGATGCGAAGATTGGCTTCAAAATGATTAATGCACGAGCGGAGACGGCCGCCGGCAAGCCGGCGTTCCGCGAAGCGTTCCGCCGTAAACGATGCATCATACCGGCTGACGGCTTCTACGAGTGGAAGAAGACAAAACACGGCAAGCAGCCGATGCGCATCATTGCCAAAGAGCGTCCTCTCTTCAGTATGGCTGGATTGTATGAGACGTGGAGAGCGCCGGACGGCAGCAAGCTGGCTACATGCACGATATTGACAACCGAGCCCAACCATCTCGTTGCGCCGATCCACGACCGCATGCCTGTCATTCTGCAAGCGCAGGACGAAGCGCTCTGGCTCGATCGAGGAACCGGTCTGGAGCAGCTGTCCTTGCTGATGAAGCCCTATCCCGCAGAAGAGATGACGGCTTATCCCGTCGGACAGGCGGTAGGCAGCGTACGCCACGACGACGCCACGCTCATCGAGCCGCGGCACGAGGACGAGCAGATGGAGTTGTGGTGAGCGGCCGCTATATTACTGGACAAAAAAAACTGACCGCAACCGCGGTCAGCGAAACATCCCCCATAATTTAAGCAAATGAAACGTATTGTTGGGGTCAATCTTCTGAGCAAGCACAAAAGATACGATCTGTTCTTCCTGCACGTCCGTCAGCTTCTCATGCAAAATAACAGCGGCTGATTTCACCAGCTTGCGTACTTTCACGCGTTCTTGCAAATCATATTTCGTCACATGGGCAAGCAGTTGGCGCATTCGATCCTTCACCACAGGGTTTTTCAGCTTCAGCTTGACCCGCTCCACCAGCTGCGGCCGAATGCCATAACTTTGATAATTCATTGTAAAAAAGCACCTCCATCCGGCTATAGGGTCTATAGAATCTATATGCCGGCGGAGGCCAATTATTGCCTAGTCCAGTTGTTCTCCTTGAAATATCGGGTCGCGGCGCAGCACGTTCCATAGCTTCGTGTAACAATTGTCAGCGCCTTCCAGCCAAAACGCCTCCCTATTCGCCAGTTCGGCGGCATCGTCACGCGCAAGCTCCAGCACTTCGTAGTCGCTGACCATATCCGCCACCCGAAATTCCGGCAAGCCGCTCTGCTTCGTGCCGAAGAAATCGCCGGGACCGCGAAGCTCCAGATCGCGCCGCGCCACTTCGAAGCCGTCGTTCGTCTCCGTCATGACCTTCATCCGTTCCCGCCCCGTCTCCGACTTGGGATCGGCCACGAGTATGCAATAAGACTGGTGCTCTCCCCGTCCAACTCGCCCCCGCAGCTGATGAAGCTGAGACAGTCCGAACCGTTCCGCATCCATAATGATCATCACGGTAGCGTTAGGCACGTCAACTCCAACCTCGACGACGGTAGTCGCCACAAGCACTTGCGTCTCGTTGGCAGCGAAGCTGCCCATCACCTCGTCCTTCTCGGAAGCTGGCATCCGACCATGGAGCAAACCGACCTGCAGGTCGGGGAATGCTCCGGAAATGGCCATATGCAGATCAATCGCATTCTGCACCTCCAGCTTCTCCGACTCCTCGATCAGCGGACAGATGACGTACGCTTGCCGTTCAGACGCCACTTGCTTGCGGATGAAGCCAAGCGCGCGATCCAGTGCATCATGCTTGACCCAGTACGTTCTGATCGGCTTGCGCCCATGAGGCATCTCCTTAATCGTCGACACGTCCATATCGCCGAAGGCTGTAATGGCAAGTGTGCGCGGAATCGGCGTCGCCGTCATCGTCAGCACATCTGGGTTGCCGCCCTTATGCCGCAGAATGCTGCGCTGATTCACGCCGAACCGATGCTGCTCGTCCGTCACCACAAGGCCCAAGTTGTGAAAGTACACATCATCCTGAATCAGCGCATGCGTGCCTACGACGACATCGATGATGCCCATCTGAAGACCTGCTAACAGATCGCGCCGCCTCTTCTCCGTCAAGCTGCCTGTCAATAATCCGACCTGCAGACCGAAGCTCTCGAACAATCGCTGCAGACTTCTCGCATGTTGTTCCGCCAATATTTCCGTTGGAACCATTAACGCTCCTTGATAGCCTGCCTTGACCGCTCCGTAGAGCGCGATAGCAGCAACGACCGTCTTGCCGGAGCCGACATCGCCCTGCAGCAGTCGGTTCATGCTGCTGGGACGACGCATATCTACCAGAATCTCGTTCACCGTACGCTTCTGCCCATCCGTTAATTGGAATGGAAGCGCCTCTGCGAAGCTCCGAATAACGTCGCTGTCCACCCGAATTGCCACTCCGTCTTGCCGTCTTCGGTTCATTGCGCGGTAAGCCTGCAGCTTCAGTTGGAACAGGAACAGCTCCTCGTAGACCATCCTCCTGCGCGCTTCTCCTCCCTCTCGCGTATCGCCGGGAAGATGAAGACGCCGTACCGCCTCGCCTCTTGTCATGAGCCGGTGCTTGTCCACCAGATCGTAAGGCAGATTCTCTGCGATCATGCCGCCGTACTGCGTCAGAGCCGCCAGCATCGTCTTGCGCATCCAGCTCTGCGTGATGTTGCCCCCGATCGAATAGACCGGCTGCAGCGTATCTCGCTTGGCGGAGTCCCGTTCGCCAGGGAACTCTGACTCCGACACCGTAATTTGCCTGCGCTGCTGATCCCACTTGCCCGTCAGCATCACTTCACGGTCAAGCGTCAACTGCTCACGCAAGAAGTGACGGTTGAACCAGACGGCTGTCACAAGCAGGCCGTCCACTTCTACCTTGCAGCTTAATCGCGACTTTCCCCGCCCATAGCGCTGAAGGACAGGCATACTGCATATACGGCCAAGCACGGTCGCCTTATCCCCGTTCTTCACATCCGTCAGCTCGCGTATGCGGTAGTCCTCGTAGCGGAATGGGAAATAATTCAGCAAGTCGCCAATCGTATGAATGCCAAAGGCGTGAAGCTCTCCTTCCTTCAGAGCGCTCACGCCTTTCAATTGCCTCACGGGTATCTCATCAATGCTTGACATCGCTTCACACCCTGTACATGAATACGGCCGACGTGCCGGGCCCTGTATGCGTGCCGATGACCGCACCCACCGTCGTATAGCCCGTCTCTTGCACGTTCAATTCCGCCTTCAGTCGCTCTTCCAGCTCTACAGCCGACCCGGGAGCGTCTGTCCAAGCCATGACCATGCCAACGGGATCGTCGCCGAACTTATCCTTCAGCATAGCGACGATGCGGGAGACAGCCTTCTTGCTGCCTCTTACCTTGTCCACGGAATAGACGCCACCATTCTCGTCCAAGGAGAGGATAGGCTTAATATTGAGAAGCGATCCCAGCAAGGCTGAGGCTCGTCCGATACGCCCGCCCTTCTGCAAGTATTCCAGCGTATCTACTAAGAAATACAATTGCAAATCGACGCGCAGCCGCTCCAACTCCGCCAGAATGACCTCCTTCGACTCTCCGGCAGCCGCAAGCTTCGCCGCCTTGATAACCTGCAGGCCGATGCCGTAGGATGCCGACTTCGAATCTACCACGGTAATATCGGCGCCATCCTCCTCCAGCATGGACTGCGCGATCGTAGCCGATTGATAAGTTCCGCTCAAGTTGGCCGCAAGATGAATGGAAATGATTGGACCATCGGAGTCTTCCTTAAGAAGACGCTCATATACTTCGGAGAATTCTATCGGCGACGGCTGCGACGTTGTTGGCAGAGCGGATGAAGCTTTCAATTTATTATAAAATAGCTCCGGGTCAATCGTCACCGCGTCTTGATAGGTCTCTTCTCCAAAGTGTACCTTGAGCGGCACCATCGTAATACCAAGCCGTTCGCGCACCTGCTGCGGAATATCAGATGTACTGTCCGTCACGATACGTACTTTCCCCACCTTGTATCATCCTTTCCTAACATATCACTTGTAATCATCCCTTATTCCACAGCGAACAGGTAAGGATACATCGGCTGCCCGCCTATCTGCATATCCAGCTCCAAATCCGGGTATTCCGCTTCCATCCACTTCAGTAACGCGCTTGTAACCTCAGGCTGCGCCTCCTCGCCCGCAAGCACCGTCAGTACATCTCCGTCGTCCTCCAGCATACTGCTTAGCAATGTCTGGCATACGGCCAGCAATTGACTGTCGGATGCCACGATTGTCTTCTCCTTAATACCGATATAATCGCCCTCTTGAATGTCAATGCCATCCATCGTCGTATGACGTACAGCCTTCGTAACTTGTCCGGATATAACGCTGCCTGCAGCCGCTGTCATCCATTCCGCATTGCGTTCCGGCGTCTCTTCCTCCTTGAATGCCAGCATGGCGGCCAAGCCTTGAGGAATCGTGCGCGTCGAGATGACGGTGACGCTTCGCTCGCTTAGCTCGGCGGCTTGCTCCGCAGCCAATATAATATTGCTGTTATTGGGGAGCAAGAAGATATGATTCGCGGACAAGGCGTCAATTGCCGTCAGGAAATCCTCCGTGCTGGGATTCATTGTCTGTCCGCCGGACAATACGGTGTCGACATCACTGGAGCGGAACAGCTCCTTCGTTCCTTCTCCAAGCGCAACGGCAATGATGCCATAGGGCGCACGCTCGTACACCTGCCCCGGGGGCATGCCGTTAACGGCTTGACCCGTCAGCAGCTCGGCCGAGGAGAGATCCGCGCCGCCGGTGTTAAGATCCCCTTGCAGCAACTCCCGGTGCTGCTCGCGCATATTCAGTATATGAATGTCCGTAAGCTCCCCGTAAGACAGAGCAAGATTGAGCACATCACCCGGTCTGCGCGAATGCACATGGACTTTAATGACATCGTCGTCTACGATGACCAGTATAGAGTCCCCATCCTTCTCAAGCGAATGCTTGAAAGCGGATTCATCAAAAAACACCGCTGAACCTCCACCCAACCTCCGATTTATAAAAAATTCCATATCATACGGAAAATCAATTGCATCCGTGGAGAGCCGTGCCTGTGCGCTATGATGAGAAGCTGTCCGCTCTAAAGCGGTAGTCGGCACGGTCACCTGCTCGGGAGGAGCGGCTTCAGAAGGCATGAACACCATGTCCCCGTATTCACCGGCTTCCCCTTCCTTCAAGTAGCGAAGGAACCCTTCATAAATATAGACAAGGCCTTGTCCGCCGGAATCGACAACGCCCACTTGCTTCAACACGGGAAGAAGATCCGGTGTGCGCGCCAACGCTTCGTTCGCCTTGCGGTGCACTTCCTCCATCAGTTCCTCCACGTTCGTGGAACGTCGAGCATACTGCACGGCATGCTTGGCCGCTTCTTTGGCAACGGTAAGAATCGTGCCTTCAACGGGCTTCACTACCGCCTTGTAAGCTAGATCCACTCCGTGCTGCAAGGCAGCCGCAAGCTCCATTGCCGTCGCTTCGTTCAAAGCTGACAGCGACTTCGAGAAGCCTCTGAACAATTGAGACAAGATAACGCCGGAGTTGCCTCTCGCCCCCATTAGCAATCCTTTCGACAACGCTTCCGCGGTTTTGCCCATGTGCTCGGAAGCACGGCTTCTAAGCTCGCGAACGCCTGAGCTCATCGTCAAGCTCATATTCGTACCGGTATCCCCATCCGGAACCGGAAATACGTTTAATGCATTTACCTTCTCAGCGTTGCGCTGCAGCAATTCAGCGCCGATCATCGCCATCGCGGCAAAATCCGTTCCGTTAATAGAGCGCTTACCCAATGAAAATTCCCCTTCCTGCTAGCTGGATACCCTAACATCCTGTACAAATATATTAACCTCTTCCACTTGCAAGCCCGCAATCTCACGCATCACATATTCTACCTTGGTCTGAATATTATGAGCGACCTCTGAAATTCTGATGCCGTAACTCACGATAATGTGCAAGTCGATATGAAGTCGTTCGTTCTCCCTTCGAATCACGACGCCCCGCGTCCAATTCTCTCTCCCAAGCAGCTCGGCGATTCCGTCCTTCAACTGCTTGCGCGAAGCCATCCCGACCAGTCCATAACATTCCATAGCGGCCGAACCCGCAATGACGGCAAGGCAATGATCCGTTATAAATACGGAGCCACTCTCTGAATCGATTTGAAGTACCATGGTTAGCACGCTCCTGTCATCTATATTATGGACTATGTACCATTGTACTATAAAAGATATCGTTATTGAAGTCCGCGCAACAAAATCGCCTCACCGAAATGAGTTGAACAGAACTGTAGTTTATGGTAAGATATTCGAGTGTGTTTAATGATATTCTCTCTCTAATACAGAATGAGACAGCACACGCCGCAGGCCATAAGACCAGCGTGAGCTCATGAATTCAGATCGGCACTAGCAATACGTTAAGGAGGTGTAGTCATGTCTCGCAAATGTTATCTGACAGGCAAGTCGCCTAAGAAAGGCAACCATGTATCCCATGCCAACAACAAAACACGCCGCAATTGGGGCGTAAACGTTCAGAAAGTTCGCATTCTCGTCGACGGTAAGCCAAAGCGCGTATACGTGAGCGCTCGCGCTCTGAAATCCGGCAAGGTTAGCCGCGTATAGTGTGGCGCTGCCACCTGACAAAAGCACCTGATATCAGGTGCTTTTTTTAGTTGCTATTGCGATCAGTTTTTTTGAAACGTATTCAGTATCGCCTTCACGAACCCTCCCAAAAACTTAGGCAGCTTAATTGTATAAAATTTCATGTCCCATCCCTCCTCAGACACGCTCATGAAATATTTCCGTAGCCTATCCCGCGCTCATGTAACCATAGTATGCGGAGCCACATTGTCCTATTCCATGCCATGCGCCCTTTCTGAAGGATTACAACATGCCTGTCATCAGCTCCGGATTCTCTTTCATATACTGGTAGATGGCGAAAGCAATTGCAACAAGAAAGTAAAAAATAATAGCGGTAACGATAAAGGCCACCCTAAGCCCGATCGTGTCGTACAAGCGAAAAAAACGTATTCCGATAACAAGCGCAAGCAGAGAAAAAACATAGCGGATTATCGGCGTAATCTGGGCAAACAAGGCGAGCGCGAGGCCCGCCAGAAATGCGTATAAAACAACCCAGAACGCCGTCTTCAACGAACTGTTCAAAAGTGATCCTCCTTAGCGCAGAGATAAAATAGCTTGCTGACGGTCCGCCTCCGTAAACACGGCACTGCCCGCGACGAGCACATCTGCTCCGGTCTCTCTGACCTGACGCGCCGTCTCCCCGTTAATGCCGCCGTCCACTTGCACATGTACGCCGGACAATCCACGCTCCTGCAGCATCGCTTGCAGAGCGCGCAGCTTGTTCAGCGAATACGGGATGAAGGACTGGCCGCCGAAGCCGGGATTGACCGTCATGATCAGGACGAGATCCACGTCATGCAGTATCGGTTCCAGCACGGAGACGGGCGTTGCAGGATTGAGGGCCACGCCTGCCGGCAGGCCCTTGTCCTTTATATAATGAATCGTCCTGTGCAGGTGCGTACACGCTTCATAGTGCACTGTAATCCGATCCGCTCCGGCAGCGATATAATCGTCGAGAGACAACTCAGGCCGCTCGATCATCAGATGGACATCGAATGGGAGCTTCGTCGCGGGACGCACTGCAGAGATGACAGGCGGTCCGAACGTCAGATTGGGAACGAACACTCCGTCCATGACATCGATGTGAATCCAATCCGCTCCGGCGGCCTCGACGGCCGTTATCTCTTCCCCCAGACGGGAGAAGTCCGCAGAAAGAATGGATGGCGCAATAATGGTCATGTTCATTCAGTACCTCCGTTTTTTTTCGTTCAATTCCGCAAGGAACAGCCGGTAATGCTCATAGCGGCTCTGTTCTATCTCGCCGCGCTCCAGCGCGGCTATGATCGCGCAGCCCGGCTCATGGGAATGAGTGCAGCCGCGGAACTTGCAATCGCTCGACAACTCCCGTATTTCCACGAATCCGTAGCCCAGATCTTCAATGCCAAGCTCCTCGAAGTCCAGCTGACTGAAGCCCGGCGTATCCGCTACATATCCTCCGCCGATATCGATCAGCTCGACATGTCGCGTCGTATGCTTGCCCCGTCCCAGCTTGTTGCTGATCGCATTCGTAGCTAGCGACAACCCCGGCACGATAGCATTGAGCAAGGAGGACTTGCCTACCCCGGATTGGCCCGCGAACACGGCGACATGTCCTCTCAGCCGCTCCTGAAGTTGTTGAATACCTTCTCCCTGACTGGAGCTTGTTCCGTAGACGTCATAACCCAGATCGCCGTAGATGCGGTGTACGGAGGAGATCGCTTCCGCGATCTCTTCGGTATCACCACCATCCTGCAAATCCTGCTTGCTCAAGCATAGCACAGCCGGAATGTCGGCATATTCAATATGGAGCAGGAACTTATCCAGCAGTTGTAAGTTGAGCACCGGCTCCGAGACGGAGAAGACAAGAACAGCCAGATCGACATTGGCGACGGGCGGTCTTACCAGCTCGGAAGTACGGGGCAGCAGCTCTTCGACGGTGCCTTCGCCGTTCTCCGTCACGCTGTAGACGACGCGATCGCCTACGAGCGGCGTCAGTCCCCGCTTCTTGAAGATGCCGCGAGCCCGACACTGCAGCGTCTCGCCACAGTTCGCATCATCCGGCTTGACATAGTAGAATCCGCTTAACGCTTTGACGATCAATCCCTGTTGCTTATGGCTGTTCTTGCTCATTCGCTTCTCCTTCTCCTTGTTCTTCGATATCCGGCTGGCTGTCGGTCCCTGATTCATCATCGACGGCTTCCGCTTGCACCGGAGCTTCCGTAGGCTCCTGCGAAGGCGGCGGAGTCTCCTCGCCGGGAATAGAGATACTGGAGTCGTTACCCGACTTCGCATCCTCATACGAGATCGACAGCACTTCCATGAGCTCCTTGTCGCGGTAGATCATAATGCGCGCTGTCGTATCAGGTGCCAGTATGACCGTCACCGGAATCGTAATACGATCCGTAATGTTGTAGGTGCCACCGTCCATATTCTCGCCGGAAGCATCTGAATATTCAATTCTCACTACACTTGCTTTATTGAAATTGGCGGGATAGATCGTAATATTCCGCTGATGAGTGATCGCGTCCTCCGGCGGCCCAGTGCTGACGCTAATCTTGACCTCAGATCCCTTCGGAACCTCATCGTTCGCCTCATTCGTCTCAATTTCAATGACATTGCCCTTCTTGATCACATAGCTCGGCACGTACTGGATATCCTCTTCGTTCAGCACAAGGAAGTGCGACTTCAGAAGCTGCCGCGCCACCTTCAGCTCCACATCGATAATGTCCGGTATCGTCGTCGGCTCCGGCCCCAGACTGACGACGAAGGAGACGATCGCAGTCTCGGGGTCGATCCGTGTGCCTGCAGCGGGTTCCTGTTCCAGTATAGTGCCCGCTTCCTCATCCTCGTTGTACACTTCCTTAATGCGAATCTCCTTCTCGTCGATTCCCATGGCGAACAGCTCATCCAGCACATCCCGCTTGTCCATGCCAACATATTGCCCCATCTCTTCCATCTCCGGGCCATCGCTGACGTACAGCTCAATGAAAGAGCCTTCCTTCACCTTCATATTCTTCTTCGTCTGGTCGTATACCTGATCAAGCGGGATATCCTTCTGGAATTCCCGCGTCACCGGCTCCTTCACCTTCAGGCCGGCCGCTTCAATCTCCTTGCGCGCCTCAGTCAAGCTCAAATCGACGACGTAAGGCACATCCACTTCTTCCGGATTCAGCTTATCCAGCAGAATGAAGAAACCCCAGATTATGAGCGCGAGAAGCAGCAGCGTTGTGCCTACGACGGCAACCGGCTTCTTCCAGCCCTTCTTCTTGCTCGTCACGCCAGTATCCTCCCAGTGAGTGCCGGTGTGGGACAC
The DNA here is from genome assembly GCF_042675905.1 of Paenibacillus chungangensis. Classification (NCBI taxonomy): domain Bacteria; kingdom Bacillati; phylum Bacillota; class Bacilli; order Caryophanales; family Paenibacillaceae; genus Paenibacillus; species Paenibacillus chungangensis. The sequence continues at coordinate 114,644 of NZ_JBHTJZ010000009.1, read as the reverse complement.
GGTCGCATGCTTGCCCGTCGCGTCGGATGGGTGCGCCGTCGTGGCCGTAGACATAACCGCGTCGCCGCGTATGGCGGGCATGATTTTCGTCTCATCCAGATCGCCGGATGATTGAAATGCAATTTTCGGTTCGTTCAGACGTCCCGGCGCCAAGCAGTTCTCCAGATCTTGCTGCATCTGCTTCGCCGATTCATAACGCTCGGACGGGTTTTTGCGCATCGCCTTCAGAATAACGTTCTCCACGCTTTGAGGTATATGCGGATTGACAGCGCGCGGCTCGTCGAACGTCTCCTGCAGATGCTTCAGCGCGACGCTGATGGGACTCTCGCCCAAGAACGGCAGCTTGCCGGTCAGCATCTGGTAGAGCACGATGCCCAGCGAATATAGATCTGACTTCTCACCGGCGTTAATGCCCTTGGCATGCTCCGGCGAGAAGTAGTGCACAGAGCCCACAACTGACCCTGTATGCGTAATTGTAGAGGCGGTCACCGCGCGCGCGATTCCGAAGTCCGTCACTTTCACGCGGCCGTTGTTGCCGATCAGAATATTATGAGGCTTGATGTCGCGATGGATGATGTGATTATAATGCGCATGATCCAATGCGTCGCATATTTGCTGGGCGATGCGCACAGCTTCATCTGCTTGCAGAGGAGCGCGATCAGTGATAATTTCATTAAGATTGTGGCCTTCCACATATTCCATAACGATATAATGCGTGTCGTCCTCTTGGCCGACATCATATATGCTGACTACGTTAGGATGAGACAATGATGCTGCGGATTGCGCCTCACGGTTGAAGCGGCGAATGAATTCATCGTCATTGACGAACTGCTGACGCAGCACCTTCACCGCTACATGGCGGTTCAGCAGCGCATCGTGCGCCTTGTAGACCAAGGCCATGCCGCCTCCGCCTATTCGAGACAGTATCTCGTACCGTCCGCCCAGGTTATGTCCTATCATAGCTCATTCTCCTCCCGTTCCCCTGCGTCAAGCCGCAAGAGCACGACAGTGACATTGTCGTCTCCTCCCGCCTCCAGCGCAAGCTGGATCAGTTGTTCCGCACCGGCTTCCAGGTCCCAGCCGGAGGCTGTCATCGTCTCCAGCATCCGCCCTTCATTCACCAGATTGCTAAGACCGTCGCTGCAGAGCAGCAATACATCGTCCGGTGCCCATGGCAAGGAATTGACGTCGATATCGACGCGCGCATCCGTCCCCACCGCTCTTGTGAGTACGTTGCGACGCGGATGATGGGCCGCCTCCTCCGGATTCAGCTGGCCGGACCGAAGCAGCTCGTTGACGAGGGAGTGGTCCTCCGTCAACAGTGAGATGGAGTCCTTCCCCAGTCTATATGCCCGACTGTCGCCGACATGACCGACGACCGCCCTGCCCCTCTGCAGCAGAGCAGCCACAATCGTCGTACCCATATTATGATACTTCTCCTCTTTGCTGGCCATTGCGTGAATGGATTCATTCGCAGCGCTGATTGCCTGACGCATCAGCATCTTCGCTTCTTCCTCGGAGAATGCAGTCTTCTCTGAATATTGCTCCAGCGCGCTGCGGAACGCCTCCACAGCCATTCCGCTCGCCACATCGCCGGCCAGATGACCGCCCATGCCATCGGCCACGATCGCCAGCGCGATGCTGCTGCCCAAGCGACCGATCCATGCATGATCTTCATTCACATGACGAACTCGCCCGACATGTGTTCGATAAGCTGTTAACATCACGTCCTCACCTCGCCGTGGACTCCATATGCTTCGCCCTTAATTGGCCGCAAGCGGCCGCAATGTCATGACCTTGCTCCCTGCGAATCGTCACGTTAATCCCCTTGTTCTCCAAAATGCGCGCGAATTCAAAAATATCGTTGCGCGGCGTTCGCACATAGTTGCGTTCGGGCACATGATTGACAGGAATCAGGTTCACATGGCACAACAGATCCTTCAACACTTCTGCGAGCTCTTCGGCATGCTCGGGGCGGTCGTTCACCCCGCCGATCAAAGCGTACTCGAACGTAATTCTTCTTCCTGTCTTCGCCAGATAATACCGGCACGCTTCCATAACGTCCTCGAACGGGAAGCGCCGATTGACCGGCATCAGCTTGGAGCGCAGCTTGTCGTTCGGCGCATGGATCGACAACGCCAGATTAATCTGCGTATTCTCATCAGCGAATTTGTACATGCTCGGCACGATGCCGCTTGTAGATACCGTAATATGACGCTGGCCGATATGAAGTCCCTTCTCGTGAATCATGATGCGCAGGAAAGCCAACGTCGCATCGTAGTTCTCGAACGGCTCGCCGGATCCCATAATAACGATGCTGGACACGCGTTCTTCCGTCGCGTCGAGCATCTGCTGGGCCGTCACCACCTGTGCTACAATCTCGCCCGCCGTCAGATTCCGCTTCAGTCCGCCCAGCGTCGATGCGCAGAACGTGCAGCCGATTCGGCATCCGACCTGCGTCGTCACACATATGCTGTTGCCGTAGCTGTGACGCATAATGACCGTCTCGATCGCATGGGCGTCGTGCAGGCCGAACAGGAACTTGACCGTTCCGTCCTTGGACTCCAGCTTCGTAATCTCCTCCAGCGTGACGAACTGGAAGCTGTCCTCCAGCTTCTGCCTCAGCTCCTTGGACAGATTCGTCATCTGGTCGAAGTCCTTCACTCGCTTCACGTAGATCCATTGGAACAACTGTTCCGCGCGGAAGGCCGGCTCGCCGTTGTCCTTCATCCATTCTTTCAACTGCTCGTACGTATAGTCATAAATAAACGGTTTCATCTCATCACACCTATATTTCAAAGTAGCATTGTCGATTTATTTTACCACAAACGTCCATCAGGAGCGAACAAGCCTTACGAGCGCCTGATTAAGCGGGCGATATAGAACCCGTCGCTGTCGAAGTGCTGCGGCAGCAGCTGGAGCTGACCGTCGAACTGCGCGTCGATAATCCCCTTCTCCTCCAGCCTGCGCAGCAGCAGCTGCGGCCAGCCGGCATCCAGCGCGTATTCCGGATGCTCCTTCAGGAAAGCTGCGATCTGACGCTCATTCTCTTCCTTCTCCACCGTGCATGTGCTGTACAGGAGTACGCCGCCGGGACGCACGAGCCCGCTTGCGGCGTGAAGCAGTCTGCGTTGCAGCGCAGCGATGGAGGCGATGTCCGACTCCTCCTTCGTCCACCGTATCTCCGGCTTGCGGCGAATGACGCCGAAGCCGGAGCACGGGGCATCCAGCAGCACTGCATCCATGGAACCTGCCGGGAATCGTTCCGCCAACGCTCCCGCGTCGCCAGTGATCGCTTCCACATTGCCAAGCCGGAGCCGCTCCGCTCCTTGCTGAATCAGCTTCCGTTTATGCTCGTGCAGATCGTTGGCCCATACTTTGCCCGTTCCGTTCATCAGCTCCGCGATATGAAGCGCCTTGCCGCCCGGAGCGGCGCAGCAGTCCAGCACCGTCATGCCTTCTTTCGGAGCCAGCACTTCTGCGACGAGCATCGAGCTCTCGTCCTGTATGGACCACTTGCCTGCCCGGTAGCCGTCGGAATCCGCCAGATTGCCGCCCTTCCTGACGATAATGCCAGACGAGGCAATCGGGGAAGCCTCTGCGTCAAGCCCCTCCTGCTGTAGCTCCTGCAGCAGATCCGATGGATGTTGCAGCATGACGTTCGTCCGAATGCTGCCATGCGGCGGCTCATTGCCCGCAGCGCATATCGCTTCCGCCGTCTCCATGCCGTAGGCGTCCGTCCAGCGCCGCACCAGCCATTCCGGATAGGAATGCCGGACGGCAACAGTTGCAATCGGTTCACCCGCATCGATGCAGGCTTCCGTCAAGTCGCTCAGACGGCGAACCATATTGCGCAGGACGCCGTTCACCATGCCCGCGATGCCGCGATGGCTGCGCCGCTTCGCGATATCGACCGCTTCGTTGACCGCAGCATGGGAGGGCACCCGCTCCAGATAGAGCAACTGATAGGCACTCATACGAAGCAATTGCAGCACCCAAGGCTCTATGCCGTGCAACCCCTTCGCCCGGAAGCCCGCGATCCAGTAATCCAGCGTCTTCTTACGGGCGATCGTGCCGTACACCAACTCCGTCGCCAGCGCGGCATCCGTGCGCGACAGCTCCGCCTCTTGCAGCATCCGGTTCAACTGAATGTTGCTATACGCGCCGCTCTGCTCCACTTTAACCAGCGCATCAAGCGCCAGCTCCCTGGGCGAGCGCGCCGCTTGCCGCCGCTTCATTGCGGGCTCCCGGAGCGGAAGCTCGCGCCAGGCTCCAGACGAGCCCCTTTCAGCCAGTCGGCGGCTTGCATCGCCTTCTTGCCCGCCGGCTGGATCTCTGTCAGCAGCAGCGTTCCGTCCCCTGTCTGCACCGCTATGCCGTTCTTGTCCGCAGCGATAATCGTGCCCGGAGCATAATCGCCGGATGCTCGTTCCTCGTCCGGACATGAGCACGCCCGAACCTTGAACACTTCGTCATTCAAATAAGTGAATGCGCCTGCCATCGGGGAGAGTCCTCTCACTTGATTGCGAATGGCATGGGCGGAGCGTCCCCAATCTATTCTTTCGTCCTCGCGCGTCAGATTGGGGGCGTAGGTGGCCTCTTCCTCGACCTGCGGAATGCCCTTCGCCTCTCCGGAGATAATTGCCGGCAGCGTATCCTTGAGCAGCTCCGCTCCTGCAAGACTCAGCTTCTGGAATAGAGTGCCTGAAGTGTCGTCATCCTCAATCGGCACTTCCACTTTGCTGATCATGTCGCCGGTATCGAGTCCCTCTGCCATATACATAATGGTGACACCCGTAACAGCTTCCCCTTCCATAATAGAGCGCTGAATTGGGGCACCGCCGCGGTACTTCGGCAGCAGGGAGCCGTGTACGTTAATACAGCCGTATCGCGGGATATCCAGCACCGCTTTCGGCAAGATCTGCCCGTATGCTGCCGTTACGATCAAGTCCGGCTTCAGCTCAGCGATGGCTTCTACCGATTCCGGCCGTCTCATCCGCTCGGGCTGCAGGACAGGTAACCCATACGACAACGCCGCTTCCTTGAGAGGCGGCGGCGTAAGCACTTTTTTCCGGCCTTGCGGACGATCCGGCTGCGTCACGACCGCAGCGATCTCATAGCCTTGTTCCATCAACATAGCAAGAGAAGGGACGGCGAATGTCGGCGTCCCCATGAATACAATACGCATCCTTCTATTCGTCTCCCCTTTCCGGCCTGTCTGTTACTTCATAGACGCTATCCGCAATTTCGGTGAACAATATGCCGTTCAGGTGATCGATCTCATGCTGGAACGCGCGTGCGAAATAGCCTTTCGCTTCAATCGTAAAGCGTTCGCCGGCAGCGTCTTGACCTTCCACTACGATCCGCTCCGCTCTTCTCACGTCCCCGTTGATGCCGGGAATGCTCAGACATCCCTCAGGACCGATCTGCTCGCCCTCCCGCTCCAGAATGACGGGATTGACCATCTCCACCAGCCCACTCTCATCACCCACATCTACCACGATGACGCGCTTGAGAATGCCGATTTGCGGCGCGGCTAGCCCAACGCCGTTCGCATCGTACATCGTTTCCGCCATATCCTTCAGCAGCTTCTGCAGATTGGCGTTGAACTTAGTCACTTCCTTGGCCACTTCGTGAAGAACCGGGTCCGGTTCCTTGACAATCAATCGAATGCTCATGCTTGTTCCCATCCTTTTATACATAATTACAGTTATATAATCACTTGCGGGTCCACGTCGACGCTGAACTGAACGCCCCGGTGCGCGGTTTCCTTCAGCAGCGATTGCAGAACCCGCTGCACCATGCCGGATACGTCGACACTCCCCCGATATTTTATCACACATTGGAAGCGGTAGCGATCTTTCATTCTCGCGATCGAGGAAGCGACCGGCCCCAGCACCTCCACCGCTCTCGGCCGGCCGCTCGATAGCGGGACGAGCACCCCTTCATGCTGCGCCAGCTCCCTTATCTCCGCCGCGAACCTGTCGCTGGCGGCGATTACCGCCGGCAGTTGCTCGTGCGACATCAGCACGAGCGCCAAGCGGCAATACGGCGGGTAGGCCATCACACTTCGATGCCGGAGCTCCTCCCGGACGAATCCGGCATAATCATGCTGCTGCGACTTTGCAATGGCATAATGCTCAGGGCTGTACGTCTGAATGATAACCTCCCCTTCAAGGTGATGCCGCCCGGCCCGACCCGCTACTTGCGTGAGCAGCTGGAAGGTGCGCTCGGCGGCACGGAAGTCCGGCAAGTTGAGCGACGTATCTGCAGCAATGACCCCTACGAGGGTGACGTAGGGGAAATCCAGTCCCTTGGCAACCATCTGCGTTCCGAGCAGCACATCCGCCTTGCGCTCACCGAATTGCGACAGCAGCCGTTCATGGGCATGCTTGCCGGATGTTGTGTCCACATCCATTCGAATAACTCGAATACCGGGGAACAGCTTCGCCAGCTCTTCCTCCACCTTCTGCGTGCCGGTGCCGAAGTAGCGGATATGCTCACTCTCGCAGGAAGGACATTGCCCCGGCGCAGCTTCCGCGTGACCGCAATAATGACATCGCACAAGCCTCGTCTTCTGGTGATAGGTAAGCGAGATGTCGCAATGCGGACAAGCCGCCGTATAACCGCATGAGCGGCACATGACGAACGTAGAGTAGCCGCGCCGGTTCAGCAGCAATACCGACTGCTCCCCGCGCTCCAGACGACGCAGCAGCTCCCCATGCAGCTTGCGGCTGAACATAGAGCGGTTGCCGTCACGCAGCTCCGAGCGCATATCGACCACTTCCACCTCCGGAAGAGGCCTTCCGCTAACACGGCTCGGCATGGGCAGCAGCGGAGATGGCGCTCCAGGCGGCATATCCCGGCTGGCTGCGGCGAACGATTCCAGCGACGGCGTCGCGGAACCCAGCACGACCGCCGCCCCATGCTGCTTGGCGCGGCGCACAGCGACATCCCTGGCATGGTACTTCGGACTTTCCTCTTGCTTGTACGAGGATTCGTGCTCCTCGTCGATAATAATTAGTCCGATATGCCGGAAGGGTGCGAATATGGCGGAACGGGCACCGATCGCGACAACGGCGCGCCCGCTCCGTATTTTCCGCCACTCGTCATAACGCTCCCCATCCGAAAGCCTGCTGTGCAGCACAGCTACAGCCGTCCCGAATCTCCCTTTGAATCGCTCCACCATCTGCGGGGTAAGCGAAATTTCCGGCACAAGCACGATCGCTTGTTTCCCTTGTTCCAGACAGTATTGAATCGATTGTAGATACACTTCCGTCTTGCCGCTGCCGGTCACGCCATGCAGCAGCATTGTGAAGTGATGCTCGGAGCGAATGACATCGGCAATACGGCTGTATACAGCTTCTTGCTCCTTCGTCAAGGCGAGCGGCACAGTGCGTTCATAAGAACGGTCTCCGTACGGATCACGCTCTTTCTCCACCTCTCGAATCGACAGAAGCTCTTTCTTCTCCAGCGCGCGAATCGTGGATACCGCCACGCTCAGCTCCTTGGCCAGCTGCGCCATGGCAACGGGATAGGGATGCTCCAGCAAGTGTTCCAGCACGGTTATCTGCTTAGCGGCGCTACGCGGCATCGCCTGTTTGGCGGCGGCCATAGCCACCGTATCCTCCAGAGGGAACACCGTAAGCACCGTGCGGACCGCCAGCCGGTCCTTGATTGACGAACGAACAGCCAGCATGCCGCTGCGCAGCCCTTCCTTAACCGAACCGGCATGCTCAGGGAAGCTTCGCAGCAGTCTCTCCAGCTTGATCCAGCCGCCGTTCTCCCTGATCTCCTCCTTCAGCGCCTCCGGCAGAAGAACCGTCTCCACATCTTCCTCGATGCCGATATAGCGCTCTTCCTTCCCCTTCAAGGCAGCGGGGATCATCACACCAAGCGCTTGGGTGCGGGAGCAGCAATATTTGGCGCAGAGCCACTCTGACAGCTCCACCATATCCGGCAGCAGAGGGGGGACGGGATCAAGCAGCTCCGCTACAGCCTTCAGCTTCGAGCTGTCCACAGTCGCCGTCTCCGACAGCCCGACCACGAATCCCTGCAGCACCCTTCCGCCGAAGGGGACGCCGACACGACTGCCGACTTCAATCCAATCCTCGATCGCTTCCGGCACCTTATAATCAAAAGGCCGATCCGTCTGGCGGCTCGGCACATCGACAATTACTTTGGCAATCATTCCGGCTCCCCTCCACGGGAAGCGACGGCGGCAAGCTCCATCAGACGTGCCGCGGCACTGCGCTTGGACATTAGCGGCAACGCTTCGATCAGCCCGTCCGGACCATATACGGACAAGATATTCGTATCTCCGTCGAAGCCGGCGCCTTCCGCACTGACATCGTTAGCCACAATCCAATCGCAGTTTTTGCGTCTCAGCTTGTCCATGGCGTAGCGCTCCACCTGATCCGTCTCAGCGGCGAATCCGATCAGGAACTGATGCTCCTTCCGCTCGCCCAGCGTCTCCAAAATATCCGTCGTTCGCTCCAGTTCCAGCAGCAGCCGATCGCCCTTCTTCTTAATCTTCTGATCCGCCACGACGACTGGTCGGTAATCAGCAACCGCAGCCGCTTTCACCACAATGTCGCAGTTCGAATACAAGGCTGTCGCCTGTTCCAGCATCTGCTCCGCGGACTCCACCTGGATGACACGCACGCCTGCCGGCGCAGCAACGGAGGTTCTTCCCTTGATGACTGTCACTTCAGCTCCCATCATCCTGGCCGCCTCCGCAATGGCGAAGCCCATCTTGCCGGAGGAGTCGTTCGTTAGATAACGGACGGGATCAAGCCTTTCCATCGTGCCTCCGGCCGTGACGAGAACTCGCTTACCCGCCAGCAGTTCCTTCCTGCTGAACCACCGCGACGCAGCCTCCATAATATCCTCCGGCTCCGCCAGCCGTCCCTTCGCTACATAGCCGCATGCCAGCTGACCTGTGCCGGGCTCGATGAACATGACTCCGCGTTCCGCCAGCCGCTTCATATTGTCGACAACCGCGGGATGCTCGTACATATGCACATTCATCGCCGGAGCGATCAATACCGGGCAGGAAGCCGCCAGCAACGTCGTACTGAGCATATCGTCCGCGAAGCCGCCTGCGAGCTTCGCAATCGTGTTGGCCGTGGCCGGCGCGATGATGATCAGATCGGCATGATCAGCCAGATGGATATGAGAGACGACAGAAGGATCTTGCTCGTCGAACGTATCCATATGTACCCGGTTGCGCGAGAGCGTCTGCAATGTTAGCGGAGTAATGAACTTGGCAGCGGATTCCGTCATCATAACGTCCACATGGGCTCCCGCCTGGACCATCTTGCTGGTCAACGCCGCCGCCTTATATGCGGCGATGCCGCCTGTTACTCCCAGCAATATTCTCTTTCCATGCAATGCTTGCAACTTGCCGCCAACTCCTGTCCTGTATAATATCTTGCCTAATGCCTGCCTGTCTGTAACTCGCGCTCATGATGATGTCAATCCGTGCATGCAGACAACGATGCTGCGCCCAGGAGGGGCGCAGCATCCATTACCATCCCCGCTCTTCCCGGAGATTGCGAATATGTGCGACATGATGCTTGCCGTGCCATGCGACGAAGCTGAGGAAGGCGGACAGCTTGATCTGGATGCCCTGCTCAGGATGATAGAACTGCCGCTCGAAGTCGACTCTGCTCATGGATCGCAACAGAATTGCCCACCTTGGATGAACGCCATCTACGATCGCCAAGCTATGCTCGACAGGCGCGGTGACACTGTCCCTCAGCCCGGCCCAGCCGTCTTCATGGAACGGCTTGATGGTAGGATTGGATTCCGTCAACGTCCACTTGAAGCGCGAGTAACAGTGCATGGAAGCATCTGCCATATGATGAATGGTCTGCCTCACCGTCCAGCCTCCATGGCGATATGGAGTATTCAGCTGTTCATCGTTCAGGTCGACTGCCGCCTCCCTAATAAGATGCGGGAACTGTTCCACCTCTGCAATCCACTGCTCCTGCTGAGCAGCCGTCATGCCTTCGAATAAAAATCTGCCGATCGGATAACGCTTCTGTTCCATCCCTATCCCTCCCATTCGTATCGTCCAAGGCTGACGTCGCTTGTAGTGCACTACTTGTACTTATACATTCCGTCCGTGGACATCAGAAAATTCTCTTTTATTTTACCATAACCGCTGAGAAAAAATAGAGCGTATCCATGCAAATAAGCGGAGCATGCACTGTTGCCAGCCACGCTCCGCTTCACCTTAAGTTGGTGTTATTCTTCCTTGGAGTCTCGCGATTCCAATTGAATGAAGTCGCCGTAAATCTCTTCGAGCGCCACGCCTACGAATTTGTGGGATCGCGTCTCCGCCAGATCGGATTTGTTGCCGTCGCGAAGCATCCGCGCCCTTCTGGAAGCGGCTACGACGAGTGTATACTTACTATCTACCTTTTTCACCATTTCATCTATTGAAGGATATAACATTGAACATTCTCCTCACTCAGGCTTTCTCAATCGCATCCTTCATCCCTGTTACATAAGGGACGAATCTCTCTCTGCGGCAATGCTCGGCGATGACGATGCTCCGTATCCGGTCGCAAGCGGCATCGATCTCATCGTTCATAACCGCATAATCATAATGCTGAAGAAGGCTCATCTCCTCCACAGCCACGTTCATACGCGTATTGATCGTCTCCATCGTCTCTGTGCCTCTGCCCGTAATCCGCTGCTTCAACTCCTCCAGGGAAGGCGGGAGCAGGAAGACGAATATCGCCTCCGGGAATTTCTCCTTCACCTTCAACGCACCCTGCACTTCGATCTCCAGAATGACGTCCTTGCCGCTCGCCAGCGTCTCCTTCACGAAGTCGCGGGGAGTCCCGTAGTAGTTGCCGACATATTCCGCATATTCCAGAAGAGCGTCATGAGCGATCATCTCCTGAAATTGTGCTCTAGTCTTAAAAAAATAATTGATGCCATCAACCTCACCTTGTCTCGGCTGCCTGGTTGTGGCCGACACGGAATACACAAGCTCCGGCATCCGCTCGCGAAGCGCCGTGCACACCGTACCCTTTCCTACTCCGGCCGGACCGGACAAAACGATTAACAATCCCATTTGTTCCCTGCTCCCTGTACCGTACTATTCGTCGTTATCGTCATCCTTCGTGGATAGACGATGCGCAACCGTCTCCGGTTGTACCGCTGATAAAATAACATGATCGCTGTCTGTAATAATGACCGCACGCGTACGGCGTCCATAGGTTGCGTCAATGAGCATATGCCTGTCGCGAGCTTCCTGAATAATGCGTTTGATTGGAGCCGATTCCGGACTAACGATAGATATAATGCGATTGGCGGAAACAATATTGCCAAATCCAATATTAATAAGCTTAATTGCCAAGCCAGATCCCCCTCACCTACGGTCTATCTCTGCGCATTATCGCACTATTGTTGACAAAAAAAGGAAAGAGCATACATTTCTCTACGCCCTTCAGCCTACGCCTTATTCTAATTGATTTTAAAGCTCTGAACAAGCAAAAACAAGAAGAAAAGATGAATTCATGCCGCAAGCTCATTATTTTTTCGTTTTTTCCCATACATATGACGTTAATTGTACAGCCATATCATAGTGCATGAAAGGTGTAATCAAGTAGATGCCGTTGAAATGCGGAATGGCGCTGTCCAGCAGCTCTCGGGCGATCCGCACGCCCTCTGCGCGGCCAGCTTCTCCTTCCAGCCCCGACATTCGCTGGCGCACTTCATCCGACAGCTGAATGCCCGGCACCTCATTGTGCAAGTATTCCGCATTGCGTCCGTTCGCAAGCGGCATAATGCCGATAAATAGAGGAACATTCAGATGCTTGGTTGACTCTGCAATCCGTTCCATAAGCGCCGCGTCGTATACCGGTTGCGTCATAATGTAGTCGGCGCCGGACGCAATCTTCCGCTCCAGTCGCTGCACCGCCTTGTCCAGATGCTTCACATTGGGATTGAATGCGGCTCCGACGACGAAATTCGCCTTCTGCTTGAGCGGCTTGCCGCTGAATGCCGTTCCATCATTCAATTGCTTGATCATTCGGATCATCTCGAACGAGGTCAAGTCGTACACCGAGCTGGAATCCGGCAAGTCGCCGAACCGGGCGGGATCTCCAGTCACTGCCAGCACATGGTCGATGCCTAGCGCGTCAAGCCCCATCATGTGCGACTGCGTGCCGATCAGGTTGCGGTCTCGGCAAGCGATATGGATCAACGGGCGAATGCCAACGCGCTCGCGCAGCAATGCTGCAAGCGCCAAATTGCTCATTCGCGTGACCGCAAGCGAATTGTCCGCCATCGTCACCGCATCGGCCCCCACAGTCTTGAGCGCCTCCGCACCGGTCATGAACTTGCTGATATCCAGATCGCGGGGCGGATCGAGCTCGACAATTACCGTATGACGCTGCTTCACCAGATCGACGATCGTCGGCGCAGCCTCGTCTTGTTGAACGATTGCTTCTGCCGTTGAAGGTTCGGCCTTCGCAGGCGGCTCCAATACGATCGCTTCCCGTCGTCCCGCGTTCTCCCCGAGCTGAGGCACATAATTCGCCAGAGCCGCTGCCATCGCCGCCACGTGCTGCGGCGTCGTGCCGCAGCAGCCGCCGATAATGCGGGCGCCGCGATCGGCGAAGCGCATGGCGGATTCCGCGAAGTATTCTGGACCCGCAGAGTACACGTACTTGCCGTCCACATAATCCGGTATGCCGGCATTGGGATACACGGACATTGGCAGAGAGGTGAGTCCACTCACGGAATCCATCGCGCGCATAATGCCGCTTGGGCCGCTTCGACAGTTGAAGCCTACCACATCCGCACCCGCCTCCTGCAGCTGCAGGAATGCGTCGACAAGCGCAACGCCGTCGTGCGTACGCCCTACATCCTCCGCCGCGAATTGACAGATGACAGGGACGTCCGTCAGTTCACGTGCGACGCGAAGTGCGATGACCATCTCTGTCAGATCATAGAACGTCTCCAGCAGCAAGCCGTCAGCTCCCGCGTGCAGCAGCGCATGCATTTGTCTCCTGTACGCTTCTGTTACGGCAGTCGTTCTCACATTTTTCAGCTTGCCGGCGCGAATGGAGCCGACCGCTCCCACCACATATGCGTCGTTCCCGACCGCCTCGCGCGCCAATGCGACGCCTGCCCGGTTAATGGCCTCCATCTCACCTTCCAGTCCATACTTGGATAGCTTCTCCAGGTTGGCGGAGAATGTATTGGTCTCGATCACTCTGGCGCCCGCCTCATAGTACTGGCGATGCACATTCCCGATCACGTCTGGCCGGGTAACGTTGAATTCCTCATATGAAATACCGACTGGGAAGCCCATTCCGTATAGATAAGTTCCCATCGCTCCGTCTCCGACCAAAATACGATTTTGCAGAGCTTGTCTGAATTGTAAACTTGCTTTGTACTCTCCGCCCATCTCTATACCCCTTTCATCGAACCGCGGAATACTTCCTCTGCAGGTCCCGTCATATAGACGTGATTGTCGCTTTCGCTCCATTCAATCAGCAGATCGCCGCCCTTCAGAGAGATGGTGGCGATTCGGTCCGTCTCTCCCTTCAGTACGGAAGCGACTAGTGTTGCGCACGCGCCTGTGCCGCATGCCAGCGTAGGTCCCGCTCCGCGTTCCCATACTCGCATATCGATTTGGCTGCGGCTGTTGACCGTTATGAATTCTACGTTCACCTTACGCGGGAACAACGGATGGCTCTCTAATCTCGGCCCCCACGTCTCCAGATCGAACGATACGGCATCCTCTACCGCAATAACACAGTGTGGGTTGCCCATCGACAGAGCGGTGAAGGCAAAGGTGCGGCCGTCTACTTCAATGGGCTGTTGCACCACTTGCTTCGCATCAATCGTAGTCGGGATGGCTAGTCCACTCAAGATCGGCGGTCCCATATCGACGCGAACCTTGTCCACTTTTCTCTCGTATATCGTCAATTGCACCTTCTGCACACCGGCTCCCATCGTCTCGATCGTAATATCCTCTTGAGCGATCAAGCCGTTATCATATACGTATTTGGCGACGCACCGGATAGCGTTCCCGCATTGCTCCGCTTCCGTGCCGTCCGAATTAATAATACGCATGCCAAAATCTGCCTTCTCAGAAGGCAGAATGTAGACCATTCCGTCGGCACCGATGCCGAAATAACGATTGCATAAGGAAAGCGCCAGCTCCGATGCGTTGTCCGGAAGCTTGCGCTCTCCTGCCACCACAATAAAATCATTGCCTAGTCCGTGCATTTTTGTAAATTCCATCCTGGTCCTCTCCCCTTGTAAAGCCCCAATCCTCAACTTGTCATGTCTATATAGCATACCGCAAGAGAGAGAGAAACGCTATTCCTATTTCACACGATTATTTGCATTATTCCGTCACTTGGAGACGGTTTGAGGACCGATTGGCCACTTCGTTTTCCTGTTCTTGCCACTTGGTTTACCAAGAACGCTGCCTATTCCCATCAGGAATGTTGGTATTCCAGCAGCCACGAACACGAGACACCACTCTCGGAAGCCGATTGGCACGGTCTTGAATATCGGCTGCATCGCTTCTACATAGATCACGCCCAGCATAAGCAGCAGCGACGAGAGAACGGCCAGTACCAAATACTTGTTCTGCAGCGGGTTGCGATGGAAGATCGAGCGGGAGCTGCGGCAGTCGAACACATGAATGAGCTGGGCCATGACGAGTGTGGTAAAAGCGACCGTCTGCGCCCGCGTCAAGCTTTCAGCGTCTCCAGCGCCTTCCTTCAGCGTAATCCAGAATGCTCCAAGCGTGCATATGCCGATTAGAATGCCTCGGCTAACAATTTTCCAGCCCAACCGCCTTGCAAATATATTCTCCTTCGCCGGTCTCGGCTGCTGCTGCATCAGATCCTTCTCCGACTGATCGACGCCAAGCGCCATGGCAGGGAGGCCGTCGGTCACCAGATTGACCCACAGAATCTGTATCGGCACAAGCGGCAGGGGCAGCCCCGCCATCATCGCCAAGAACATGACGAGTATCTCGCCCACATTGGACGCCAGCAAGTAGCGAATGAACTTGCGAATGTTCTCATAGATGCCTCTTCCCTCTTCAATCGCAGCGACGATCGTAGAGAAGTTATCGTCGCTCAGCACGAGAGCAGATGCCTCCTTGGACACATCCGTTCCGGTTATGCCCATCGCGATGCCGATATCCGACGCTTTAATCGCCGGAGCGTCGTTCACGCCGTCTCCAGTCATAGCGACTACGTGCCCTCTCCGCTGCAGCGCCTTTACAATACGCAGCTTATGCTGAGGAGATACCCGGGAGTATACATAGATATCGTCTGCCTCGCGTTCCAGCTGTTCATCGCTCATCTGCTCCAGCTGTTGGCCGCTGATTGAACGTCCGCCTCGTGGAATGATCCCCAGATTGGCGGCGATGGCTTCTGCCGTCAACCCGTGGTCGCCGGTAATCATCACCGTCTTGATGCCGGCGCGGCGGCACTTGACGATCGCGTCCTTCACTTCACGGCGCGGAGGATCGATCATACCCGCCAGTCCGACGAACACAAGCGCCCTCTCTGCCTCCTGCTCGGATTCGCAGGAGTCTGCGCTTCGCAAGTCGCGATAAGCGAAGCCCAGCACACGCAGCGCCGAATGCGCCATACTCTCCGCAGCTTCCCTGCACTTTCGCTTCATGGAGGCGGTGAAGGGAAGCACCTTGCCATCCCACAACACATAGGAACAATGCTCTAACAGAATGTCAGGCGCGCCCTTCGTACAGAGCAGCCTGCCGCCCTGATGGGACACAACGACCGACATCCGCTTCCGCTCGGAATCGAACGGGAACTCCTTCACACGGGAATACAGCATTTCCAGCGACTTGGCCGATGAGCCCAGCTTGGCCGCCAGTACGGCCAGTGCTCCTTCCGTAGGATCGCCCTTGAGCGACCATTCCTCCGGAACAGTCTCCCCCCGCTTGCGTCGCTTCGCCCCTTCGGCCTCGTTCCTCACTAATTGGGCGTTGTTGCACAACGCACTAATTTGCAGCAGCCGCTTCAACGGCAGATCATGCTTGCTGTCGACCGGACGTCCATTCTCGGTAATGTCGCCTTCTGGCGCATAGCCCTCTCCGCTTACTTTCAACGCTCTGCCGCTAAGCCAGATATCGGTAACGGTCATCTTGTTCTGCGTCAGCGTGCCCGTCTTATCCGAACAGATGACGGATGCGCAACCCAACGTCTCGACGGAGGGCAGCTTGCGCACGATAGCCTTGCGCTTAATCATGCGCTGCACCCCAAGCGCCAGCGCGATCGTCACGATCGCGGGCAGTCCTTCCGGTATGGCAGCCACGGCTAAGCTTACACCGGCCAGGAACATGCCGTATGTAGGCTGGCCATGAAGAATTCCCGCGACCACCACCATAATTGTCAAGCCGATCGCGACCAATATGAGCAATTTGCCGAGCTGCTCCAGACGATGCTGCAGCGGCGTCTCCATCGCTTCCGTCTCCTGGATCAGTCCCGCGATCTTCCCCATCTCCGTCCGCATTCCCGTGCGAACGACGACGCCTTTGGCTGTGCCGCGAGTAACCATCGTTCCCATGAAGGCCAGATTGCGCTGATCGCCGAGAGGCAGCTCCTCCTCCTGAATCGTCCCTGCATGCTTGCCGACGGGTACGGACTCGCCGGTGAGCGCAGACTCCTCCGTGTACAGGCTGCTGGCCTCCATGAGCCGAATATCGGCAGGCACGCGGTCTCCGCTCTCCAGCACGACCATGTCGCCAGCGACCAATTCCTTCGCCGCCACAGTTAGCAGTTGGCCGCCGCGCATCACTTTCGCCGACGGTGCGGACAAGGCTTTCAGCGCTCTTAGTGAACGTTCCGCCCGGAATTCCTGAATGAATCCAAGTACAGCATTGATAACGATGATTGCGACGATCGTAATGGCATCCAAATATTCGCCAAGCAGCCCCGATATGAGCGTGGCGCCCATCAGGATGAGCACCATGAAATCCTTGAACTGATTCAGAAACAGGACGATCGGAGACAAGCGAGCGCCTTCGGTCAATTCATTATAGCCCTGCGTCTCCAGCCGCTTCTCGGCCTCGGTTGCATGCAGTCCTCCATCCGGAGAACAATCCAGCGCCTCCTGCAGCTCGCTTAGTCCCATCTGGTGCCATTTCTTTTGTTCCATACTGACTCCCTCCCGTAATATACCCATCCAGACTTCGGACAGCCCCGATACTTCACTCTATTCGGACAGCCTATAAAATATCCCGGAAGCACTTAAGTTTTTGTCCCGATTATGGCATGATAGAATCATACTGCTGGAAGAGAGGTACTTATATCATATGGCACTAGACGGCATCGTCACCGGCGCCATCGTCCGCGATTTGCAGCGGGCGGTCGGCGCGCGCATTCATAAGATACACCAGCCCGCAGAACACGATCTCGTTCTCGGCATCAGGGGAGCAGGCATGAACGGCAGACTGCTCCTGTCCGCCAACCCGACCTATCCGCGTGTTCACTGGACGACGGGGAGCTACGTCAATCCGCTTGAACCGCCCATGTTCTGCATGCTGCTCCGCAAGCATTGCGAAGGCGGGGTCATCGAATCCATCCGGCAGATCGAACGCGAGCGGATCATCCATATCGAGGTCAAGCATCGCGATGAGCTGGGAGATCAGACGAACAAGGTCATTATTGTAGAAATTATGGGGCGTCACAGCAACGTCATATTGTCAGACCCCGCCACCGGTCTGATTCACGACGGCATCCATCATGTCACGCCGGCGATCAGCAGCCACAGAATAGTGCTTCCGGGCAGCGCCTATACACCTCCGCCGGAGCAGGACAAGATCGACCCGCTGTCCGTCGGCAGCGAGGAAGCGTTCGTCAAGCTGATCGCTTCACGCATCTCCGCTGAAGAGGCTCCCGTCCTGGCGTCCCGCGCTATCGTCCACACTTTCAGCGGCATCAGCCCGCTGCTCGCGAAGGAGCTCGCATACCGGTCCAGCGGCGGCGGAATAGAGCAGCCATACCTGCAGCCAGAGGGATTGACCGCTGAAGCTGGGTATGAAGGGGCGATGATTGGAACGGATTCGCTATGGTCCAGCTTCCGTCAAGTAATGAAGGAAGCGGAGCAAGGGAGCTATGAGCCTGTCATCGTAACGGATGCGGCCAGCGGCAAAGCCAGCTTCTCGATTACGCCGCTCACACATATCCAAGGAGCGCGCGCCAATTACGATACGATAAGCGAATGTCTGGAAGCCTTCTACGGCGACAAGGCCGAGCGCGATGCGGTTAAGCAGCGGGCGGCCGACCTGATTCGGTTCGTCGGCAACGAGAAAGTGAAGAACGTGTCCAAGATTAAGAAATTGCAAGAAACGCTGCACGAAGCACGCGACGCAGAGAAATACCGGATCATGGGCGAGCTGTTGACGGCGTACATGCATCAGATGAAACGGGGAGACGAGTCGGTTACGCTTCTGAACTTCTATGAGGAGGATCAGCCGGAGCTGACGATACGTCTGGACGCGAGACTAACGCCGTCGGAGAATGCGCAGAGCTATTTCCGCCGCTATACGAAGCATCGCAACAGCCTAAGCATCGTCGCGGAGCAGATGGAACTGGCAGAGGATGAGATTCGCTACTTCGATACGCTGCTGCAGCAGTTGGATAGCGCATCTCTGGCGGATATTGAAGAAATACGTGATGAGCTGGTGGAGCAAGGCTATATGAGGGAGCGCAGCCGCAAGGGACCACGCAAGAAGAAGCCGCAGAAGCCTTCCGTCCTGGTCTATACCTCTTCGGAAGGTATTCCGATCTATGTCGGCAAGAACAATAAGCAGAACGAATACGTGACCAACCGGCTGGGCGCTTCTTCCGATACGTGGCTGCACACGAAGGATATTCCAGGCTCGCATGTTCTGATCAAGAGCGCGCAATACGGCGACGCTACACTGGAGGAAGCCGCCATGCTGGCAGCGCATTACAGCCAGGCCCGCGCTTCCAGCATGGTTCCGGTCGACTATACCCTCATTCGCCATGTGCGCAAGCCAAGCGGCGCGAAGCCCGGATTTGTCATCTACGACAACCAGAAGACGCTGTTTATCACCCCTGACGAGCAACGGCTGAAGGCGCTCCTGTCCGAGGTGAAGTAAGGGAACCAATCAAGGATAAAACCTCTGCTCCTATCAGGGTAGCAGAGGTTTTATCCTTCGTTACTTATCCCTTCACAGCACCGGCTATGCCTTCTACAAAGTATCGCTGGAAAAGGATAAATACAATAATGATTGGAATAAAGGAAATCGTAATGCCTGCTGCCATGCCGGATAAATCACTGCTGTAATCCTTTACGAACGTGTAGAGGCCAACGCCCAATGTCCGTAAATCCGGCCGATGCACCGTGAAGATAAGGGGAATAAAAAAACTGTTCCAGGTATGAATCAGTTGCAAGATAACCGTTGTTGCCATTACGGGCTTGGCTAGCGGAAGCATAACGAACATAAAGGTGCGGAAAAAGCCGGCCCCGTCAATGCGCGACGACTCTTCCAAATCCTTCGGAATACCTGCGAAATAAGCCATGAACAGCAGAATATACAGCACATGCGTGCCTCCTGATTCCGCCAAAACCAGTCCCCATATGGACTTCCCGAGACCAAGCGCGTTAATGAGTTGCCAGATCGGGATAATCGTATAACCTGAAGGGATAAACATCGTAGCAGAGATTAAACTGACGAATACGATTTTTCCCGGGAATGAATACCTACCGAGCACATAACCGGTTAAGATGCATAGCACCAATATGATAACGACAACTAACGCTGTGAAAATGACTGTATTCACAAAATACTTTTGAAAATCAGCGATGTACCATGCCTTTGAAAAGTTGGAAAATTGAAATACACCCTTCAGCTGCCCCCAATTGCCAGGCAAAAAGAAGCTCCATTCAAGTTTGTCCGGCCATGGTTTGATACTCCCGGAATACATCTCCTTCGTTGTTTTGACCGATGAAGTAATCGCCCAAATGACGGGATAGACCCAAATGAGGGATACGACTAAAAATAAGGCGTGTAAAACGTTGCTTTTTAAAGATTTTAATCGATTATCCATATTATCCCCCTTATGCATGCGATTTCCGAACGCCGAATTTCTTCACGAGCAAACCTAGCATAATGGAGAGGAACATTGTGGCAAAGCCATAGAAAATGCCCGCAGCCGACGCGAAGCCCATGCGTGGAAGAGTGCCGCCTTCGAAAGCGTACCGGTAAATATATAATGGAACGACATCGGTCGCAAACATTGGGCCTCCATTCGTGAATGTTTTAACCAAGTCAAACACATTAAGTGACCAAACTGTTTGAAAAAATGTGATGATAACCAAAAAAGGAATAAGAAGCGGAACCGTAATATAACGAAATTCTTGCCACTTGTTGGCGCCGTCAATTTTGGCTGCCTCGAATAAATCTGCCGGCAGCGTTTGAAGACCTGCGAGCCAATAGATAACCTTAATACCGAACCCCTTCCATACGCCTACAAGTATCAAAGTCATCATAGCTAGCGTACTGTCGGTTAGCCATGGCACAGCCGAATCGATCATGCCCATCGATAACAATAGTTTATTGATGAATCCTTCGTTCGCAAACATGACATTCATCACGATGCCTATAATAGCCATCGTCAAAACGACCGGCACAAAAAACAAGGTGCGAAACAATACCTTCATGCGAAGCATTTTACTGTTTAAGATGAGTGCAAGCACAAGTGAGCACGGAACGACAATAATCACTACGAAGAAAGTGTAAATGAACGAGTTTTTAAACGCATTCCAAAAATAGGGATCCTTCACCACCTCTAAATAATTGGCAATACCGTTAAACCTTGACGGCCAGCCGATACCGTCCCAATTGAAAAACGAAAAGTAATACGAGGCCAGTATAGGCCACAAAGTAAAAACGAGATACATGATCGTTTGTGGCAGCAAAAAAAGATATATCCAAAGAAGCAATACCTTCTGCTGTTTTGTACGAGACTTTTTCGGTTCTAACAGCTTTGACTTAGCCGGACGATTTATGTTCATCGCGCATCCCTTTCCTTGCACATGACCTCCGCCCCTCTCGCTCAGAAGTCATGTGCAACATCAGTTTTGAACTAGTTGTTGATGAAATCTGATTTTCCGTCAAATGCAGGGAATGCGAAGTCTTTCATTTCAACGGCAATACCTTGATCTTTCGCTTCTTGAATAGCTTGATCCAAACGTTCATTCATTGCTTTGGTGTAGGCGGCAAGCTCCGGACCCGGATCTGTGTTTTGCAATAACGCTTTTTGCAGTGTTTCCCACCATTGCGGATTTGGCTTCGCAATTGCTGCTTCCAATTTACGCACCTCAGTTACGCCATCTCTGCTTTCCGGGACAGGTCTTTCAACAACTGTCGCCATGAATGCATCCGCCATTTGCTTTAATTCAGGTTTCGGGAAATTCGACGCATCCTCATACAAATCCATCATAGGCGCCAATAAGTAATCTTGCTGCATTTGCCGAGTGTAGTATTCCTTGGATGTCAGCCATTCAATCAGTTTTGCAGCCGCTTCAGGGTGTTTGGTGGATGTGGAAATGTAAGCGTTATGATCAGCGCTGCTTCCAAGTTGCGTGAAATTCATGCCTGCTTCCGGAGCGGGCAGTTGAGCAACTCCAAAATCCTGCACTTGACCAAGCTCCAGCTCAAGAACACGAACAATCCAATGTTGATTCAGCATAAAAGCGGCTTGTTTATTGGCAAAAATTCCTTGCGCGTCAATCAAACCTAAAGTAAAGGAATTGGCATGAAGCAACCCTTCACTGTTCATCTTAGCGACAAATTCAAACGGCTTTGTAATGGCAGGCGAATCGAAAGCATAACGCCCCTCTTTCAAATCAAAACCTCGATCGCTGTGAAGCGTGGGATGGTAAGGCGTGCCCATTACGGCCATGTCCTCATACCCTACACTGTCCTTTAATGGAATAACCATTCCGGCCAATCCCGTTTTCTCTTTGATCTGCTTGGACATTTCATACAGCTCATCCCATGTTGTCGGCGGCTTCTCGGGGTCCAAACCGGCGTCTTTCATTATATCCTTGTTGTATACGAGCACCCGTCCTTTCTTAGCTACAATACGCGGAAAGGAGTATATCTTTCCTTCATGCATATTGGTTCCTTGCAGGAAAGTGCCTTCCGGGAAGCGGTCAACGAAATCAGCGCTTACCAAGCCATCAAGCGGCTGCACCCAATTGTTCTGCAGCAGCTCCGAGAAGGTGAAGATGGTAGGCATGAATACGTCCGGCAAATCGCCTGTTGCGGCCAGCGCCTGGAAAGTATCGACCCAATGTTGTCCATTGGCAGCTGTTACCTCCACTTTAATGTCCGGGTTTTCCTTCATAAAGGCCTGAACTTCTTCATAACCAAAATTGCCTTTATTAAACTGGCCGTGTGCCGAAAATAAATTGAGCGTTACTTGTTCCGTTGAATCACCCGAAGCGCCCTTATCCTTTTCAGTGTTCGCCCCTTTCCCGTCACTCCTCTCATTCTCGCTAGAACA
Source organism: Paenibacillus chungangensis (assembly GCF_042675905.1). Taxonomy (NCBI): domain Bacteria; kingdom Bacillati; phylum Bacillota; class Bacilli; order Caryophanales; family Paenibacillaceae; genus Paenibacillus; species Paenibacillus chungangensis. Next base: position 92,085 of record NZ_JBHTJZ010000009.1, on the reverse strand, counting down.
ACCTGCCAACACCAATTGAACGACAAACAATACAACCAGCATTAACTTCAATAAGCCTTTTCCTTTCATGCATGCCCCTCCATTTCATGATCATATCTACATCTTTATCCTACTTTTTTGTAAGCGCTTTAAATAGATACCGGATATTTGAAATGGTTGCATTACATGCACAATCATTGACGAGAAGATATCGAATAGCTATCCACTGGTATTTTCAATTCAATGGTTGTCCCGGCATGAAGTTTAGACTCTACCTCCATCGAATATAGATTGCCATAATGCAACCTCAAGCGTTGATGCACATTGACAAGTCCGATACTTCTCCCCGCAGGACGGCTCATTTGGGTTTCCGATTTTTTCAATTCTTGACGAACTTGATTCAGACAATCTTCGCTCATACCGATGCCGTTATCGACAATTCGGATAACCAGATATGAATCTTCTTTCAAAGCAGAAATCCATACCTTTCCTGATCCGGATAACTTTTCAACACCATGCTTGAACGCATTTTCTACAAGTGGCTGCAATATAAACTTCAATATAGGCACCGACTCTACCGAACGATCGACTAGTATATTCATATCAAAGCGATCCTGAAATCTTACCTTTTGGATATCCAAGTACACTTTTAAATATTTGATTTCTTCGTTTAACGGAACAAGTCGATTGTCATCGCCGATGTTATAGCGGAATAAAGAAGCTAATGAACTAACGATTTTTTGAATCGGCCTGATGCCTTCAATAGCCGCTAATGCATGAATTGCATCCAGCGTATTATACAGAAAATGGGGATTTATTTGAGCTTGCAGCCTTTTCAACGCCGCTTCCGTTTCATTGATTCGAGATATGTAGATTTCTTCCGTCAACTCCTTGAGTCGACATGCCATTCGATTAAAGCTGCTCGTAAGATAACCGATCTCATCATGGGTGCGTACGGGCAACGCAACATCAAAATTGCCCTTTTCCACACTTAACATCATCTGTTTCAATGAAATGATTGGGCGGGTTAGTTTGGACGCAAACAAATAAGCTATAATGACCGCAGCTACAATAAGCATAACGATTAATACAACGGTTACGTTTCTGTTCTGAATCATATGACTGCTCAAATCTTCTTTCGGCAAAGCACTATAATAAGTCCAACCTGAAACTTCTCCCTCGAGCGTTGTAAAAAGCATCTTGCGTCCTTCAAATGTTTCGATAAAGTATCCTTGGTCACGGTGAGATTTATCGTGGTATTGGAATGTTTGTCCTAGCATTTCCTTCTCGGGATGATAAATGAAGCGCCCGTTTGTGTCCACGACAAACACATATCCTTTGTTCCATAACGCCGTATCCGTCAGCTTATGAAATACATCCGCGGCAATATCAATTAGCAAATAATGATCGGGTTCCATCTTACCATCTACCGTGATACCCCGAATAATGGAAATAACCTGGTCCCCATCATTTATGTAGGTCTGTTCATGCGGCGGAAGGACTTTTGGATTAACACTGCCGGTTACCGGCATCATGTTATTGCTGTTCGTTAGCTCCTTAATCGCTTTCCCGTTCGATTGATAGATAATCTCTCCATCCTTTTTATACAGAAAGAGAGCGGACAGATCGTTTTTCAGATGCATTTCATTTTTCAAGATGTCAGAAATGCGATTAAATAATAAGGGGTCCGATTGATCCTGCATTTTAATAAATGTCTGGACATCCTTCTGAAACCAAATCGGCAATGTGGCATTAATTCGCTCTTCCAGATAAGTTTCCATATAGTTCTTTTTACTGAAAAGCACCTGACGGGATAAAAGAATTCCCGCTTCTTCGGTTGACCGCCCCCAGTTAATAAAGGTGGTTATTCCAATTAATCCGCCTGTAATAGAAATCAGGACGATAAACACAACCGTCAATTTCAGTCTGATGGGCAACATATACGTATTCGCATGCATTATAGCAATCCGCTTTCACGCTTGTAATTTTGTGGAGAGACGCCTAACTCGCGACGGAACGCTCTGGAGAACGATTTTTCGTTTAGATAGCCAACTGAAGCAGCTATCTCATATATTTTCAATCGATCCTCTTTCATGAGCTCAGAAGCTTTTTTCAATCGGATCTCTTTTAAGTATTGACTAAATGGCTTACCTGTTTTTTTCTTGAATACAGTGGATAGATGGGAGGAACTAATATATAGCTGTTCCGCAATTTGAACAATAGATAGAGCGGAATTACTGTAATCCCTTTCAATAATGGCTTGCACTCGAGCGACAATGGATTGCGCGTGACCAGAATAATGTTCTGTCTTTGACTTAATATCCCGCAAGAAATGAATCATATCTGATTGCAGCTCTTTCAACGTCCTTTTTTTTGACGACCCACTGTGTCGCGCTCCAGTACTTTAGCCCCAGTAAATCTAATTGATCGTCTGTAAACGTACCCAAAAACTTGCGTATGATTCGGCTACATTCTTGATGGACGACCCGGACCGGCCACTGCTCCACCCTCAAGATGCCAAACCATGTTTGAAGTTCCTCTTCTATTGCATGCCAGCGGTCCAATTGATTCGACAATTCCAACCGGTCAGCAGCCTTCCGCGCGGCGGCGGCAGCCTCGGCATGACGCATGTGAGGACTTGCAGCTTTTGCTTCCAAAGGCCCCGCAACCCAGGGGCTTCCAATATAAAAACGATAGCTATAATACTGAAAAGCCTCTTCAAAGCGGTCAAGCGCTTCTTCCCATCCATGAAAAGGCCGACTGATGCCAATCGCGGGCGGCTTGGGATGCTTCAATTGCTTTGACAAAATGCGAATTTCCTCTTGTATGCGCTGCTGCGACCATTGCTTTGGAATATGAATGATGACAGCGTATACAAGATAACGACTGGAAAAGACAACGCCTTTTTTCATATTTAAAAGGTCTATCAGTTCGTTCCGCATCACATAATCATCGATGGCCAAAACAACCTTCGGATCGCCGTCAGGCATGATCGGCATACATTTTTTCGCTTTATCTACAAAAGCGTCTACATCAGACACATCGCCATTCATAGCTTGAATAAAATAAGGTTCAAGCTCCACAACTGGGTATAACGAATCATACATGTTCTTTTTCTTTATCATTTGGGCAGCTCTCTGCAACGACTCTATTAATTCTCCCGTTTGAACTGGCTTTAAAAGGTAACCGATTGCACCGAGCTGCAAAGCTTCTTTCACGATATCGAAATCTTGAAATCCTGTCAGCACGATGCAGGGAATATCCCCATAACGTTCTTTTGCATACCGAATAACCTGCAGCCCGTCAGCTCCAGGCATCCGAATATCCGTCAATATGATATCCGGCTCGGTATTGCTCATTATTCTGATCGCCTCATCTCCAGCAGACGCTGACATCATAACGGAGTAACCGTCCATATAATTATTAATTTGATGAATGATGTTAGATCGGATCAAGCTTTCATCCTCGGCCAATAAAATGGAATACATGCTTACTCCTCCTTGTCCCTCAGACTAGCCTTCGCCTTCAGCTCCTCAAGTACGGATATAGGCACCGATCTCGCCCCTAGCGCTCCACGGTAAGTCGAGTCAAGCCCCGCGCCGTGGAAGTCGGAGCCTCCCGTCGCAATTAAGTCGAGCTCGCTTGCCATCGCCATATACTTGCTCTCCTCCTCCGGGCTGTGATCGGTATGATACACCTCTACGCCATGAACTCCGCAAGCGAGTACCTCACGCACAAGCCCATCATTCCGGTACAAGCCGGGGTGGGCGAGTACGCTTGTCCCTCCTGCATCGGAAATCCACCTGACAGCCGTCTGTGGCGAGATACGGGCGAGCTTCACATAGGCGGGAGCACCGGCGGCTAGATAACGATCGAAGGCATCCCTGATCGAGTCCGCCTCACCTGCTGCGACAAGCGCCTTCGCAATATGCGGACGTCCGATGCTTCGCTCCGACCACTTCCCGATACTCCCTCCGTTGCCGTCAGTGCCGTTGTTATCCGAATAACAATCGAACACTCCAGCCGCAATTTGCACTTCCTTCATCGTGATCGATATGCCGAGCTCGTTCAGCTTGCTTATCATTGTCTCGTTCCGCCTATCTCTAACCCCCTGCAGCTCCGACAGCCTATTCAGCCATAAGGCGTCTTCGTTACGCGTATAATAAGCCAAAATATGTACATCGATGCCATGCAGTTCCGTGCTCAGCTCCGCGCCAGGAACGACCTCAATACCGAGGCGCCGCCCTTCCGCCGACGCTTCTTCAATTCCTGCAATCGTATCATGGTCTGTTATTGCCACAGCATGCAATCCCGCTTCATGAGCCAGCCGAACGACTTACGTCGGCGAGTAACTGCCGTCTGAGGCCGTCGAATGCGTATGAAGATCTGCTCTATCCCTTCTCATCATAACCATTGTTGAAGATCCTTCTCTCTCAAAAATGTTAAAAACGTTACGGCCGAAATCGGCAGCAAAGCAGACTTCAAATAAATGGAGTAAAATTGGCGCGTGAAGGTCACGTCCGCCACCTTCACTTTCTTGATCAGACCAAGTGCAGCTTCATGCTTAATGGAAGAAGCCGACAAAAAGGATACGCCAAGTCCCGCTTCGACGGCAGACTTCACCGCGCCCGTGCTCCCCAATTCCATGACGATATTCAAGGCAGTCGATTCAAAGCCCCTCTCCAGCAGCTGCTGCTCCATCACCTGACGTGTCCCCGACCCTTGCTCTCGCAGGATGAACGGATACTTTAGCACTTCATCCATCGTCACCGTCTCCTTCTCCGACAACGGATGGCCGCACGGGACGATCAACGTTAGCTCGTCGCTCATAACTGGCTCCATATGCATGTCGGGATGGTTGACAGGCGCTTCTATTAATCCGAAGTTGAGCTGGTGATTACATATTTCTTCCACAATCTGCGTCGTATTAATCACTTTCAAGCTGATAGAGACATGGGGATACTCTGCTCCGAAAGGGCCCAGAAGCCGCGGCAATATGTACTCTGCAATCGTCAGACTGGCGCCGAGCTGAAGCTTACCTTTCAACTGCTTCGTGAATGCCGACATCGCCCTATCGGTATCCCGAATAAGGTCTATACTTCGCCTGGCGTAAGGCAACAATGCCCTACCCGCTTCAGTCAGCTCGATTCTTTTCGTCGAACGCTGCAGCAGCTTTGTGCCGAAGTAGTCTTCCAGTGACTGCACCTGCATCGTGACGGCCGGTTGCGTCATATGGAGCGCCTGAGCCGCAGCGGAGAAGCTTCCCCGTTCAGACACAGTATAGAAGATATGCAATTGATGGAAATTAAGTGCCATATGAGCAATCACCCCTTCTTTTTCATTACATTATACTATATCACCGAATGAGCCAAAAGAATGATTGGCCCTAACAGCCGCTTCAGCCTCATTGAAATGGAAAGAGACCTCATCGCCAGCCATATTCGGCATTAGGAATGAGGTCCTGCTTAACAAAGGTTGAATAATGAAGCTATTTCCGTTTCCGACTGTTCTTCACCAGCGTCATACGCCTAGAATGCCTGAGCCAGGAGTAGTAGGACTTCAAGTCTCTAAGCTCGATTGTCTCGGACATTCTTCCCAAAAAAGTAACAACGATCATCTTGTGAAGCGGGTTGCCGACGAGATCTGTCTCTGTCAAGGAGTCGGCAAACTCGGCTACAAACACCAAGTCCTCGTCAATCAAATATACATCCTGTTCATTGCGGTAGTAAGGCTCAATTCGACCTCGTTTCAAGCAGTCCCATATGTACTCCGCAATATCCTCGTAGCCGGTTTTCTCGGATTCAATTCGGTCCAGCCAGCGGCTTTTGGCGTGGTTGGTAATGATTACATCTACGACCTTCTTGTCACCTAATTCCACATAAAACGACTCGTATGTACTCCATCTTCTCGTCATTCTATCCTTCATTTCCCAACCCACTCCTCCCAAGGAACCAGGGCTTTTATCCTATGCGTTAGTTTCATTCTACCATGATTATCCGATTTTTCAACAATAAAAAAAAGTCAGGCCATATATGTTAATAAATGTTAATTTTTATGAATAAAACCTGTTCCTAGCCATTTAAAATGCCTAAAAAAAGCTTCCGCCGCCACAATGGCAGCAGAAGCTGTATGATGAATATCGCGCTATAGCGAGTAATATCTTGTTTTATCTTCAATATCCTTGCTATACTCGGTTCTGATCTCATTACGGAAAGACCGCTCCACTTTACGGACATAAGAGAGCTTGCTCAGTTGCTTCAGCGCCTCTTCCGCACGATCGCTGTTCGTGTAGAGAACGACATAATGCAGCTTTCTCGACATATAATGCACCGTGCCGAACCTTTCCAAATTTTTAGCCGCTTTCATATCTTTCACCCATATAATGTAGCCCGTTCTCTCCGGTAACATCCTCTTTAATCCCCCTCCCTGCAGTCCGTTGACTCCCGGGGCCGAGCCTAGCCGCAGCCACCGCTTCCGCAGCCACAAGCCCCACCGCTTCCGCAGCCACCTGCCGACTTCTCATTGCCTGGCACTTTGATCGTGTCGGATACTGATCTGGCAATCATCTCCGACACCTCGTGCAGCATCTCGTCGATTATCTGCTCCGCTTCCTTATAGCGCCGTACGCTTTCCAACTCGTTCAACCTATCCTGAGCTTCCTTCATTGCATCCTTCGCAGCGTGGTAATCAGGATGGAAGCGCCCGAATCGCTGGCACTCCTCGAAGGTCTCTCTCACTTTCAAGAAGTGCTTCTGGCGTTCTGCAGCCTCCTGATCTTCCCATACCTGCTGCTTCCAATATAAATAATCGGCAACTTCTGCCGAAGCGTTAATCCAATCACCCAGTTCATAAGCACAAAGCATCAGGGAGGCCATGTCAAGCGAAGACACGCCTTCCTCTGCTCGATGGACTGGAACTGCCGCATAAGAACTGGCAACCGACATGCATCCACCCACTTTCCCATTCTAGATTCCTATCTATCATACCATAGTGGGTCGTTAAAGCGATAGCGTTTATATGCGCTTGCAACCCCCGGGCAAGACCAGCTTCATGCCGGACCATTGCTCCGGCTGCAGCGACACTGGCTCCGGACTTACGCTATCGCGCAGAACGCCTACGACATGCCACCCTTCTGGCTTCGTCTCCAGACGATGCGGAATAAAGCTTCTTATTTGCTCGTCCACCTGAAGCTCCACCGCTGTCTTCAGTTGGATGGCATGCTCCAACATTTCCTTGCGCGTAGACGTATGATAGGTACGGAATTGTTGCCACCACATCACCGGTAATTGCTCTGTACCCGGCAGCAGACGTGGCGCAAATTCATCGAGCGACGGCGCTGCCAATTGGAAGTGGCGGAGGGAATGGCGCTCGTGAAGAAACACCATTGCGGCACCTTCTGCATGAGTACGTTCCTCTGACTCTGAAGCAGAGGAGACTATCCCGCGTCGTGCAGGATAACCTAGCTTTTTTAGATTTTGCCGGATCACGGCGATATCGGCTGCCCGGATGATAAATTCGCAGGGACCGATTCGTTGTAGCAGCAGCGGAGCAATATCGGGATGCGCAGCTGCAAGCTCCGCTCTGTCTGCAGAATGGCAACGAAGCAACATCTCCTCAGCGAACGAATACTGGCATGCTCGGTCGCTCCACTCCTTCACCATCACATGGACCGAGTCAGGAAGCCTTACTCCGCCATTCACCTTCATAAGCGTGGTTATGATGAGATTGCAAGTCATCCCCCGCTCGATTGCTCCCGCAATGGAAGCTGCAGTCAGTTGATAGACGACAACATCCCCGTCGCTTATACGCTCGGCTAGCCGTTCAAGCTCCCATCTGGCCTTGAAGCTGCAATCGGGATAAGCGATCACCTCGCCATTGGGCTGAATGATGACTTGCCCCTGTTCATCCAGGTCATCTAACCACCTGAACCACAATTCCTTCTCCTCCAATTCATGATGTGTCACGAGCGCAAGCTCCATCCAGCCCATCGCATGAAATAATCGGCACCAGGTCTCCTCTGCATATAGCCCGGCTTCAGATGCTCCTTCAGACATGACCGCCTTCTCACGCAAGACCGGCCGAGCGCTACTGCAGACATGCCATTTCTCTCGCGGCGATGCCATCAGTGCGGCGGCAATATGCCCCGCTGATCCCGCGGCGCCAAGCAGCAATGCGCACAGCCATACTCTCAGCCCTCCTTCACGATCGCCCATTGGCAGCTCGAACCAGCGCTCTAACGCTTCACGATTCACCTCCAGGGACTGACCGCGCCTGCCGATCAGCCCTAACTGACTCCCGGCTTCCAGCAACAGCGCCACGCCAAGCGGATAACGATCTCCGGCAACGCGTTCCAATTGAAAAGGCTGCAGCAGCTTCTCTTCCAACATCGCCACCGTCTTGAGCTTATCAACGACTCTCTTAGGCAAGACGCCGTCCGCCACCAACTGCGTATCGCTCTTGTCTACTATCGACAACGCGTAGAGCAGCTTCCTTCCTAATCCGGTCGTTCGCTCTTCGGCATGACAGACATGCGGGCTATTCTTATGAACAGGACGTGACGAGCGCTGGAACAACAGTGTCGACCACATCAGGAACAGCTCGGGAGGCATGAACCAGATACGTTCCCCCCAAACTTTGCTAACCGTGTAGAGCAGCCCGGCCCGCTGAAGACTATTCAGCCCTTCCTCGCACTCCAAGCCTGTCATAGCGGCTGCCAAGCCAATCTCCTTCACCAACTTCTCTTCCGATACCGACTGTGCGCCGAACCGTTGCAGCATGATGCGCAGCACTTGTCCGGCCAGCGGGGGGAGAGCATCTCTCACTCTTCCCATGATCACCGGATCAACCAAGGCTTCTTCCCATCGGCGCCCCTCCGTTTGAGTCAGAATAGCTTCCCAAATCGGGGATGATGCATATTCCCGTTTGCGGTCATCGTCAAGCCGATTCAATATCTCCGCTAACCTCATGTCCTGACCACCTCCTGAAATGTCCACTGCTCGCCGCTTCCCTCCGAAGCTCGCCACTGCCTGTAATCATAACCTTGCTCCAGCATGAAGAGCTGGCGTTTCAATGCGAACTCGGTCTCCTTCGTCTCCTCCGTGACAAGGGAATAGAACCATGCCTTGTTGGTCAGCTTGGGCCGCAGCAAGCGACCAATTCGCTGGGCCTCTTCCTGCCTTGAACCGAAGCTGCCCGACAATTGAATAGCGACGGCGGCGTCAGGCAAGTCGACGGCGAGGTTGGCGATCTTGGATACGACGAGAAGCTTGATCTCTCCATTGCAAAATCGTTCATAGATGTCCGCACGCTCCTTGTGCGTAACTTCTCCCGTCAACAAAGGGGCGTTCAGTTTGTCCGCCGCTTCGTGCAGTTGGCTTAAGTACTGGCCGATAACGAGCGTTGGCATCCCTTCATGCTGCCTCGCCAGCTGTTCTGCGACATCAAGCTTGTCCGGATTCTCGCCGGCAATTCGCAGTCGTTCTCGGCCATTCGCTGCATGATAGACCGAAGCTCGCCCCTTCTGGAGAGGCAGTCTTATCTCTGTACAATGAACGGTTGAGATATGTCCTTCACCTTCAGCCGCCTTCCATTGCATTTCATATAGCTTGGGACCAATTAAGGAGTACACATCCTCCGCGCAGCCGTCCTCCCTGACAAGCGTAGCCGTCAACCCAAGCCGTCTCGTAGCCTGAATAGTCGCGGTCATACGGAACACGGGAGCCGGCAGCAGCTGCACCTCGTCATATATAATAAGCCCCCAATTTCGGTCAGAGAACAGCTTCATATGGCTGAACGCGTCCACTTTCGACTTGCGATGGGTCAATATATTATAAGTGGCAATCGTGACGGGGCGAACCTGTCGATGTGTTCCGCCATACAAGCCTACTTCATCTTCTCCGAGCGTTGTCCGCTCCAGCAGCTCGTTCTTCCATTGACTTGCCGAGGTAACGCTAGCGGTCAATATAAGCGTAGCCGCGCTAGTAGCAACAAGCGCCGCAATCCCCACGATCGTCTTTCCTGTGCCGCATGGCATTACGACGACACCGCTTCCTCCGCCGAAGCCGTCGGTTGCTGCGAATCGTTCCACCGCCTCGCGCTGATAGTCGCGGAGACGGAAAGGGACGCCGCCGGGCGTCAATTCCCGGCATTGTACCGCTAGCGCTTCGCCCCTCTTATAGCCAGCCGAATCCAGAACGGGGTAGCCTAGTTTTGTAAGCTCCTGCTTCAACACCCCTCGGCAGGCCGGATCGATATGCCAGTTCTCATCACTTCGCTGCACGACCCAATCCGTAAGCGAGGCATACGATCTCAGCTGTCCCATGATCTCTTCGTCGCCGCTCAGAACAAGACGACCGTCCCGACTGGAAAGCATTAATCTGCCGAACCTGATCGACCACTGCTTGATAGACGCCTCCGCTGCGGCGGGTATTCCGAAGCGGGCATGCGCCCTCAGCCCTTCCATTATGTCGTCATACCCCATGCCGGAGCTTATCGCATTCCAGACCGTCAGTGCCGATATCCGATACGTTTGCAGCTGCCCAGCCTTTTTGACAACGTCCGAGAAGCGATGCAGAAGCTCTCGCGCCGCTTCCCCTTCACCGTGACTCTGATCCAACAGCACCGTCAGATCGGATTGCACAATTAGCGCGCCCCCACTTTTCATTTCATGTCCCACCTTTCCACACCATCCTGTCAATCAGTATGAAAATAATGTGACTCATTTATGCTTCCATAGACTAGATTTCCCCATTATCGACTTGAATACTTGCCGCCCGTGAACCAGTAGGCAAACCCTTGTATACAAGCAACGGGCGATTTCCGGCAAACTGTGTTATAGTAGTTAAGAAAACAGGCATTCATTTTAATCATGCATCCGGGGGCATAACTAACGATGATCAAATATTTGCGTATTGCTCTTCTTCTTGTGCTTGCCTCTGCAGCTATGATGGGCTGCTCGCTCACAAGCGGACAGACGAGCCAGGTAGCAAAATCGAATACATGGTACGAGGTCGCGGATTATGTAGACGGAGATACATTCAAAGTCAAAGTCGGTGACGAAATGGAAACCATTCGTCTACTCTATATCGATACGCCTGAAATTAACAAATCAAACACGCCTGCAGAGCCGTATGGACCGGAAGCGGCCGCCTATACGCGGAAGTTGCTCCAGGAATCTGGGGAAGTCCGACTAGCGTTCGACAAGGAACTGAAGGATCGCTATGAACGGACACTTGCTATAGTGGAGCTGAAGGACGGCCAAATCCTGAATGAGCAGTTGCTCAGACAAGGACTTGCGAAAGTGCTCATTATTGAGCCCAATGTAAAGATGGAGAACATCTACAAGCAACTGGAGCAGGAAGCGAAAGGGAACAAAGCGGGGCTGTGGAATTCAGGAAAGGAAGCCAGTATTCCTGAAGTTCATGTGAAGAAAGCAACCGATACAGGATTGCTGATGGAAGTGGACAAACCGGCAGAGCTTGTGACGATTGCCAATACGACGTCGTCGCCGATCGATCTGGAAGACTGGAAGCTGGTTAGCGTCAGGGGCAACCAGACCTATACCTTCGATGCAATTGAGCTTCCTCCAGGAGGCAAAGTTACGGTCAAGTCCGGCAAGAACAAGGCAACTGGCAACGAAGCGATGCCAGATGAAGGAACACAAATGCTCATATGGGAAGTCGACAACGTATGGAACAATTACGAGGAAGATCCTGCAGAGCTGTATAACGACAAAAATGAGCTTGCAGCGATATGGGAGGATAAATAGGCGCCTCCTCGCTGCAAGCTCTTCTCATTATCGGCCGAATGCTGCGTAATCCTCCGCCATGGCGATCAGTAGGCGGGCGGAGTGAACCATGGCGCGTTCATCGATATCGAATCGGGGATGATGGTGTGCGTAATCCGCTCCCGTATCCGGGTTCCCGGCGCCTACGAACATAAAGCATCCCGGGAGATGCTGCAAGTAATAAGCGAAATCTTCTGCCACCGTCACCGGCTCCGATATGATCGCCTGATCGCCTCCGAACAACTTCGCAGCAACCTTGAAAAATCGCTCCGCTTCCACTTCTTCATTAATCACAGGCGGGTATCCCAATCGAAGATCCATTTGATAGGACGCTCCGTACATTTCGCATGTATGCTTCAGCAGCGCCTCCAGACGCACATGTATCCGCCTTCTCTCCTCTTCGTCGAAGGAGCGGATTGTCCCCTTCAACTGACAGGACTCCGCGATGACATTATGGGTTGTCCCGGCGTGGAAGGAGCCTACCGTGACGACGGCGGGCTGCACGGGGTTTACATTGCGACTGACGATGGACTGCACGGCTTGCACGAAAGCGGAGCCAATGAAGAGAGCGTCAACAGCTTGATGAGGTAAGCCACCATGCCCCCCCTTGCCCTCTATTTCGATTGTGAATTCATCCGCGGAGCTCATGAACGCCCCCGCTCTGGACGCCGCTAGGCCATAGGATAGCGGCGTCCACAGGTGCACGCCGTAGATTGCCTCTGCTTCTCCCAACGCACCATCCTGGATCATGCCGACGGCTCCCCCGGGCGTGACTTCTTCGGCCGGCTGGAACAGCAATCTGCGTTCACCTCGGAAAGTCTGTCTATGTCGCGAATAATATTCCGCTGCCGCAAGCAGTGTCGCGGTATGGGCATCATGCCCGCACGCATGCATCACCCCCGCTACCTTGGAGGCATATTCGCATGACTTCTCATCCTGGATGGGCAGCGCGTCTATATCGGCTCGAAGCGCCACGACCGGACCCCGTTCCATTCCCCGGATTACCCCGACGACACCGTTCCCCCCTACGCCGCGCTCCACTTCGCATCCCATTGCAACCAACTGCTCCGCAATCCACACGGCTGTCGCCGTTTCCTTGAAGGACAGCTCCGGGTATTGATGCAGATACCTTCGCCACTGAACCATTTTAGGATATAACTGCTGCAGCGAATGTTCAATCTGCCCGTTCTGCATAGGGCACAGCCTCCTTATTCCGAGAATAATGACATCGGTCTATTCATAGTGTATCAAATCTACCTGCCTCACAGCTACGTGCTGTGTACATTTCACGAACTTTCTGTTCCTCATCCCGTTCAGAGGAGAGTAAGGCTTGCGCTGACTGGGGAAACATACTATCATGGGTAAAGAATGTACAACTATGTCTATTGTTATTGGGAGGAAATAGAATGATTATTGAGAACAGTGGCCTAATCGGCCTTCAAAGCGAACTTCATCACTTGGACGATGTCGCGGACAAAGTCGGCTTTACCCGCTGGCAATGGGAGTATTATCGCGCTACATACGATCTGAAGCTGATTGACCGCACAAGCAGCTCGGATTATTTTCTGAGATTCAACACTCGCGCAGTGGAAGGGAAGCTGGAGTCAGCACATGCGGTACTGAAAATCGAGTCCGTTTACATTGGTAGAGCGACGTTCCCCCATGGCCTTGATTACGAGTCACCGATACCAAAACATATTCTGGAAGCAGCTGAGCAGAAATTGCAGCAACTGAAATCTCTACTTGCGTAGAGGCTGCCTATGAAAACTGCTCAGAAAGGCAGTCGCGGCAGACCGGATTTTCTACTTCTCATGATGACGCTATTGCTTGTCGGTTTTGGTATCGTCATGGTTTTCAGCGCCAGCTCCGGCGTAGCTGTCGTCAATCCGAATTTCAATGAAGATTCGCTCTATTTCACCAAGCGCCAGCTCGTATTTGCTGCGCTTGGTTTGTTTTCCATGTTATTTCTGATGAACCTGCCCTACCAAGTGTTCAAACGTGGTTTCATTCTACTGTTCATTCCTGTTATCCTGATGCTATTAATCGTGCCTTTCACGGCAGAAGAGATCAATGGCGCCAGAAGCTGGATCGGAATAGGCTCCTTCGGCATTCAGCCGACGGAATTCGCCAAGCTGGCGCTTATCTTGTACATGGGCGCCTTAATCACCAAGAAGGGCGAGAAGTTCCGTGACTTCAAGCGGGGCTTGCTGCCGGTTATGATCGTCGTTGGATTCGTATGCGGATTAATCATGCTCCAGCCCGATTTGGGCTCAAGTCTGGTGCTTGCCGCAAGCGCAGGCATTATGATACTGGCAGGAGGAGCTAATTTAAAGCAGGTATTTGTTGCCGGCATGGCGTGTCTGCTGATCATTACATCACTCTTCAGCATCTCCATGGCGATTAAGCCAGAAGCCTGGGAATATCGACTCGACCGTTTCCGGGCGTTTATGGACCCTATTGCCAACAAGCAAGACAGCGCCTTCCAGCTCGTGTCCTCCCTGCAGGCTCTCGGCCATGGGGGCTTGACCGGCGCAGGTTTTGGCGAAGGCGTGCAGAAGCTGCACTATTTGCAATATCCGTACAATGACTTTATCTTTTCAGTTATTGCTGAAGAGTTCGGATTTATCGGGAGCGCTTTGTTTATCTTATTTTACCTGATGTTTTTATGGCGAGGACTGATCATTGCCCTTCGTTGTCCAGATCAATACGGGACGGTCGTAGGGGCAGGCATCATAGGCTTACTTGCGATACAGACCTTCATCAATATCGGCGGCGTAACCGGAGCGATTCCCGTTACAGGAGTGACGCTCCCATTCATAAGCTACGGCGGCTCTTCTCTAATCGTCACTCTGATGTGCATCGGCATCCTGCTTAGCATATCTCGCGAGTATGATCGCAGTATCCGCGGCAAATCGAATTGAATGAACATACCAGCACATATAAATACGGCGCATTTGCTTTGATAGCAAATGCGCCGTATTGTCATTATGTTTACTTTAATCTTTGCTGCGGCTCCTCAGGCTCCTCTTCTTTGAAGGCTACGCCTTCTACTTTCACATTAACCTCAACGACTTGCAAGCCGGTCATATTTCCAACCGCTTCTCGAACATTCCGTTGAAGCTGATGGGATACCTCCTGAATCGGAATACCGTAATGTACGATAATACGTAAATCTATTGCAGCTTCCAGCTGACCGACTTCAACAGAGACACCCTTCTGTACGTTCTTCCCGCTCAGACGCTTGGCCAAGCCTTCTGATATGCCTCCTGACATCGCCGCAATCCCTGGCGTCTCAAGTGCCGCAAGTCCTGCAATTGTAGCTACGACGTCATCTGAAATGCGAATAATGCCTGTTTGGTTATCTTCGGTCATATTATCCACTCCTCACTTTACCATATGTATTATTGTAATTGATCGCACGACACGAAGCAAGACGAAGCAAGACATGACAGCGGTATGAACCTATGAAAAAAGGCAAGCTGCGGTGAGCTTACCTTTTGCGGTCCAACGCCTCATACAATGTAGCCAGATTACGTTCCAGACGGCTAAGTATGTCTTTGCCGACCGCTTCCGAGATCAGTCCAGCACGTACCGCAAAATCCACTTCGCGAGAGAAGCCGTACATTTGTGTGTCCAAAACTTCTTCATACAACGGGCATTGGCGGGTTGTCAAATTTTCCATTTGAACTTCAATTAGCTTTTCTATTTTACCAGCGTCATCTTGCAACAGACGAATCGCTCTCTCATGCATAAATTCAGTCATTTCCGGTGCAGACAAAAGTTTCCCCCCCTGTACATCTATCAGCCGACTGCTCTATCTTTAATATTAGACGAAATAGTTCCAATACACAAGGACAAAACGAAAAAGTGCGCACTCGGTTAAACGAGCGCACACCTATGGGGCCTGTGTAAAGTTAGTTAGTCGGAAATCACATTAACGTTCAAGTTGTGCTTGGCAAACACTTCAGCCATCTTTTTCTTCGCTTCCTCTGCGTCCGGGCCATGTACATGCAGCTCGTATTGATGACCTCCCACCAACGTTGTGAACAAACCAAGTATACTCTTCACGTCGATGTATTTGCTGTCAGCCTGTAACACGATGGATGAAGTGAATTTGCTGGCTGTTTGAGAAATTTCTACAATCGCTGCATTATTGGACATGGGAGATCCCTCCATTTAATATAGTAAAGCTTACCTTAGTCACCATAATACCCCGAAAAGCGGCATCCATCAAGTAGAATTAAGAAAAATGGCTTATGCCGCAGTATATTCGGCTACTATGACACGTTAAAGGTGGTTACTCTCACTTCAAGTTATCCGGATTCAACGCTTCCAGCTCGGGGATCACGAACAGACCATCCTTCCGGATCAATATATCGTCAAAATAGATTTGTCCGCCTCCGTAATCTGGTCGTTGAATCAGCACCAAATCCCAATGCACGGAGGAGCGATTGCCGTTATCCGTCTCTTCATATGCTTGCCCAGGAGTGAAATGCAAGCTGCCCGCAATTTTCTCATCGAATAATATATCGTTCATAGGATGCAAAATATGCGGGTTGAAGCCGATCGCAAATTCCCCTATAAATCGTGAACCTTCATCCATATCCAATATTTCATTCAGTCTTGAGGGGTTGTTGCTATCTGCATGCACGATTTTCCCATCTTGGAACGTGAACGAAATATCCTGGAATGTAACACCTGCGTACACGCTTGGTGCATTGTATGTAATTATCCCGTTGACAGAATGCTTTACAGGAGCCGTGAACACTTCCCCATCTGGAATATTGCGATGACCGGCGCATTTTTTGGCGCCGATTCCCTTAATGGAAAAGGTCAGATCCGTGCCTGGCGATACGATGCGGACCTTGTCTGTTCGGTTCATCAGATCTTCCAATGGCTGCATCGCCCGTTCCATCTTGGCATAATCCAAGTTGCATACATCGAAATAAAAGTTCTCGAACGCTTCCGTACTCATGTTGGCCAGTTGCGCCATGGATGCATTCGGATAGCGAAGCACAACCCACTTTGTCCCCTTCACACGCTGTTCGGTATGTACGGGATTACGATACAACTGCTCATAGAGCCGCATATTCGCCTCCGGTACATCGGATAATTCATTGACGTTATCTCCGGAGCGGATCGCAATATATCCCTGCATCCGCTTCATTCGTTCCAGGTCTAGCTCGGACCAGATTTGTATACCTTCCTTTGTCGTGTTTTGCAGCAAGGTGCGCAGCACTGAACGGTCGCTCGTTTCGACGAAAGGCCTTCCACCACGCTTCGCCACTTCCTCAATCAGACAGTTGGCCAGTTCCCGCTCTGACCCAATCATATCGATTAATACATTTTCCCCTGGCTGCACATCAATAGAATATTGCACAAGATTTTGCGCTAGCTTCTGCAATCTCGGATCTCTCACTTGCCATTCACTCCCTCAACTTCATTCACTACCCATCCTACCACGAAATGGGGTTTATTGCACCGTCTGCCGATACGTTCCGTCGAATGCATCCAAGCGAACCGAGGTATGCCGTGATTCCACAGTGGGCTTGCCATGATGTTCGTAAGAGAACGTCGTAACCTCCTCCATTTTTAAGGGAAGCATGCTCCTCTTGTCAATGACAAGCAGGTATTCAGCCTTTGCTTGCAATGACGACAGCATCCCTTCCAGCTCGTCCCAGGATCGTTCCCATTCCTCCTCCCATAGCCGCTGCTGCTCTCCCATTGTCCCTGCAGCGCTGCCCCCTTTCTCCGCTAACTGCTCCATCTCCCCTTTCAAGTGCTGCTCCCATCTCGCTTTCGTATCAGACGGCACTTCTTCCACCAACAGAGTAACCGTAGCGTTATCTTGTGTATGCCCTTCCCGCTCTGGTGCGAATTGCACGGACGGATTAGACTCGTTCAACCGCTTCATTATCTGAAGCGGCTCCCAATCATAAGTCATTCCCGCCGCTTGGTCTGATTGAATAGTCATATTTCGATGATTTTCCACTTTCCCATGGAATGTATGGGGCTCTAGCATAACGCCGCTTGCCACTTCCATACTCAAGGAGCCGGTAAAATGATATTGATCGGTAGCAGCCAGGCCCGAATAAGCAAGAGATAGCCACTGATCAGCCGTACGCTTTCCGCCAAACGCTGAACATCCGCTTGCGAAGAAGAGAAATGCCAGACTTACTGCGGCCGTCGTTATTCTAATTAATCGCCTATATCTCAACTGGACGCCTCCATTATTCATTCTCGCGCTTATCATGGATAGTCTTGCCCGCTCTTCCATGCGGAATGCAAAAAAAGAAAAAAAGACGCCACAAGGCGTCTCGCAGACAAAAACGAACAATGTGGATTATGCCGTTCCACCTACAATAATACAATTCCTTCCCTTATTCTTCGCTTCGTAAAGCGCCATATCCGCACAATAGAACAAAGATTCCACGCTTATCTTGTCGTTATCCAGCGACCACTCCGATATGCCGCATGACACGGTCACTTGCGGATCCGTCTCCAGCGCCACATGAGTCCGGATACGCTCTGCAATCCGAACGGCTTGCTCCGCCCGCACGTTCGGCAAATAGACGGCAAGCTCCTCTCCTCCCCATCTGGCTGCGATGTCGCCCGCCCGAATGGAGGAATGAATGACATTGCTTACTTGCACGAGTATGCGGTCTCCTGTCTGATGACCGTACGTGTCGTTGACCTGCTTGAAATAGTCAATATCGACAAGAATGAGGGAACCGAATTCGTCCTTGCGCTGCCTGCGTTGTATCTGTTCGTTCAAGTAGTGTCTGGCATGTAAGCCCGTCAGGTTATCGGTTATGACCAGTCTGCGCATCTCGGCATGTAGCGACGCGTTCGAGACCGCAAGCCCGATGTGCGTACTCATGACCTGAAGCAGCTTGTAATTGTCGTAAGAGAAGAAATTAGGAAGCTTATGTGTCACCAGTATGACACCGACAACTTCAGTCTTAACGATAATCGGCGCTGCGATGAGCGAGCGTGAACCAGTATTGTCCATCAGCTTGGAGGTAACGACACGGGAATTCCAGTAATCCGATATGATGAGTGGCTCTCTTGTTCGATTGACAATACCGCAGAAGCCATAATCAGGCGTAAACTTCTCGCTTGTCAGGATAGGAATATTACTGGACTTCACGATGAATTCCTTGTTGTCGTTCAGTTCCAGTATACAACAATAATCGGCTTCGAAAATGTTGAGCAGTTCACGCGTGGCGAACTTGAATATCTCTGACAGCTGCAGAGACTGGTTAAGCCTCTTCGTCATCTCGTTAATGAGCCGTAACTCGTTGATAAGCAGATTGGACTGCTCGTATAGCTTGGCGTTCTCGAAGGCGCTCCCCGCCGTGTCAGCCAGCAACAGAAAAATCGGCAACTCCGACTCGTCCCACTCCTCGCTAATCACGCTCATACACAGCACGCCGTACGCCGCTTGCTTGCCCGCCAGAGGGACCGCTAGCCGAATCTTTCCGTCTCGTTCGGTCTCCTTCGTCAACTTACCCTCCAGGAACGCCTGAGCGACAATATCATGAGTCGTATTCTTGAACAGGAGGGGACGTACGCGATCGTCGCCATCCACATAGTCCTGGGAAAGATACAAATGAACCTCCGCCCCCGGATACACCTCCTCCAGGCTGGCAAGCATCTCCGTCAATACGGAGGTGGCTTCTATCCCGTTGTACAACCGCTTGACTGCCAAAAAAAGCTTGTCCCGATGTTCCGCCTCTTTCCTTCTCATTCTCTGCTGCCGCACCATATCTTTCACAAACATTCCTTCGAACAACCGGTAAAAGCAACTTCTAAAATGCAACGTGCGCGCCTGAAGCTCAGCTTCGCTGCGCGCTTCGGTCATTTCCATTATATAAACCATATGAACAAATACAGCTCCATCGCTTCTCCTCTTCATCGGGACGCCAATTGCCAAGAGTGTACCCGCTTCGCTGCTGACCGGATCCACAGTCTGGAATCCGACTTGAACAGTCCGCTCTGCGGCTTGCTCTGCTTCACTGTCCGTATCTGCAGACGGAACCGAGCCAGCCTGACATAGCAGACCTCTTCCCCTGCCGTATATGCGAACTTGGGCCGATTGCAAGAAAGGGCGCATTTCCGCCTCATCCGACCACACCTTTAAACTTTCCACCAGTAGAGAAGCAAGATAGGGCTCATCCGCATCAGTGATATCCGCAGTGGAGAACCAGAGATCGCATTCCTCTATATG
The DNA here is from genome assembly GCF_042675905.1 of Paenibacillus chungangensis. NCBI lineage: Bacteria > Bacillati > Bacillota > Bacilli > Caryophanales > Paenibacillaceae > Paenibacillus > Paenibacillus chungangensis. Next base: position 72,091 of record NZ_JBHTJZ010000009.1, on the reverse strand, counting down.
GTTTTCTCTTTCCATAATCTATCACTAATCCCTTTCCCATCTTGCAGGTAAATGAGCTATCATCTCTCAATCATACTTTATTTTTAAGGATTTTGCACTATCCTTGCTAATTTTTATAGGACTTTCGCCTCTTTTTCACACGTTAGTCTTTCTTCATTTTGATCAAGCTAGTTCTTGACTTTGAGATCACATCTCGTATAGAATATAGTAATGAAAATATGGGCGTAGGGTTTTGTGTCACCCTCAGGATATGTACCGACTGCCGGACCAGCGGCTGAACTGTCGGGCAGAGCTGGCGCATCTTGCCAGCAACAATCGGGATATGTCCGCGAAACACAACCCCATTCACAAAATTTTATTTGATGAAGGAGTTAATTTGACACATGGCACGTTATACAGGACCTAAATTTAAACTAAGCCGTCGCCTCGGCATTTCCTTGAGCGGAACAGGCAAAGATCTGAAAAGACCATTCCCTCCAGGCCAGCATGGACCTAACCAACGTAGAAAAATCAGCGGTTACGGCCTACAATTGATGGAGAAGCAGAAGCTGCGCCATATGTACGGCTTGAACGAGAAACAATTCCACAACCTGTACACCAAAGCGACAAAAATGAAAGGTATTGCCGGTGAAAACTTCATGGCTCTTCTAGAGAGCCGTCTGGACAACCTGGTTTACCGTCTGGCTTTCGCTAATTCCCGTGCAGGCGCTCGTCAGCTGGTTGCTCACGGTCATATTACTGTGAACGGTAAGAAGGTAGACATTGCTTCCTACACAGTATCGATCGGCGACGTTATCAGCATTCGCGAGCGTAGCCGCAGCATGAAATCCATTAAAGAGGCTTTGGAAGGACGTCATCACCTGCCAAACTACCTCGAATTCAACGAGCAAGCACTGGAAGGCAAGTATGTTCGTCTGCCTGACCGCTCTGAGCTGTCACAAGAAATCGACGAGAAGCAAATCGTCGAATTCTACAGCCGTTAATAACAGGAACAGGGCTTTCCCACAGCAGCCAGAGACTGCAGGCGGGAAAGCCCTTTTTTTGGTTCAAACGTCCTATATGCGTCCTACTCCGGATTTTTCATATCAATGATTTCCGGCCTTTCAACTTCGGAACGCTTCGTATCTGCATTCTTCGTTAATGTCTGCAGCGCTTCGCCCAATCCATCGCGCTTCTCGACCGTTCCGCCGACCGCTTTGGAAGTAAAGCCGCGAATCAATTGGTTCACATCTATTCCTGACACGCTCTTGAGCATTTCCGGTGCTGTGGACATCAGCTCTGTCACATAGTTACTAACGCGAGCAGCGCCCTCCCCCTTGCCCGTATCGACAACTGTCAGCTTATCGATGGAACTAATCGGCTGAGCAACCTTGCCTGCCAGCTCAGGTAGCATTTTTACAATGATATCCAATACGGCCGCTTCTCCGAACTTCTCGAACGCCTCCGCCAGCTTCTCCTTCGCCTCGGCTTCCGCAAGACCCCGCAACCGGATCACGTCTGCTTCCGCAGTCCCTTTCGCTTTCTCCGCTTCCGCCACGGCAAGCCCGTCAAGCCGCTTCTTGTTCGCTTCCGCCTTGGCTTCCGCTTCTATCCGGTATTGATGCGCATCGGCTTCACGCATACGTTTCGCCTTATCCGCTTCTGCCGACTGCTCTACGGCATAACGATCGGCGTCCGCTTTCTTCTTCACTTCCGCGTCATACTGCTTCTCGCGGCGCAGAATTTCCTTCGCTTCCAGATCGATCTCACGTTCTTTGCGCACGAGCTCGACTTTCATCTGCTCCTCCACCACGCTTTGCTTGGCGCGCGCTTCCTGAATGGAGTAAGCCTGGTCGGCTTCCGCCTTCGCCGTATCCTGATCGCGCTTGAAGGAAGCGACCTTCATCTCTTTATCGCGCTCCGCCTCCGCAACATTCGTATCACGAAGCAATTCTGCCTTCTGTCCAGTCTCCTCCGCAAGCGCTTTCTGTACGCGCGCATCCCTTACCGCTTCCGCTTCGGCAATCTCCGCGTCGCGCTTCACTGCCGCAATACGTGGCTTGCCGAGCGCATCCAGATAGCCATGTTTATCGCGCACATCCTTAATTGTGAAGGAGACGATCTGCAAGCCCATCTTCTTCAAGTCCTTCGCCGCCACACCTTGTACTTCCTGGGCGAATTTGTCTCTGTTGCGATACACCTCTTCCACGGTCATCGTGCCCAATATCGCTCTTAGATGACCTTCCAGCACCTCTTGTGCCTCGCCTTTCAACGCTTCTGTAGGTTTGCCCAGGAATTGCTCTGCCGCTGTAGCGACATCTTCCACCGATCCGCCGATTTTAATAATCGCCACTCCTTCCGCCAGTACGGGCACCCCTTGCTCCGTATACACCTCAGGGGTGGATACATCCAGCTTGTGCGAGAGAAGCGAGAGGAATTCGGCGTTCTGGAAGATAGGAAGAATGAACGCTCCCCCGCCTCGTATTATCTTCACCTTCCGGCCGGATTCGTCGACAAGCGTATTGCGATTGCCGAGGAATGAACCGGTTACAAGCATCGCCTCGTCAGGGCTGACCGTCTTGTAACGCGCCCAGAATGCCAGACCGAGAACAACCAACACACCTACAACGATAATTGGAATAAGCATGGCTTCTTGCACTTGAACATCTCCTCTCAGGAATTAAGATGCAGGTCTACTTCAGAGACATAGAGGGTGTCATCCTTCACCTCGACGACTACGACCGTCGTGCCCGATGCAATCGGTTTCCCTTCAAAGCTGGCGGCAATCTGGTTGGTTATGCCGGCTCCAACCTTCACCAGCACCTCGCCGTACCCCTTCGCCGGTACCGGCGTGATCACTTCAGCCAACGCTCCGCTTAATGCGTTCACAGAAAATGCAATGGAATTCTCACTGTTCTCCATTGGCCGCACATAGAGGAAGAAAACGAGCGCTCCTGCTACAATGGCAATCAGCACGGCAAGAAGTGCGATCACGAATGCGCCAAGCGAGCTGTAGCGTTCCAGCAATATGCCTGCGCCTGCGAATACGGTGATGCCTCCAATTAGCGTCATCGGCTGCAGGAAGGGCAATCCGTCCGCAGACAGAAAGTCTAACATGCCATCCAGCGCCTGACCGAGCCAATCTCCGAATACAAGGCTAACGAGCGCGAACAGAATTCCGCCAATCAGGCAAGCCATATACAAGGTTTCCAAGTTCATCACCCTCTTTCTTCATCCATAACCTGTAATCATTGCCGTCTTTTAATACGCCGAAAACCGACATACGTTTCTCATTTATTGGTATGACATAGAATTGTTCCTTTGCTGACTTAGTCAGTCGTGTACCTGGTGAAGATTATTTGCTATAATAGTAATGTTATTTTGGAGGAGGAAGGTAACTCATGCAGGAAGAACAACAGCAATCGCGTGGCAAACCAAGATATAGCAAATGGCGTTTGTTCGGATTAGTAAGCTTTATGACGGTAAAATGGCTTGTTTACTTCGGTATATTCATTGGTCTGCTTGCCGGAGGTGCTGTGACCGGCTACGTGGCCGCACTTGTAAAGGAAGATGAAGTACGTCCAAGGACCGTTATCGAGAACAAAGTGGATGAATATGCCATGACGGGTTACGTGTACTTCAATGACGGGACATTGGTCGGCCAGTTGCGTACAGACGAAGACCGCATTGTGGTCAGCTATGAAGAGATTCCAGAAAGCGTCAAGGATGCTTTGCTAGCAACGGAAGACAACAATTTCATGGAGCACATCGGCATCGATATTACCGGACTCGGCCGCGCCGTAAAGGAAAGGCTGTTCAACGAAGACGTTCAAACAGGCGGAAGCACCATTACCCAGCAGCTTGCCCGTCACGTCTTCCTCAGTCTGGATCAAACAGACGGCCGTAAAGCGAAAGAAATCTTCCTGTCCATGCGCATGGAGCGCTATCTGACCAAGAAAGAAATTCTGACTGCTTACTTGAACAAGATGCCGTTCGGCAACGGCTCCAACGGTTACCAGGTACACGGCATTAAAGCCGCCGCTAAAGGCATCTTCGGCGTAAAGGATCTGAATGATCTCCATATCGCACAGGCCGCTTATCTGGCAGGCTTACCACAATTGCCTTCACGCTACTCTGCATTCACCGGCGCCGGCAAGTTCAATGAAACCGGCTTCGAGAGGGCGATGAAGCGCCAGCAATTCGTACTGAAGCGCATGCTGGAGACGGGCAGAATTACGCAGGAAGTGTACGATGATGCTGTCAAATTCGACATTCGCGCAACTATCGCACCGACAAGCGAGAAAGGCTATACGACTTATCCTTACTTAATGCTGGAAGCAGAGCGTAAAGCCGCAGAAGTTCTGCTGATGAAGGAAGATCCCAGCTTGACGACAGAAGAACTGCGCAAGCCGGAGAATGCGGATCGCATCGAAGAAGCCCGGCAGCATCTGCTGCGGGCAGGTTATCATATCCATACGACAATTGACAAAGAAATTTATCAAATTATGAGAGATATCGGCAGCGATGAGAACAACTTCACCCCCTACAGCGAAACGAAAGGTCTGGAGCAGATTGCGGGCATGATGATCGATCATCGCACCGGCGCGATTCTCGGTATGCTGGAAGGACGGGACTTCTATGAGGAGCAAATGAACTTTGCGACGCAAATGGTCCGTCAGCCGGGTTCGACCATGAAGACAATCGCAGCCTATCTTCCCGGCATTCACCTTGGAATTGTACAGCCCGCCAGCATCATCGACGATGCTCCTATGGTCATGAAGGACGGCCAGAAAGGCTTCCATATACCGATGAATGTGACGCGGAAGTTCCGGGGACTGGTCACTGCCAGAGACGCGCTCAACCGCTCTCTGAATTTGCCCGCGCTCAAAATTTACAACGAACAGGTTACGATTCCGGTTGCGTTGGAGTTCGTGCGGGAGCTAGGTATTACCACGCTGGACCCTGCTGACGAGTATTCCCAGACGGGTGTCATCGGTGGGCTGCAATACGGCACGACAGTAGAGGAATTGACGAATGCCTACGGTTCAATTGCGAACAACGGCGTATTCAACGACGCTTATCTGATAGAAAAGATAACGGATTCCAATGGCAAAACCGTGTATGACCACGAAGCCAAGCCGAAAACACTATTCTCGGAACAAACGGCTTTTCTAATGACAGATATGCTTAGAACCGTTATATCCAGCCCTTCAGGCAGCGGCTACAATCTCACAAGAGAATTCGACAAGTACGGTAAAATTCCGATAGCCGGAAAGACTGGATCAACGCAAGGGTACGGCGACGTATGGTTCATGGGCTTCTCGCCGGATGTGACGCTGGGCGTATGGGCAGGCTATGAGAAGCAAGCCAACTCGCTTACGTATGAGGGCAGATGGCGCGCACGGAAAATCTGGGCCAAAATATTAAACGAAGTATCGGACGCGAAGCCGGAGATGTTCAAAACGGAACAATTCGACAGACCGGATGGCGTGACAAAAGCAACGGTATCCAGCGCAAGCGGGCTACTGCCAACCGCATTAACCAGATCCGCTGGTATGCTGGTAACGGATTGGTTCGACAAGAAGCATATTCCGAAGAAAAAGGACGAATCTCTTGTAGAGATGAAGTATATCACTTACGAAGGCATCAACTATGTACCGAATGAGAAGACACCTTCAGAGTTCTTGAAGCAAAAAGTTGTCATTAAACGGAAGAAGCCGCTGGATGAATTAATGGATGAGATCAAAGCGGCGCAAGCGAAGCTCCCCGGAAGTAAAAGGCTGCCGCTGGAGCGATACTTGCCTGCTGATGCGGAGAACAACGCGCCGTCGAAGACGGACCCTCGCGAAGACGATGGGGCACCGCCTACTCCGCCTCAAAATGTCAAGATGGATGCAGCTGATAACGGCGAGGTCAAAATCACGTTCACTGACAGTCCTTCTAAGGATGTCGTGGGATATCGTGTGTACCGCGCCTTCAATGACGAGGAGTTCAAAAAATTGGGCGAATCCTTCCATCTCGGCGACAATTATAACATGCCGACAATGGCGAAGCTGGATGCACTAACCAAATATTATGTAACTGCTGTCGATGTCGTAGGCAAGGAATCCGAGCCAAGCGTCATACTGCAATTCGGCTCATTGCCTGTCATTCCGGAAAGTCCTGATGGAAGCGGCGAAGACAATGGTAACGACAGCGGCAATAATGGCGGGGACAACGGCAACGGCAACGGCGGGGAAACGGGTAACGACAACGGCAATAACGGTGGGGGCAACAGCAACGGCGACAGCAGTAATGGCGGGGATAATAACCAGTCTGGAAGTACTCCTGTCCCTTCAGCCCCCACAGGCGTTACAGCTGTCCGATCGGACCTGAGCGTCACCATCAGCTGGTCGGCCAATTCCGTATCGGATCAGGTGGTACAGTATAACGTCTACTTCAAAGAAGAAGGTGGGAGTAAATATTCCCGAATCGCTTTCACCTCTCAAACCAGCTTTGAGCATGTAGCACCTTTAACCGCAGGTACCTATTACATCACTGCAGAAAATGATGAAGGTGTCTCCGAACGTTCCGCTACAGTCAGCATCCAATAAAATCTATACGAATGACTGGCTAACCGAATAGCGGGAAGCACAAAGGACACCCAGAACGGGTGTCCTTTGTTATGTATGCAGCTAGCGTGGTAAGCATTGTTGCATGTCCTGATGAAGCAATGAAAGTCTGACTACTCACCTAGGGATGATGAATAGTCAGGCTTCCAATCCACAGGTCAGTCTTCAATGGTTGACAAATCGCCCGTCGGCAAATTGAGTTCCCAAGCTTTCAGCACACGCCTCATAATTTTGCCACTGCGCGTCTTCGGCAGCTTATCCTTGAACTCGATCTCTCTCGGCGCCGCATGCGCGGACAGCCCCACCTTCACGAATTGGGAAATATCCTTCTTCAGCTCCTCCGACGGCTCATAGCCCTCGCGTAGAGCGATAAATGCTTTAATGATCTCCCCGCGCATCGGATCTGGCTTTCCGATTACACCGGCCTCTGCAACCGCAGGATGCTCGACCAGCTTGCTTTCCACTTCGAACGGGCCTACACGCTCGCCCGCCGTGTTAATCACATCGTCAATTCTGCCCTGGAACCAGAAGTAACCGTCTTCATCCATATAGGCAGAGTCACCTGAGACATACCAGCCTTCCAGACGGAAATACTCCTCGTACTTGGCCGGATTGTTCCATACTTTCCTCATCATCGACGGCCATGGTGTACGTATGGCCAGATTACCCATCCGATACGGAGGAACTTCATTGCCGTTGTCGTCGATAATGGCTGCTTGAACGCCTGGCAGCGGTTTGCCCATAGAACCCGGCTTGATGTCCATGCTTGGATAGTTGCATATGAGCTGGCCCCCGGTCTCCGTCATCCACCATGTATCATGAATGCGTTGGCCGTACACTTTCATCCCCCAGCGGACAACTTCCGGGTTAAGCGGTTCACCGACGCTCAACACATGGCGAAGGCTAGACAAGTCGAATTGCTTCGAGAGGTCGTCACCCGCTCCCATTAGCATTCGAAATGCAGTAGGCGCGCTGTACCATACCGTTACGCCGTATTTCTGAATGACACTGTACCAATCGCTGGGACTAAAGCGTCCGCCTCGCACAACATTCGATGCGCCATTCAGCCAAGGCGCGAAGATGCCGTAAGAAGTGCCCGTAACCCAGCCAGGGTCTGCTGTACACCAGTAAATATCGTCTTCCTTCAGGTCCAGCACCACTCTACCAGTATACATATGCTGAATCATTGCATTCTGCACATGGAGTATGCCCTTAGGCCTGCCTGTGGAACCGGAAGTATAATGGAGAATCAGTCCGTCTTCGCGTCCCAACCATTCGATCTCAGCCTGATCGGAGGCCTTGTCCATCTCAGCCTGATAATCAATAATGCCTTCCTCTTGCGGAATGTCATCGCCATATACAATAATATGCTTGAGATTCGGCAGTTCGTCGCGCTTAATGCGAGGCAACAATGAAGGCGTCGTCACGATTGCAATCGCTTCGCTGTCCTGCAGCCGGTCTTTCACCGCTGTCTCCATGAATGCTTCGAATAACGGCCCAACGACCGCGCCGATCTTCACGGCGCCAAGAACGCTGAAGTAAAGCTCAGGCGTGCGAGGCATGAAGATGAATACGCGCTCGCCTCTGCCTATGCCGAGACCGCGAAGCACGTTGGCGAACCGGTTGGATTGCTCACTAAGTTGGCGGTACGTATAGGATTCATCGCGAACGCTGTCGCTATAATAAAGGGCAGTCTTATCTCCCAGACCGCGCTCCAGATGGCGATCAATCGCTTCATAAGCCATGTTGACCTTACCAGTCGTATGCCAGCTGAATTGTTTCTCTACTTCTTCCCAGTTGAAAGAAGCTGCCGCTTCTTCGTAGTTTCTCAGATTCGGATTACTCGCTGTTGCCGGTACGCGCTCTTGATGCAAGTTGACCATCCTATCACTCTCCCATCAGATCTATATACCTCCATAATGAGAAGGCGCTTTCAAACATACTCTGTTATTATAGCACACAAAGTTTATTTCCGACTATGCTTTTCATTTGATTGATTGTTTGTTATAACCATATAGAGGCATCATGTAAAACATCTTATTGACTACATACAAGGGAGCTTGAGTCCATGGAGCATCGAAAACGGTTCCAAACCGAGAAGATAACTGTTGATAACGAACGAGAGCTCATCCTCGAAGGTCCGCTTCCCCCCCATCGGCTTACCGATTATACCATGCACCCTCAATTAGATGCCTTCCGCCGCCCGCTAGAGCAACATGAGGCGCTGGTGGACATTGCCGGACTGGAGGAAGGACGAATTATTGCGGCAGTAGATGATGGGGTAATCGTCGGCTATGTCACCTTCCACTATCCCGACGAATTGGAACGTTGGTCCGAAGGCGGCATGTCCGACTTGATCGAACTTGGCGCCATTGAAGTAGCCAACGATTATCGAGGCTACGGCCTAGGGAAGAAATTGATCCAACTTTCTTTTGCCGAGGAGCAGCTGGAGAATGCAATCGTATATACGACGGAGTATTATTGGCACTGGGATTTGGAGAGCACCAAGCTCAACGTATGTGACTATCGCAATATGATGGAGAATTTGATGAAATCTGTTGATATGGTTTGGTATGCGACGGACGATCCTGAGATCTGCTCGCATCCGGCGAACTGCTTGATGGTACGGATCGGCAAGGAAGTGCCGCTCAGTTCCGTGGAGCAATTCGACCGCGTAAGGTTCCGAGGAAGATTCATGTATTAATATGCCGATCTCGGCAGAAAGGATATGAGCCCGAACATGTCGTCTAATGCATTGTTCTTTCATCACCCGCAAGCAGCCCGATATAAATTTTACGATGATCATCCCTTCGACCCCATCCGTTATCAGTTGACGCTTGATCTGCTCAAGGATGCCAGCGCGCTGAAGGACGAAGATATCGAGACGCCTGTGATTGAGGTGACGGATCAGTTACTGCAACTCGTCCATCGCCCCGATTATGTGAAAGCGGTTAAACAGTTAAGCAACGCTGCCAATTGGACCAGCGATGAAGCGCTAGCCAATCAATATGGCATGCACACCGAAGACACCCCCTACTTCGAAGGCATTCATGAAGCCGCAGCCGCGATCGTATCCGGATCTGTCGCAGCAGCAGATGCTGTTATGAGCGGGCGGACTCTTCATGCCTATCATATGGCAGGCGGTCTGCACCATGCCTTTCCAGACCGCGCTGCGGGCTTCTGTGTATACAATGACGCTGCGATCGCCATTCAGCGGATTCGCGATATGTATGGCGCTCGCGTTCTATACATCGATACGGACGTGCATCATGGCGACGGAGTCCAATGGAGCTTCTACGAAAACCCGGATATCTGCACATACTCCATTCATGAGACGGGCAAGTTCCTGTTTCCCGGGACGGGGTTTGCTTATGAGAAAGGACTAGACAAGGGCTTTGGCGCCTGCTTCAACGTGCCGATGGAGCCTTATACCGAGGATGATTCCTGGTTGGAGTGCTTTAATACAACGATAAGGAAGGTTATCCAGCACTTCAAGCCGGATGTCATTGTGAGCCAGCACGGCTGTGATGCGCACGCTTACGACCCCCTTTCTCATATTCACTGCTCGATGCGTATTTATAAGGAGATGCCTGCGATCATCCATGAACTGGCGCACAGCTTTACAGAGGGCAGATGGATCGCGCTTGGCGGGGGAGGATACGACTTGTGGCGTGTCGTTCCTCGCGCATGGTCGCTTGTATGGCTGGAGATGACCGATCATCCCTTACTGCAGTCATTGGACGGAACTGCGTTGCCGGAGACGTGGATACACCGGTGGCAAGACAGTAGTCCGTTCCTACTGCCACGCCGCTGGTTAGACGACGCGTCCGCCTTTCCCGCTATGCCTCGCCGAGATCACATTCAGACACAGAACCGGCATGTGCAGGATATCGTGATTCAAGACTTGTAACTGACAAGTCGACCCAAAAGTGAAAAGCAGTCGTTCCAACTTAGTGGAACGACTGCCATGAGCAATAAAGTCAATTATGGCATGCGCTTTAGCATCTCATCGATCATGCGCATGGAATGGTCGGAAGCCTTCACAGTGAATTCTTCAAAGTTAACATGAGCCGAGCCGTCGGCCTTGTCTGACATAGAGCGAATAATGACGAACGGAGTTCCATTCATCTGACATACCTGCGCTACAGCGGCGCCTTCCATCTCGGCACAAGCGCCACGCAGCCCTTCATACAACTCGTTCACTTTATCGCGGCTCGCGATGAACTGATCCCCGGAGAGCACTTTGCCAGCCACGCTTCGCCCTGGGAAGAGAAGCTCGCTCACTCCGGTGGCCAGCTTCACCAATTCCGGATCGGCGACGAACTCGGATACTTCCTGATAAGGGATAACGCCCTGCGGGAAGCCAAGCGGTGTACAATCCATATCATGCTGGATACAGGTTGTGGAGACGACGATATCCCCGATCTGGAGCCTCGGATCAAGCGCCCCCGCAACCCCGGTGAAGAGAATACAATCTACACCTGCCCCGATGAGCAGTTGCGTACACACCGCGGCGTTCACTTTACCCACACCCGACTTGCAATAAATGACGGATCGCCCATGGAGCGTTCCCTTGTAATAAGTAATGCCTGCTTGAGTATATTGTGACGCCACTTCTACGTGTTCATGAAGCTGCTTAATCTCTTCATCCATGGCGCCGATAATTCCGATTGTATTCCAGGACATGAACGTTATGCTCCCCCCACCGATTGACGCATAACGATCTCATGAGGAAGCGTCACTTTGTACTGCTCCACATGCTCCTTCTTCATTAGCTTCGTCAGAAGCCTCATCGATACCGCCCCAATATCGTACATGGGCTGTGCTACCGCTGTCAGCTGCGGCCTTACCATAGATGCCATGCGACTGTTGTCTACGCTGATGACCGATATATCGCCCGGCACTTGCAGATCGGAATCCTGAATGCAGTGAATAGCTCCGATTGCCATCTCGTCGGTAGCGGAGAATACGGCTGTAGGCCGTTCATCCAGCGCGATGAAGTACTTCATCGCCTCGACCCCGGATTCATAACGATAATTACCGATACGAACCAAAGACTCGTCATAGGATAAGCCGTTCTCTTGTAGCGCTCGCTTGTACCCTTGGAATCTGGCATAGCCGTTGGCAGGGTCTTGAAGTGTGCCGCTAATCATTGCAATCCGCTTATGTCCGTTCTGAATAAGCTTCATGACAGCGTCATAAGCCGCTTCTTCGTGATTGATGTCAACGGAAGGGATCTGTTCGTTCTCATCGGATGTCGCGCACAGTACGACCGGAACATTCGTAGTCTTGAACGCTTGCAAGTGATCTTCCGTCACCGCTCCGCCCATGAAGAGAAGCCCGTCTACTTGCTTCTCCAGCAGCGTATTGACGACACGAATTTCCTTGTCCTTCTTCTTGTCGGCATTACACAGAATAATATTGTAGTGGTACATGTTCGCAATATCCTCGATCCCGCGTGCTACTTCTGCAAAGATGGAATTGGAGATGTCGGGAATGACGACGCCAACAGTCGTCGTCCGCTTGCTTGCCAATCCTCTTGCAACAGCGTTCGGCCGATAGCCTAATCTCTCAATCGCTTCATATACTTTCTTTCGCGTAGCTGGCTTTACATTCGGGTTGTTATTGACAACTCGCGATACTGTAGCCATGGATACGCCTGCTTCTCTTGCTACATCATAAATGGTTACCGTCACGGATTCTCTCTCCATTTGTTCAAATTTTTGATTCTATCATACTTCATTCATACGTACTCCGCATATTAACGTAATGATACGACAAAATATTACTTTTCGCAATGTTGACCCAACTATGTAAGCAGTGGCCGTCTGCTCAATTGCTCCAACCGTTTCTTCACATCTTCAAGCCAATCCTTGTCGTCCAAGGACTGGGCAAGCAAATACATGTCAAGCAGCGCATTGATTCTCCCTTTCATAAGCTCCTCCATTGCGACATCGCTAGGAAGCTGCTTCGTCCCATTAGCCTCTACTAGTAAATCTGCCCATTCATTGCACTCGTTAAACAGGAACGTCTGTTTATTGGGCTGGGAGCCAAGCTGAGAAATCAGTCCCGTCAAGTCCGATTTCACTTCTGGGATTACTTCGCTTTTACTACAGCTATTACAGCTGAAAATAGGTACGTTGTCGATTTCAACTTTGCCCGAGTATATAACCGTTCTTAACTTCATTGTCATCATATCGCCGCATTGGCATGGCTTCTGCAAGATGGTCAGCTCCCCTCTAAGCGCGACTTTGAATCCAGTCATTTCGCACATAAGATCAGTTGCTTACCCATTCGACCTTTTTTGCCAAAAATCCTGCTTCCGCCCACCATGCAATTTTTAACTACATCAACCAATTCTGCTATATTAAGCAGGTGGCTCTACCTTGTTCGTCCCGGCTATTCTTCGCCAAATTTTGCGAACGGCGGGAATGGATACGAGCAATACCCAGAGTGTTGCACCGATCCCATCATTCCGAAGATCCATCGTATCCATCATCCGGCCGCCAACGAATGATTGATGATATTCATCCGTCACGCCGTAAAGTACACATAGCGTAACAATCAGCAGCTTCATAGAGAGACGCTCCGAATGTCTACCGAGACCGTAATCAAACGCGGCCGCCAACAGAAAGTAAGCGACGAAGTGTCCCCAGTTGAAATCGTTCATGAAGGGAAACCACTTCTGGAAAAACGGCAATACTTTGTTCATCTCGTCACCCGTGCGCGAAGACAGGATAAAGATGACGGCCATCCAGCAAAACGCCGGTACAAATCTTATTATTTTTTTGTAAATAGCTTGTGATTGGTTCTTCATTTGCTTCATCCTTACTCCTTCGATACAATAGGAATGAAATCATACTTGTACGTATTGGAGGGTATTGGCATGTCCTTGCAGAACAGAACTGTGATCTGCTTGCTTGACGATGAGTTCGAGGATTTGGAGTTATGGTATCCCGTATATCGTGCCCGTGAGGCCGGAGCAACGGTATTATTCGCCGGACCGGAGAAGGGTAGGACGCATATCGGAAAGTATGGTGTTCCCGCCGTTGCCGACGTATCGTTCCAGGAAGTCAGCAGCCATGATATTATTGGTATGCTTGTCCCGGGAGGATGGGCGCCGGACAAGCTAAGACGTTATCCTGAAGTGCTGCGCCTCGTGCAAGAGCTGAATGAACAGGATAAACCTATCGGCCAGATCTGCCACGCAGGTTGGGTGCTCATTTCCGCCAAAATATTGGAGGGACGCAAAGTAACGTCTACACCAGGCATAAGAGACGACATGGAAAACGCAGGCGCTCAATGGTTCGATGAAGCCGTCGTCGTTGATAGTAATTTGATCTCCGCCAGAAGACCTCCTGATTTGCCGCCGTACGCCAAAGCCTTCGTAGACGCGCTTGAGCAGCGAATGGGTTAACCATTCGCTGCTTTCTCTTCTTGCTTCTCCAGGAACGATTCCAGATGCGCGATAATTTCCTTGCTCGTCCGGCAATATTGCAGCTGCCTGAAGATCGCCAGACTCTCTTGCTGTCGCGTCTTAAGCAGACGCTCCTTCAGCGGCAGTATGGAATGAGCCGACATGCTGAGTTCTTCTACGCCCAGGCTAAGCCAGATAGGCAATGCCCGCAAGTCCCCAGCCATCTCCCCGCACACCCCGACTTTAATGCCATGCCGCTTGGCCGCATCCACTGTAGATTGCAGCATACGAAGCAGAGCGGGATGGAAGGGTTCGTACAGATGAGATATCTCCTCGTTCATCCGATCGACCGCAAGCGTGAATTGCAACAAGTCATTCGTTCCTATACTGAAGAAATCCACCTCTTGTGCTAACAAATCCGCAATCATGACGGCTGCGGGCACTTCGATCATCACTCCAATTGGCATGTTGGACGCGAACGGTACGCCTTCAGAGCGAAGCTCCTGCTTCGCCTCCTCCAATATTGCATTTGCCGCTCGCACTTCTTCAACGGACGTAATAAGTGGATACAGCAGCTTGATGTTTCCATGCATGCCGGCACGCAATATCGCTCTCAGCTGCGTCTTGAACAGCTCCTTCTGCACCAGCGATATACGAATCGCTCTGTATCCCAAGAATGGATTGTCTTCTTCCGGCAGCTCGAAATAATCAAGTTGCTTGTCCCCGCCGATATCCAACGTGCGAATGACGAGCGACTCACTTCCTAGACGCTCCGCGACGCTCGCATATACCTCGTATTGCTCTTCTTCCTTCGGGAAACGATTCCTGTCCATGTATAAAAATTCCGTTCGGAACAACCCTACGCCCGTTGCCCCGCTGGTCAGCGCAATCTCCAGCTCCTTGAAGGAGCTGATATTGGCTGCGAGCTGGACTGACTTCCCGTCGGGCGTGATGGATTGATGGGAAGCAATGCGATGGAGCTTCTCCTTCTCCTCGTCCATCCGATGCTGCATCTGCCGATAAATTTCGACCTCCTCATGCGAGGGATCGATATAGACGGTGCCTTCACTACCGTCGATGATGATGAATTGTCCCGTAATAATCGGCTCGCCCAGCTTCTGCTCAATGCCGACAACCAGAGGGATGCCGAGCGCACGCGCCATAATGGCGGAGTGCGAAGTCGTACTTCCCGCCAGCGTAACAATGCCAAGCACATGGTCGGGGTTCAAATTCGCCAACTGGGATGGTGAGAGTTCCTTCGCAACGAGAATGAAAGGCTGCGTATCGGAAGGCAGCGTAATCTCCGGAGCGCCGAGTAGATGCTTGAGCAGCCGATTGCCTACATCCTTGATATCAAGCGCGCGTTCCTTCATATAATCGTCATCCAGCAAGTCGAACATCGTCACGAAGTGGTCGATAGCTTCTTTCACCGCCACTTCTGCCGCAGTATATTGACGCTGAATAATGCCCTGGATCTCGTTCATAAATACAGGGTCATCCAGGATGGCCAGATGGGCATCAAATATTTGCGTCTGCTCCGTACCTACGACTTCCTGAAGCTCAACTTTTATTTGTTCGATCTCATACTTGGAAGTGCGTATGCCCTCATAGACCCTTTCGAACTCCCTGGCGAAATCAGCCACATCTATTTTTTGATCGGGAACTTCCCACTCCCAATTAGGCAGCACAAAAGCCTTTCCTATGGCAATGCCCGCTGAAGCACCTATCCCATGAATCATTGTGTTTCCCCTCCACCATTGCTCTCATTGAGTACGACTGACATCACTGAGGATTGCCCCTTCTTCACTTGTTTGAATGGCGCAAATCGCCAGGAACGTACCGCTTCCACGTTGGTTATGACCATCGGCGTAGCCAGCGATTTACTCTCCTTGCGCACACGCTGCAGATTGAAACGGATTAGCAGATCGCCCGGCAGCACCTCGTCCCCTTCCTTCACAACCGCTTGAAAGTACGATTTCCCGGCCAGGCCCGACGTATCGATGCCGATATGCATAAGCACTTCCAAATCTTCGGCAGTGCGTATTCCTATCGCATGCATCGTCGGATAAATATGAATCACAGTCCCCTTCACCGGCGACACCAGCTCTCCCCGATCCGGCAAGAATGCGACGCCGTCGCCTACCAGCCTGCCAGCGAAAATAGGGTCCGGCACTTCGTCCAGCGAAATCATCTTACCTTGCATCGGCGAATGAAATAGCACCTGATCCTGATCGCGCTGAATCGCCTTGAGCATTTCTTCCCGTATCAACTCGGAATATGTGCCGAATACGACCTGTACATGCCCTCCGCCAAGCCTGATAACGCCTGCAGCCCCTAAGCTGCGAAGCGCATTGATATCCAGTTCCTTCTCGCTGGCCAGCTTTAGTCGAAGCCGCGTAATGCAGGACTCCATCTGTACGATATTCTCTTTGCCGCCGATCGCCTGCAGAATGAGAGGAGCGCGGTATGGAATGTCGCCGGCCCATTCATCCAGAGGCGAGCCCTCTTCACGTCCGGGAGTTGGAATACGGAACCTCCTAATTGCCCAGCGGAACAGAAAGTAATACACGATTCCGACGACAATACCGATCGGTATGATCAGCCAGCCTTTCGTTGCCAGATGCTCGTTGATTGCAAAGTCGATCGCGCCTGCGGAGAACGAGAATCCATGCCTTACACCGAGCTCGTATGTGATCCACATAATAATGCCCGACAATACCGCATGCACAACATACAGGTAAGGAGCGACAAAGAGAAAAGCAAATTCTACAGGTTCTGTCACACCCGTCAAAAACGAGGCAAGTGCGGCAGATAGAAACGTTTTGCGAATTTTGGGCTTCAGATCCTCGCGCGCTTCATGGATAATTGCAAATGCGATCGCCGGTAACGCGAACATCATCGTGGGATACAGCCCCGCCATAAATGCCCCGGCAGTAGGATCGCCTGCAAAGAAGCGAGGCAAATCGCCATATACCATATTGCCGTATTCATTCTCATATCCGCCAATCTGGAACCAGAACACGTGACTAACGAGATGATGCAGACCGAATACGACGAGTATGCGGTGTACAAAACCGTATAAGAAAACACCGAAGCCGCCAGCTGACGCAACGATATCGCCTAGCTGAACAAGTTGATCCTGCAGGAAGGGAGCAATATTGACCATTCCGATTGAAAATAAGAGCGCCAAGAAACTCACGAACAATGGAACAAAACGGGGTCCTCCAAAAAACTGTATGTATTCCGGAAGTCGAAGATCTTTAAACCGTTCATAGCTCTTCCCTGCGGTCAGTCCGATCAAAACGCCGATAAAAATCGTCGGATGGATGGCGGGATTGGCGGACTCCGTAATGCCAGAATAGATGAAAATACCGGCGAGCGAAGCGACTCCTGCCGCCAACGCATTGCCTGTCAGCCCCAATGCTACGCCAATCGCAAACAAATGAGGCAAATAATGAAATATAATCTCGCTGGCTGCGCGCAAATGCTCAGGCATCGCTGGTAATCCGATATATGACCATGGCAACTGGCTCAAGCTTAAAAATACGGCAGCTCCCGGAAGCGCAATCATAGGCAGCATTAAAGCTCGTCCCAGCTGCTGCAAGCTTCCTATAAATGTCATATTTCTCCTCCTAATACAACCTGACTGTCATCATCTTATACGATGTTACGCCCAAGAAGCCAATTTGTCAAAATGAATAAGCGGACCTATTAAAGGCCCGCCCTGTTGATGATTCCTTTCCCTTCCTATTGCCAGTCGGCAGCTTAATGCATATTTGTGCCGTGCTGAGTCTGCTGACCGGCTTGCCAGCCAAGCTTCGAGATGACCGGACCAGCCTGCTGGTAGGCGTTCGTCGCTTGATATACGGGGTTTTGACCCGTTTGCGACTGGGTAAAGCTCATCCCGTACTGGGAAGCTGCTTGCGAACCTGCTTGCATGCCCTGCGAGCCTTGAGCTTGCATGCCTTGAGCTTGCATGCCTTGCGCATGCGAGGCCGCTTGATGCTGCATGGATTGATATTGGGGTTGATATAACGATTGCGATTGCTGTGGTTGTTGAGCTTGCTGTTGTCCGCCAGCTTGATAACCGGTGTGTGCGATGACTGGTCCTACGTTGCCGAATGCAGTTGCTGGCGAACTGGCATAGCTTGGAACGGGAGCATGGGATTGATACGACGCTGCATGCTGCTGCTGGCCCATTGCTCCATAATTCGCACTCTGATTGTTCATGTTCCCTGCTTGGAACGATGACATGCCGACCTGTCCTTGTGATCGTCCGAAAGTAGGCTGACTCAGTTGTCCTTGATAATGGGATTGGACGAAGCCGCTCGGCTTATATTGTTGTCCTTGATTGCTGCTTTGATAGCTTTGAGCTCCATAACCTGATGGTTGCTGAGACATATAATTCACGTTACGCCCTCCTTGGAATGTAAGCTTAAGTCTTCATGCAAGCTGTGTTTGCTCGCGGAAGCCTTTCTTATTGTGGAGTGTAACGCTTTGAATTATAACCGTCATGTTTTGGGAGCGGACGACTTCCCTTCCGGTAGCAGGATGGAATCCTCCACCTTGATGCAACGGTCCTCGATGTAAGTTAATCCGCCTGCTATGGCGATCCGAGCTGTCTCTTCGTTGGTAATCCCCAGCTGCAGCCACAGCGCTCCTGCTCCTATGGCGACGGCTTCTTGCGCAATCGGCGGAGTGAACTCACTTCGGCGGAACACATTGACAATATCGACAGGAACGGGAATATCTGCGAGGCTGGCATAACACTTCTCGCCCAGGATCGACTCGCTGTTGGGATTGACGGGAATAATCTTGTAACCTTTGGCCTGCATAGCCTCCGACACCATATACGAGACACGGTCTTTATTGTCGGACAAGCCAACTACCGCAACCGTCATGCTCTTCTGCAGGATGCTCTTGATCTCGTCTCGGGATGGATGAATATATGCCATCCTAATCACCTCACTCCAGCTAGTTTTACACGCCTTCTATCCATTCTACCTTGGCGCCGAGCGCCTTTAAATGGTCGAAATAGGTGGGGTACGACTTGGCTACATGATGAGCGTCCTTGATGACGAGAGGCTTAGCAGCACGAAGACCGACAATGGTGAGCGCCATAATGACGCGGTGGTCATAATGGGCATTGATCTCTACTCCACCTTCAACGCCTTCTGGACGTCCGTGAACGATAATTTCGCTTTGACGCTCTTCCACCTTGGCGCCCGCCTTGCGAAGCTCGTTCAAATAATCGGTAATCCGATCGCATTCCTTGTATCGTAAATTCTCTACGTTATAAAAGCGGGAAGTTCCTTCCGCGAACACGGCGGCGGCTACCATAGCCAGCACGGCATCCGTGGCATGATCACCATCGAATTCTACCGCCTTCAGCTTTCCATTGCCTTGCACATGCACAATATCGTTGTCATGAGTCAGCGGACATTCCATCATGCGCAGCACATCGACGACAGCCCGCTCGCCTTGCTTGCTGTGCACCGGCAGCCGGTGTAGCTTCACATTTGATTGGGTGACCGCTGCGGCCGCCAGAACGGCTGCTGATCCCGGATAGTCGCCTTGAACAGTGTACGTTTTTGATTGGTATTGCTGACGTCCTGGGACTCGGAAGCGCATGTAATCTTCATCCGCATGAATGACGATACCGGCTTGCTGCAGCACTTCCAGCGTCTGGCCGACGACGACTTTCGATTTGAGGTCGTGCAATACTTCAATCTCGCTATCTTCTTCCAGAAGCGGTGTGAGGAAGAGAAGTGCGCTTAGAAACTGGGAGCTGATGTTGCCCGACACCTGAATATGACCGCCCTTTGGCTGGCCACCCTTAATTGTAATTGGCAACTTCCCTTCCTGATGAGAGATGTCCACTCCCATGGAAGTCAAGGAATGGATGAGATCCAGATGCGGACGCTTGCCCAGGGAATCCGGGTATCGATTAATGAATGTCACATCAGGACAGAGCGAAGCAATCGCCATCAGGAAGCGAAGCACCGCACCTGCGTTCCCAACGTCCAGTTTATCGACCGGCTTCGGATGACGACCGAATCCGGTAATGACGATCTTCTCCTCGTCTTCCTCTACGATCGCTCCCAGATCGCGGATGCAACGCCTCATCGCGTCGCTGTCCTCGCTATGGGCGGGATAATAGATCGTGCTGGTGCCTTCGGCAAGCGCCGCTACCAGCAAATAACGCGTTGTATAGTTTTTGGAGGAAAGTGCGCCAAGCTCGCCCTGCAGTGTAGCTGTTGGTGTTACGAGTACATCCATTCTAAGTATTCTCCTTCGCCACATGATTAGTCATTGATATTATTGCTGCCGCTACGTCGTCCACGCTCATCTCAGTCGTATCCAGCGTAAAATGAGCGAAATCGTAAGCATGCTTCCGCTCCTCCAACAACCGGTATACTCTTCCTTGCACATCGCCATCAAGCAATGGCCGGGTCTCGTCTTGAAGGACGCGAGAGACAATCCTGTCGGGACTTGCCTTCAATGCAACAACGATCCCCGTCTTCCGCATTAGCTTGCGGTTCTCTTCCTTTAGGACAGCTCCGCCGCCCGTTGAGACGACGGCACGATCCGGCGTCTGAAGCAGGGAAGCCAGTACACGTGATTCAATTTCTCTGAATGCGGTTTCCCCGTCTGTTGCGAATATCGAGGATATATCCCGATTTTGGTCCCTTACAATCGCCGCATCGGAATCGATAAGAGGCCAGCCCAGCCACTCTGCCAGCCTGCTGCCGACACTGGATTTGCCCGTTCCCATGAAGCCGACAAGAATTAATTTGTTCTGATGCCGAAGCTGCATGACTTGTTCCATCCTTTGCCTTATGTTATCCAACCTATCATATCATTTTTTTATTGGACAGGGGTATAAAAAAGCGGTATATGCCGTAGAGTTGATAATAATGCCGAAATACCTATAAAGGAGTGAACCGCAATGATGTGCCATCTCCATTTACCGGTTGCGCATTCCTCGGAAATGCGAATTCAAAAAATTTTAGATCCCGCCCATCCTCTCTGCCGTGATGATGTCATCTGGATGCTCGGTTATATTAAAAAAAAGGTGGCTGACGGAGATCCGCTACTAGCAGATCTCTCGCAGCCACGTCTAATGCATAATTTCCTATCGTTCGCCGAAGCGGCGATGGCGCTTCTGCAACGCAGTCATTATTGCGATCAGGAAACGGATCGTATTCGTCACTGGCTAAGTGAAGCGGCATTCGGCCTTATCGGAAAAGCTTCTTCACCTTTATGATTGCAGCCAGTTGAAGTGGAACGTGCCTTCCTTGTCCAGCCGCTTGAACGTATGCGCACCGAAGTAATCGCGCTGCGCTTGCAGCAGATTGGCCGGCAGTCGCTCTGTACGATAGCTGTCAAAGTATGCAAGTGCGCTGGAGAATGCCGGTACAGGCACGCCATAAGCCACTGCTGTGGAGACCACTTCGCGCCAAGCGCCTTGGTAAGACTCCACGATACCTTTGAAGTACTCGTCAAGCAGAAGATTGCGGAGCGCAGGATCACGATCGTACGCATCTTTAATGTTCTGCAGGAAGCGTGCTCGAATGATGCAGCCACCGCGGAAGATCATCGCAATATCGCCGTAACGCAGATCCCAATTGTATTCTTCAGACGCCGCGCGCATTTGGACAAATCCTTGGGCATAGGAGCAAATTTTGCTGGCGAACAGTGCCTTGCGGACGGATTCGATAAACGCCGCCTTGTCTCCCTGGAACGGAGCTGCTTGCGGTCCGCTAAGCACTTTGCTCGCCGCTACGCGCTCTTCCTTCATGGCCGACAAGAAGCGAGTGAAGACGGATTCCGTAATGATGGACAGCGGTACGCCAAGATCCAGGGAGCTTTGGCTTGTCCACTTGCCCGTACCTTTCTGACCGGCGGAATCCAGAATAACATCCACCATTGGCTTGCCTGTCTCCGGATCGTATTTGGAGAAGATATCGCGTGTGATTTCGATCAGATAACTGTCCAGCTCGCCTTTGTTCCATTCCGCGAAAATCTCGTGTAGTTCCTCAGTTGTTACACCTAGAACGTTCTTCAATAGATCGTAAGCTTCGCAGATCAGCTGCATGTCGCCGTATTCGATGCCGTTATGCACCATCTTCACATAATGGCCTGCGCCGTCAGGACCGATATAGGTACAGCAAGCGTCGTCTCCTACCTTCGCAGAGATAGCTGTTAAAATCGGTTCGACCAACTCATAAGCTGATTTCTGTCCTCCTGGCATAATGGACGGGCCCTTCAATGCGCCTTCCTCGCCGCCGGATACGCCTGTGCCGATGAAGCGGAAGCCCTTCGCCTCCAGTTCCTTGCTGCGGCGCTGTGTATCAGGGAAGTATGCATTGCCTCCGTCGATAATGATGTCGCCTTGATCCAGGTGGGGCAGCAGAGACTCGATTGTAGCATCCGTTCCTGCGCCAGCCTGCACCATAATGAGAATTCTCCGCGGCACTTCAAGGGATTGCACGAACTCCTCTACCGAATAAGTCGGCATCAGATTTTTCCCCTCCGCCTCTTTCATCAGGTCGTCCGTCTTTTCGCGTGAACGATTGTACACCGACACAGTGAATCCTTTGCTTTCAATATTAAGGGCCAGATTTCTGCCCATTACTGCCATTCCGATAACGCCAATTTGTTGTTTTGACATCCCGTGTCTCCACCCTTTTCCCTCTATTTTGAATCACAATAGCTATATTCTACTCTTTTTGTGCGAAGATGAAAACCGTTTGTGTACAAAAACCTCGTTTCCGACAAAATCAAAAACAATCAAATAAACAGTGCTCCCACTGAATATTTGATCGTTTAATGGCTGAACGTGACATAATTATTCATGCTAAAGCTCCAGTTGCAACATTTCCGCTCGAAGCAAGCCAAGCTTTTCTTTTGAATTTGTAATCGCTTCCTTATCTTTCGCCTCTAACGCTTCATGCAAAACGGATAACTCATAGTCCAACTCATAGCGAAGCACAACAGCTCTTTCTTCCGCCCGCTTCGATTGAAAAGCTTTCATCATTTCCTCTATTGTGACGAATGGCTTCTTCTGATAAATAATGCGATGTTCCATGCCAGACACCTCCACAAGTCGTATAATCTCACCGAACATAATGCTCTCAATGACGATTTGACGGTCCTTGATTCGCTTTACCACAGCATGACCACGGGTATCGTTAATCAGCTTTTCCAGCAGTTCCGACAGCTTTTCATCTTTGATCACGTAATCGCCGACGATCTTGTATCGGTGGTGCATGCGTTGAAATTGCAGCTTGACAAGTTTGCGGCCTGTTCGGATGGATACGACAAACTGGCCCTCTGTCTCGCTCCAATACAAGGAGTACCCTTCCTGAATAAGATCACGGATGAGATTTTGGATTTGCCGGCGTTCGAATCGCAGCTCCAGATTGCAGTATTCCACCTCATAGCTTCTGTTCACGGCAATCCCTCCTTACTTCTGGTTATTGACGAAATGTTCTGATAATTTAATCGTACTATTATCTTATACTTCATCTTATGTTCTGGCAACTTGGTTTATTGACTATTTTTACTGTGCTATAATCTTCAATCATACATGCTTATACACGCAAAGGAGATTGTTAACATGTCCACTTCCACAATTACTTCCTATACCGGATTCACTTCCGATGATTTCGCCGTCTTCCAGCTGCCTGGACTGGAGGAACGAATGGCAGCGATTCAGAATCAGATTCAACCGAAATTCCGCAGCATTGGCAAGAGGCTAACAGAGGAACTTTTCATACTGAGCGGACGGGAGATGCACTTGCATATTGCCAGACATGCCCGGCGAAAGGTCAATCCGCCCAAAGACACATGGCTGTCCATATGCAGCAACAAACGCGGTTACAAAGCGCATCCTCACTTCCAGCTCGGCTTGTTCGACGACCATCTGTTCCTGTGGCTGGCGCTGATCTATGAAGTACCGAACAAGCAGAACATCGCATCCGCTTACTTGAACAGGCTGGAGGATGTCATCGAGGCCGTGCCTGACAGCTTTGTCGTCTCTCAGGATCACATGAAGAAGGAAGCCGTCGCGGCGGCAGTGATGAGCGAAGCGGACTGGCGGACAGCGCTTATCCGCTTCAGGGATGTCGGGAAAGCGGAGCTTCTTATAGGAAGACATCTGGCAGCCGATGACGAATTGCTGCGAGACGAAGATGAATTGGCAGCGTTCGCGCTCTCGACCTACGAGACGCTCCTGCCTCTGTATCATATCGCAACAGATGCGCAATAACGGCAAGAGTCTCCTTTCCCGCTATTGAAGGGAGAGGAGACTCCAGACTCTGTATCGTATGACTACCCGGCAGTTCTGCGCTGTCTACGCGCTTTGCAGAAGAAGAGCAGCTCATACGTGCAGGGCACAATGACCAGCGTAAGCAGCGTCGCTACGGCCAAGCCACCGATGACGACAATCGCTAGACTTTGGGATACGATATTGGTGGAGGCATGCTCGCCGAATACAAGCGGTAGCATCGCGCATATTGTCGCCAATGCGGTCATCATGATAGGACGCATGCGCGTTGTGGCCGCTTCCACCAGCGCTTCGCGTATCGGCATGTACTCTTCGTTCTGCTTCACCCGGTCGATGAGCACGATCGCATTCGTCACGACGATGCCGATCAGCATCAACGCGCCGAACATCGCCGTGAAGTCGGGCGTCACACCTGTAGCAAGCAAGCCTGTGACTGCCCCGATCGCCGCCAGCGGCAAGGTCACCATGATGGCTAGTGGCGCGCGCAGCGTCTTGAAAGTGAGCACCATAATCAGATAGACAAGCGCGATAGAAATCAAAGCGGTCAATCCCAAATCTGCGAAATCTTCACTCAACTCAGCTGAAGCGCCGCCTACTATCACATGAACCCCTTCAGGCAGTGTCAGCTCATCAACCAGCTTCCCTATTTCCTCTCCTGCCACGGACAATTGCTCCGGATCGGCCGTTGCCGTAATCCGAATATAGGGCTTGCCCTCCTTGTGGTAGAACAGACTTGGTTCCTCTGTGCGGACGAACTCGCCCAGTCGGGACAGTGTAGTTGGACCTTCTGCGGTCATAATAGACAATCCTTTCAACTCCTGCTCGGATATCGGGTTCGCGCTTGGCTGTATGATAACCGGTACGTCTGCACCGTCCAGCGTTACTGATCCTATCGGAATAGGGTTCAATAAGCTATTCAACTGCATTACCGCTTCATCCCCCCTTGTCTTTTCGGGATTGAGCTTGAAGGCATAGACCGGCTTCATCGATTGCTGATTGCTTTCGACGGTTCGGATGGCATTCAGCTTACCAATCTGCACGGTCAGCGTAGAGGCTGTATTCGCCAGTAGCGCCGGATCGTCCCCGGTTACATCTACCATCACACTCGTTCCGCTGCCGCCCATCATAATGTCAATCGCGCTTGCTTGCAATTCCGCTCTGTCGTACTCCTCCCGATTCGCCTTCAAATCCCTCATGAACGTCTCCGCATCCACGTCCTCCTTCAGATCAACCAATATGGTGACAAGCGTCGGAGAAGTAACTGAGCCGTATCGCGCCATATCGGAGCTGTTGCCCATAGTCAGCAGAGCCCACTCTACTCTATCGTCGCCAAGCATATAGCGCTCCAGATCTTCGCCGCCCTCCCTTACGCGCTCCAGCGGCATGTCACTCGGGTATTGCAAGGTGACGTTGACATGATGCGCGCTGCTGGCATCCATTGCGCCTTTTGGCATGGCGATATAAGCCCCTACGGAAGCGGCTAGCAGAACAATGGACAACGTCAGTGGCAGCCACTTCCGCTCCAGATTCCATCTGACGAACGACGCGAATACGGCAGGCCCCGCATGTTCACGTTCCTTCGTTCCCTTAAGCAACCATGCACTGAGCACCGGCACGACAGTCAAAGCTACGATGAGCGAAGCTAGCAGAGAATAAGACACTGTCAGCGCGAACGGCAGCAGGAAATTCTGCAGCGAGCCTCTTAGCAGACCCATCGGCAAAAATACGGCCA
This sequence comes from Paenibacillus chungangensis, assembly GCF_042675905.1. Classification (NCBI taxonomy): domain Bacteria; kingdom Bacillati; phylum Bacillota; class Bacilli; order Caryophanales; family Paenibacillaceae; genus Paenibacillus; species Paenibacillus chungangensis. The sequence continues at coordinate 46,061 of NZ_JBHTJZ010000009.1, read as the reverse complement.
CTGTTACAATTGTGGAAGAAGTAATCGCGGATGCCACTTCCTTCGTCGCATCTGTCACGAGCCTGATTGAGAACGCTTCCCGCTGCAGCCTTCGGTATATATTCTCAATTACGACGATGCTATCGTCGACGAGCCGTCCGACCGCAACGGCAACACCGCCAAGCGTTATCACGTTCAAAGAGATGCCGGATAGCTGCAGCAGATATAATGTGATGCCAAGCGACAACGGAATAGAGAGGATCGTAATGAATGTAGCCTTCAAATTGCGCATAAAAACTAAGATGACTACAGTCGCGAACAACGCACCCAGCAGCACCTCGCGCAACATGCTGTTAACCGACCCTGTTATGGACTCAGCTGTGCTGATCAGTTCAACGACGTCCACATCAGACCGTTCGCTCTGAAGCTGTCGAACGACCTTCTCAATCTGGTCTCCTACCGCGACGGCATTCGCTTCTGCTGTCTTGGCGACAGTCAGCAGTACTGCATCCTTCCCGTTCATTCTGCTGATGCCTTCCTGCCCGTTAGACCACTCCACCGCGGCCACATCTGACAGCTTCACCCCCATGGCAAGAGGCAGATTCTGTATCGTCTCCAGACTTGACAATTGATCCGTGAGCTTGAAGTGAACCGTCTGTCCATTGATATCCCTCTCACCCAACGAGGCCGACACGCCTCTTCCTTGCAATACGCCGAGTAGCAACTGGAGAGGAACCCCCTTCTCGGCGAGCATGGACGTATCCGGAATGATGGAGACGATAGGTTTGACAGCGCCGGTTACCTGAATCTCTCCTGCTCCATCCACCTTCTTCAACTCATCGACAACCCGTTCCGTCCATGATGACCGCTCACCTTCGTTCAAGTCCGAGTCGAACGCCAGCGTAATCCATGAGATTGGAATCATGGTCGTATTCAACTGCAAGACGAATGGCTCCATGACTTGCTGGGGCAGCACGATGCCAGATATCGACTGTTCAATTTCATGTGTCGCTTCCTTCATATTCGTTCCGGAACCGAAGTTGACGGTAACTTGCGAATAGCCGTCACCTGACGCGGACAGCATCGACGTTTTACCCGGCATATACATGACAGCCTGTTCCACCCGCTGTGTCACTTGCTGCTCCATCATCTTCGCGCTGCTGCCGGGGCCAATTGTCGTAATCATGACCTGCGGATTGTCGGCCGGCGGCATGAATTCCATCGGCATTCTTAAGTAGCTCATCATTCCCATGGCCAGAGCCATGACGATCATCAGACTTAGCGCGGCCTTGTTTCGAAATGACCATTCCGTAATTTTTCTCATTCGTTCTCTCTCCCTGATATCCATCTATTGGTTTCACTCAACACTATTCATCTTAAGGGAGATGCAGGAAGTCTATAATCGGCTGAGGTCGGTTATTTACCCCCTTCATTAGGCCGAGCAGAGAGGGGGTCTAAGGACGGAGAAGGCTGATTTGCGTATTAAAAAAAAGACCGGCGCTGCAAGTGCAGCGCCGGTTCCGACTCATCTCATAACTATTGTCTTGCAGCCAACTCCTGCTCATTCGAATGAAGTCTGTCCAGTTGGCGGAATCGCATGACCAATAGCAGCGCGAGCATACATAGAATGCCGCCAAGCAAGTAAGGCAAGCCCATCTCAACCGTGAACAGCATGGAACCAAGCAGCGGACCGGCAACTCTTCCCAAGCTGTCCATAGCGGAGCTCAATCCGGATGCGGTGCCTTGTCCAACTTGCGTCTTCTGCGTGATAAGCGAAGTGACACAAGGGCGAATGAGCGCATTGCCAATTCCGAATACGACGAGCGACAAAATGGTCCACGAGAGAGAATGAGCGAACAACAGCAAGAAGAATCCGCCAGCGGACAAGAGCAAGCCTAGCGCAATGTAGCGAGGCTCTTCTCCCTTCTTAATGTTGCGTCGCACGAAGCCCCCTTGTACAAGCGCGCCTACAATGCCTACAATGAAGAACAGCAAGCCCACTTCCTTGGGCGTTACGTCAAAGCGATTCATGCCGAAAAATTGCAAAGTCGCTTCCATGCCTGCAAGCGTAAATGTCACAAAAAATGCCAATACGTACAAATACTTGAGCGGTCCCTGGAAAGCCGTCCATCGGGATACCTTCTTCCCCGTCGCCTTCTTGCGCTGGTGAGGCTCAAGTGATTCCTTCAACTTGCCCGCAGCGAACAGGAACGTAATGAACGACAGCGCTGCGGCCGTAAAGAACGGCATCTCATTGGACACATCACTGAGCAAGCCGCCGAAGCCCGGACCGAATGTGAAGCCAAGCCCGATCGACATCCCGACAAGCCCCATGCCCTTCGTCCGCTTCTCCGGAGGCGTTATATCCGCTACATACGCGACGATGACCGAGGTGACAGCTCCCGAGAACAGTCCGCCCAGCGCTCTGGACAAGTACATGAGCAGCAGGCTCTCCCCCGCCAATCCGAAGAGAAGGAAGCTGATGGAGAAGCCTACCAGCCCGACAAGCAAGATCGGTCTGCGACCGATGCGGTCGGACCATCTCCCCCATACGGGAGACAGAATAAAGCCGACTGCCGAATAGATAGCCAGCATTAAGCCTGTATGTATTTCCGCCCCATCTGGGTCCAATGCATGGATAATTTCCGGCATGACCGGGATGATAATTCCGAAGCCTATAAACGTAATCATTAATATGGCCATTACAATTGCCATACGGTTATCTTTCATGCTGCAACCCCTCCACGCAACCTATCGTATCATATTGACGGACATGCGATGTATGAACAATTATAGAACAAATTAGTTACCAAAATAAAGCCTGTGACGCGCTTCCTTCCATGCGTCAAAAAGTTTCTTGCATTCCCTCACGTTTTTGTTATACTCTATTTTGTTTGCATATCTGAAGAAGGGCAGGGATGACAGAAGATGGACCATAACAATACTCCGCTGTTCACGGCACTTCGCGAGCACGCGGAACAAAATCCCTTACAATTCCATATTCCTGGACATAAAAAAGGCAAGGGCAGCGACTCCGAATTCCGCGAATTCATTGGAGACAATGCGCTGTCCATCGATCTCATTAATATAGCGCCGCTGGACGACCTCCATCAACCTACTGGCGTCATCGAAGAGGCCCAGAAGCTCGCCGCCGATGCGTTCGGCGCCGACTTCACTTACTTCTCCGTCCAAGGGACAAGCGGGGCGATCATGACGATGGTCATGTCGGTCTGCTCCCCGGGCGAGAAGATCATCGTGCCTCGCAACGTGCATAAATCTGTCATGTCCGCCATCATATTCGCAGGAGCTCGGCCTGTATTCATCTCGCCAGCGCGAGACAGCAACCTGGGGATCGACCACGGCATTACGACCCGCTCCGTACGAACAGCATTGGAGCGGCACCCCGACGCCAAAGCCGTTCTCGTCATTAATCCGACTTATTACGGCATCTGCGCGAACTTGAAGGAAATTGTGGATCTCGTTCACAGCTACGATATTCCCGTGCTGGTCGATGAGGCGCACGGCGTGCTCATCCACTTCCACGACAAGCTTCCGATGTCGGCTATGCAAGCCGGGGCCGATATGGCGGCGACGAGTGTACACAAGCTGGGCGGCTCCATGACACAAAGCTCCGTGCTGAACATTCGCAAGGGCAGAATCAATCCTCAGCGCGTACAGACGATTATTAGCATGCTGACGACGACTTCCACCTCATACATCCTGCTGGCATCGCTAGACACGTCCAGACGCAATCTGGCCATGAACGGATATGCACTTGCGGAAGAGACGATCAGGCTGGCGCAGCAAGTGCGCGAGCAAGTCAATTGCATTCCCGGGTTATATTGCTTTGGTGAAGATATTCTAGGTGGAGAAGCCACGTTCGACTACGATCCAACCAAAATTACGGTACATGTCCGTCATCTTGGCATAACAGGCTATGAGACCGAGAATTGGCTGCGTGATAACTATAATCTGGAAATCGAACTAAGTGACATGTATAACATTCTTTGCTTAGTAACCCCGGGAGATACATCGGATACAACGGAAAAATTGGTCGAAGCGCTCAAAGCTCTATCGGAACGGTATTATACGGGTGCGGAATCGAAGGAACTGGTTGTGAAAATTCCGGACATTCCCCAACTGTCATTAACGCCGCGAGATGCCTTCTACGCAGAGACGGAAGTGATTCCTTTCAAGGAGTCTGCAGGACGTATCATTGCTGAATTCATCTACGTCTACCCGCCTGGCATCCCGATTCTGCTGCCCGGCGAGGTGATCTCGCAAACGAATATCGATTATATCGTCGACCATGTCGAGGTTGGACTGCCGGTGAAGGGACCTGAGGATCGCAGCATTGCATTCGTGAAAGTCATTGTGGAGGAGACGGCGATCTTCTAGAAGGAGAGGAGAACCGAGAGAGAACCCTTTATTGTCTCACCTGGAAACTCATGCTAAGATGAGGATGAGGTGATGGGAGATGGGTCAAAGCGCTTATATCAAGCTCGTACCGGATTCGACAGCCGAACAACTGACACTGGATGAAGTAGAGAAACAGTTGGAGCAATACCGGCAGCAGACGGCACTAACGGGGAAGCAGCTAGGCTGGAGTTATTCAGAAGCGGCATTTCCCTACGAAGTGAAGTCTTCTGGCGATGAACGCTGGTTTTACCTTCAAGGCATCAACTCACATTACAGACATATCATCATTGGTCTTGGCGAAAGCGCAAGAGTAGCGGGAGATATCGTGCCATGCATTCAGATCGTTCTGCCTGACGGAGCAACGCACGGGGACAAGGCTAAGGGCAATGAACTAAGCAAGTATTTGGCCAAATCGTGGAAGGCGGAGCTAACGATGTTCAACGGCAGAACCGTCTATTACTACCCCAGGAAATAGTGATGGAATAGCATAAAAAAATGAAAAGGCTGCCCCGCCAAAATTCCCTTGACGGCATGCAGCCTTTTTAATCTTACTTATTGTTCGTTCTCCGTACGCGCAATCTCCTCGTAGATCGCCGTTACACGATCCCATTCCGCATCATCGTCGATGCCAACAAGGAATGCTTCGTCGTTCTCTTCTTCAATACGGAAAATAACGCCGTCTTGCTCCGGATCTTGACGATCCAATAGCACTGCGTATACGTTACCTTCCGATTCAAATGTATACACCATAACCATCTCACGTTCTTCGCCTTCGTCGTTGGTTACGATGAACACATGCTCCTCTTGTTCATGTTCATGGTCATGCCCGCAGCCGCAATCCGCTCCATGCTGATGCTCGCTCATGAAATCTTACCCCATTTCGCTGTTTTAATCACACTCACACATGTTACCATGTCGTCATGCGGGCGGTCAAACGGAGCTGGCAAGTGGTGTTACTTCGAATGTATTCTCTTCTCCGAGACGACATGCCACTTGTCGTCGCTTGCCGTTCTCATCTGGAATTGAATCGTATAGTTGCCGGCCTGATCGAACTTGTATTCGCTCTCCTCTGTTACAAACCAGAAGTTGTCATTGAACGACTTGTCATCCTGGATTTGTAGCAGCTTCTCCTGACCTGCCGGATCTTTGATCGCCACTTTAATGGCATTAATCTCCGTCTGCAAGTTATCAACCTGAGCGAATACTTTAATATTGCCGGGAAATCCTTTGTTAACTGCTCCGAACGGCTTGTCGCCTTCTTTGTTAATATGGTAAACAAACATATGCACATTAGGTTTGTGCAGTGAAGCTTCACTCCTGCCGCCGTCCCATTCGACGATTGCGTTCATTGCCGTCGCAAGCTGCCGTAGAGGCAAATACGTCTTGCCATCCATCAGAACTCCGCCTTCGCCTTGCTTGATGCCATTCATGAATACCGTTACCTTCTGCGAGGCAGCCTCAGCCGCAAGCATCGTTCCTCCCCAAAGAGTGAGAATCACGAGCCAGATGGCAACCTTGCGTAATTTCATCCCCTTGAGCCCCCCCTTCCGCTATTGATCAGATGTATGGTTATACTCCCTTTCAAGCCGAAAGTTGCGATAATTTATTCATGGAATGAATGATTGGCTCGGATTGCGCCAAGCTTGTCAAACTCTGTAGCTTTTTGCGCTTGCCCGGGAAATTAGAGTATTGTAAATTTTCCTCAGGCCTTGGTAAAGCGCCGTGTAATTTGATAAAGTGAAGGGAGAAACTAAGCATTAGGGGGAACACTTATTATGCAAATAACGATGTTAGGAACAGGCAGCGCATTCGCCAAAAAGTATTATAACAACAATGCATTGGTCGAGACGGACGGCTGCCGACTGCTTGTCGATTGCGGTATCACACTGCCCACAGCCCTGCACAAGAAGGGTTTGCAATTCGATGCCTTGGACGGGGTGCTTATCAGCCATATGCACGGTGATCATGTTGGCGGTTTGGAGGAATATGCTTTTCAGATGCTATTCAAGTACGGCCGCAAGCCCCTTCTCTATATTGCCGATACGTTAGTTGAGCCGCTGTGGGAGCAGACGCTGAGAGGTGGGCTGACACAAGGCGATCTTACCTCACTTGAAGATTTCTTCGTGGTCAAGCCTCTTGTGCCTGGACAGTATTATACGCTTGCTCCAGACTTGAAGGTGAAGCTCATACAGACCAAGCACATTCCGAACAAAGACAGCTATTCCTTCCTGTTCAACGACAGTTTCTTCTATTCTGCCGATATGAAGTTCGACGGTGAGCTGGTGATGCAGCTTATCGAGAATGGCGTGACAACCGTCTACCATGATTGTCAATTGGAGCAGCCAGGTATGGTGCATGCTACGCTTGATGAGCTTCTAACTCTCCCCGAAGATGTTCAGAAGAAAGTGTGGCTCATGCATTACGGCGATGCGATGGACGATTATCGCGGACGTACCGGACTCATGCGCATAGTGGAGCAGGGAGTGGCTTATTCCGTATAAGCCACTCACTACTTGGAATTACTTGAATAGGATAAGGCCGCCTTCAAGCTCCATTACAGGAGTTCGCGGCGGCCTTATTTTTCGTGTGCTTGTACATTGTGACAACTAGATAATTAAAAAAACGGCAGCTGATCCAAGTTGTTCGTGGGGTCGCCATCAGCGTCACCGCGTATATACGTTTCGCCGTCTCTACCTTTAAAAGCGTTCACTCCCGCAATTTGTCCGGCTTGCACCTCTTGTAGAGCGGACTGGTAATCCAATACCCTGCCGGACGAAGTCTTGAATGCTGTCAAGTCGCCATCGCCGTTTTTTTGCACCGCTACGAACTGCTCTCTCATATCCTGCATGCCATTCGTCGTATCCATTATTCAGCTTCCTCCTCATGAATAAGATGTGAATCATCTTGAATAGCATGCCCACTGTTTACGATCTGTTATTCCTTCCTTTATGCAGCCACACATTCTGCTCGTCGTAATTCCAGGAATCACTCTTAATGAATGCGTATATCGATACGATCAATAGACCGGTCAATCCGAATAGACCGGTTAACCAGATGGCCAGCTCGGCATAATAGGCTCCCATAAGCAACGCCTCCTCTACGCTTTGTACCAACGTATGCGCAAAGGTGTAAAATTAGTATGGCTCAACAGGCATATAATCGTTGTGATTAAACAAAAATAGGACAGTTCCCAATATCCATATTTCGATAAGGAGGAAGGAAAGATGAACCAATCATTGGACAGCAGCTATGATTGTGCCAACGCCTCGACGGATTTACCGCAATTAATGGCTCGGCTGGAACTGCTGCAGGCAAGCGGCGAGCATCATCAGAATACACAAGACGAAATCAATCATCTGAACAACCAGATCCGCTTCATTCAGAACAAATGTGACATCCCTAAGGAGTCATAAGCAACGCTATTGCAAAAGCCGCGGACTGGGGCAGATTACGCCCTTTTTCGCGGCTTCTTCTTATGACGGCTGATGGAGGCTGCTACCGGCGCCACATCTACATTTTCATTCCTGGCAGCGATGACGGCCCAAAGTGCGACAATGTCGCCTATGACAACCAAGATCGCTGCGATCAGCGCCAAATCATCCGCCGTCAATCCTTCCTTGTCAGTATTATTTTTGGACATCTCCCATGCAACCTGCCCATCCATTAGATATGATAATAGTCTATGCGCATCCGCGGATATGGTATGGGCGAAATGACCTCTGCTTTCCGCTCATGCCCGATGCTTCTGCAGCAGGCTCTGCTTCAACTGCCACACTTCCTCGCTTAAGTCCACGGGATATCTCTCTGGATTCAGCTTACGCAAATATTCCGGCCAGAACTGCTCTAACTGCTCGCGATGGTATGTGCGGATCTCAGCCAGTGATGGGAGCCTGTACGTAAGCTCACCGTCGTGGAAGACGGGCTGCAGCAATGGGAAAGCGATATAATTGTCCACAATTTTCCGCAAATAAGGATGTACGGGATCGAATAGTCTAAGGGGAGTTCCATCAATCGCCCCCTCATCCTTCAACATAATATAATCAGCTTCCGCTTTTCCTGTGCTTGCATTCATAATGCGATATACATCTTTAATGCCCGGGGTCGTCACCTTCTCCGGATTGGAAGAAATCTTGATGACGGGATCATACGTTCCATTCCTCTCCCTTGCGACCAGCTTATACACGCCGCCAAGAGCCGGATGATCCGCAGCCGTAATAAGCTGAGTTCCCACACCCCAAATATCGATGGCCGCGCCTTGCGCCTTCAGATTGAAAATGATATGCTCGTCCAAGTCATTGGACGCCACGATCTTCACATCATGCAGCCCCGCTTCATCCAACATTCTGCGTGCCTGCTTGGACAGGTAGGCAAGATCCCCGCTATCGAGCCGAATGCCCTTCATGGCCTTGCCGCGACCCCGAAGCGCCAACCCGGTGGCTATGGCATGCGGTATGCCCTTCCTTAATGTGTCGTAGGTGTCCACCAGTAAGGTGACGCCGTCTGGCAGACTGTCGGCATAACGATCGAACGCCTCCTGTTCGTCGTCGTGGAATTGTACCCAGGCGTGCGCATGTGTGCCCTTGACCGGAATACCGAACAGCATGCCCGCTCTAACATTGGATGTAGCGTCGAATCCGGCCACATATGCAGCGCGAGCTCCCCATATCGCCGCATCCCCCTCTTGCGCCCGTCTCGTTCCGAATTCCAACAACGAGTCTTCCCCCGCCACACCTCTTATGCGAGCTGCTTTCGTAGCGATCAACGTCTGATAATTCACAAAGTTAAGTATAGCCGTCTCGATCAGATGCGCTTCGAACACGCGCGCTTCAATTCGCATAATAGGTTCACCCGGAAAGACAAGCGTTCCTTCCGGCATCGCGTACAAGTCGCCGCTGAACCGGAAAGCTCTCAGCTCCTCCAGAAAAGCAGGATCGTAAGCTTCCTCTTGTTCGGCCAAGAAAACCAGTTCCTCCTCGCCGAAGGACAAGCCTTGTATATAACGGACGACCCTCTCCAGGCCTGCGCATACCGCGAATCCGTTGCCGAATGGCAGCTTGCGGAAGTAGACATCGAATACGGAACGATGGTCGCCGGTCCCTTGCTTCCAGTGCGCATACATCATATTAATCTGGTACTTATCAGTATGTAGCGTCAGATTGTCATAGGTCATTGTGTTCACTCCTTGAAGTCTGTCCTCTATTCTGTTCGCCGCATGCATCCATCGTGCCATAAAGCAGCTCCCAGCGTATGCTGAAAATGTCCAAGCGCCCATTCATGCCCCGCTTGATTAAAGCTTGCCACCGCATCTTCATGAATATGAAGCGAGTACCCTTTGTTATAACCGTCAACCGCAGTATGCAGTACGCAAATATCGGTGCATACGCCGACAAGATGAAGCTCCGTTATCCCTCTTGCTCTGAGCCGAATATCAAGATCCGTACCGCAAAATGCGCTGTATCTCGTTTTGTCCATCCAATACATGAATTGTTCACTTTTCTCATAAAGGTACTGTAACGCCCCGTACAACTTTCTCCCGTCCGTCCCCTCGATGTTATGAGGAGGGAACAGCTTCGTCTCAGGGTGACAGAGATCATTCTCTCGGTGTAGATCAACAGCCATCACGACTTCATCCCCACTTGACAGGAATTGTTCTACAAGTCGTATAATGGGCTTCTCTATGGCAATCGCCGGATCTCCGCAAGGTAGCTTGCCCGTTACGAAATCATTGGTGTAATCGATGACAATTAGTGCTTTCATCGTTGTCAGCCTCCCTTTTTTTGTATAGGATTCAACTGCGACTACCGTTTCAACAAGCGCAGTCCGTTCAATATAACTAATAAGGTACTGCCTTCATGTCCGATCACACCAAGTGGAAGTGAGATGCCAGATGTGAAGTTGGTTATGATTAATAGCGCTATTACGGCCGCTGAGAAAATCATATTCTGCCTAATAATACGGCGCGCTCGCTTGCTTAGTTGGATCGCATACGCGATTTTGTCAATGCCGTCGTTCATGAGCACCAAATCGGCCGTCTCGAGTGCGGCATCGCTTCCCGCACCGCCCATCGCAATCCCCACTGTTGCTGTCGCAAGCGCGGGCGTATCATTCACTCCGTCACCGACCATCGCAACAGGCCCATAACGCTCCTCCAACTGTTTGATCTGCTGTAGCTTGTGTTCTGGCAACAGTTCCGCGAAGACCATATCAATACCAGCTTCACTTGCAATCGCATCTGCAGTCCGTTGCTGGTCACCGGTCAGCATGACCGCCTTTATGCCCAGTTCCCGAAGGGCGGCTATCGTACCTTTCGCTTCGGCGCGAATTGTATCCTGGAGCGCAATGATCCCGATGATCGTTTCTTCTCGAGCGATGACGATAACCGTCTTTCCTTCTTGCCCCAATCGATGAATGACCGCTACCTGCTCCTCTGTCAGGCTGTTCCTGTCAACAAGGCTTGGCTTGCCAATTCGCCAGAGGCAGCCTTGCCATTGCGCCTGTACACCCCATCCCGTTACTGCTTGAAGAGACTGTGCGCGGTCAGGCTGGATACCTCGATCGTACGCGCCGCGCACGATCGCCTTCGCCAATGGATGCTCTGACAGACTCTCGATGGATGCGGCGGCATGCAGAACTTCCATCTCTCCGTAGCCGCCATAGCCAATAATATCTGTAACGGCTGGTCTGCCTTGCGTCAATGTTCCTGTCTTGTCGAAGGCGACCAGCTTGACATCTGCGAGATGCTCCAGATGGGCTCCTCCCTTGAATAGTACCCCTTGCCTCGCGCTTCTTGCAATGGCAGACAACATCGCCGGCATGATGGATGCCACGAGGGCGCAAGGCGAAGCGACGACGAGAAATACCATGCCTTTATACAACGAGTCCTGCCATGTCCAGTCCAGCAGCCCGGGAGGAACGACAATAATAAGAGCAGTAACCATCATAATGCTTCTGGCATAAATTCGCTCGAATCGTTCCATGAACCGCTGAGAGGCAGGCTTCTCGCTCTGTGCCTCTTGTACGAGCGCTATGATCTTGGCGAACAGCGTTGACTCGCTTGACCGCGATACTTTTACGAACAGAGCGCCTTGTCCGTTCATCGTGCCCGCGAACACACCGTCTCCGACCTCTTTGTCCACTGGTATCGACTCGCCTGTAATGGTCGCTTCATTGACTGAGGAGCTTCCTTGCATGATGGTGCCGTCTGCAGCTATACGCTCGCCGGGTTTGATAACGATAATATCCCCTTCCACAAGCTGTTCAATCGGCACAATCTGTTCTTGGCCTTCCGAATAGCGCACGGCAGATTCTGGCTTCAGTGCCATCAGACGAGATATATCGCGACGACTCCGGTCCAACGTGTAACTTTCCAGCGCTCCACTCAATGAGAATATAAAGATCAATATGGCCCCTTCCATCCAATAACCGATGCTTGCCGCTCCCACAGCGGCTACGAGCATAAGCATATTCACATCAAGATCCCGCTCCTGCAACAAGGTGCGCATCCCTTCCCTGGCCTTATAGAAGCCTCCGATTAAGAACGCCAGCAGATACAGTACAACCGATAACTTCTGCATACTTACTTCCATTCCCCATGCAAGTACAATGAGTACTCCGCTCGCCAATGCAGCGACACCTTCCATATTCCTCTTCATCAGCTTGCTGATACGCGCTGCTGTCACGATGTCCCACTCCTCATCCATTGATAATGATTCACACTTTTATTGCCCCGAAAATAACACATGCTGCTTCCGTCTCCGGAAGCAGCATGTCATGCGAGACTGGACTCGCCCTATTCAATTGTCCTAACTCTTGCGTCGAGGCAACTTTATAGTAATCATTCTAAAACAAAAATAGTTAAAAGTAAATGATAAAAATCACAATGAATCGTCAATAAGCGTCAACACATCTGAAGGACTTACCAGAGCATGTTGTTCATGAATGCCCTCTCTGCTCTTAGCGCCCCATAACGCAAGCCCGAAGGCAATCCCCGCGCTTCGTGCGCACTCGTAATCATAGATTGTATCGCCTATATAAATGGATGTACAAGGATCGGCTCCAGACAGCTCCAGAAACTTCTGTAAGGGCTCCGGATGAGGCTTGTGAAGTGATGTATCGCTGGCGCATACGGCAACGGACAAGTATTCCATCAATCCGAACGGAATAAAGTCGTCTCTCAGCTCCGACTTCGTCTTGGACGTTACGATGCCCATCCGCACATTACGCCGGTACAGCTCGCCTAGCAACTCCGTAACGCCCTCGAATATTGACATGGTGTGCTTGAAGTCCTTCATATGTTCATTCCAGCGCTCGTTAGCCGCTGCCACATCAGGCGCGCCAAGTCTCTGCAGGACGCTCGCACCCGGCACGCCTAACACGAAGGCGAGATCGTCCTGTTCGTAAGACAGACCGTATTCCTGCTTCAGCATCCGTCGCAATGATCCCAGCACAGCCCTTTCCGTATCGATCAACGTCCCGTCGACATCGAAAATAATCGTCTTATACATCGCTTCACACCCTTTCAAGGTTATTCACACGCATCCACATTTTACTCCAGAGAATAGCTAAATAACAATAATGCCCACAATAATGCCAATCACGATCATTGCGATACCAAATATAAGCAGCATTTTACCTAAATCCTGCTTATCCGGGTCGTCGCTAAATGCAAATATCCCTCCTACGATTAGTCCTACTAGCGGTATCAAAAAAGTCGCAATAAAGAGCAAAACCACAGAACAGCCACAGCCCGTATTGCTTTCAACTGGATAATAAGCATAATTAGTCGGCTTTACATTCACATTGCCGCAATATTTGCATTTCAACGATTGCGCGTCTATCTTTTCACTACAATGCGAGCAGATTGTGTTACGAGGCTTCCCTGTTCCGAACAGTCTTCCTTTGTCTTCGTTGCTAATTCCCTCCAGCTTGGCATCCTTGAGCGAATCATTGCACACCGTGCATAGAAGGGCGTTTTCCCTATTCGCCTCGCCGCAGTTGCCGCATATTTTCACGGCCATTCAGATCACCTCCCGATAAAAGATTGATCCACGTTCTCTTGGGCAAATACACCGAACCACTACCCCAGTATACCAAAATATGACTGATCTATCTAAGTAGAACCATTACATGACCCGTGCTAAGTCCCCTAGTGTATCACGTACAACAGATTGATTTATAATTATTGTATAGGTTGCCGATATGGAAAGTAGGGAGGTGTTATGGTGGATATCGCTGCACTATCCGTCGCTATGAATCAGGCTGCCCTGTCGCAAGCTGCCAGCCTGAAGGTCATGCATATGGCGAAAGGCCAAGCGGAACAGCAAGGCCAGAATCTTGTTCAAATGATGAATGCCAGTCTTAATCCCGATGTCGGAAAAAACCTCGACATTCGCGTTTAAGTTCTCTATCCTACAAAAAAACCCGCCATTGGCGGGTTTTCATCCAGGTGAGAAATCACGGGACGCCTTCAGTCACTCCATTGTACTGAATAATAAAAATAATGTAGAATAAATCTATTGACGGTACCAGAGAAATATGATAAATTATATTTTGTCATTAATTGATTGGATCTGTTAGCTCAGCTGGGAGAGCACCATCTTGACAGGGTGGGGGTCAGTGGTTCGAGCCCACTACAGATCATACTTATGGAAATCCGCAAGCCCTTGCTATTAATGGGTTTGCGGTTTTTCTTTTTTCGGACAGTGACTTCGGGAAGAACAATGCATCGCTTGCACTCGAACCAATTCCCTTGTCCGATTTCGCCGGCTTATTCTAAGCTCATTGCACCGGTAGTGAAAGAACCACAAAAAGGTACCCCACACAAACAACAGGGTACCTTCATGATTACATTAGCCCAGTCTATTGAAAATCCTCCACTAGTTCTGCTACCTCTTCTATACTAACAACCAAATGGATTCCTGGCATTGTACGCAGTGATCCCGATATAATGCCCACCACATGACCTTCTTGATCCAGCAAAGGCCCTCCCGACATACCGCTAACAATCCCAGCAGAGGTTAATACTCTCGAACGTCCATTAATTTTCGCTTCAGGAGAATTCACAATACCTTGAGTAATAATTGGGGTTTCCTTTAATGGAAACCCTATTGCAAATACTGTCTCACCATGACTGACCCCACCCGGACGTAGAGGCAAGGCAGAGAATGCCTCAACCTCTTCGACTTTGGGAAACCGTAACAAAGCTACGTCATTTCCCTCATCATACGCTTCAACTTTAACACCCGATACGTTGCGTCCATCCTGTAATACAGCTTCAAGCTCGACCGCATGTTTTACGACGTGATAGGCCGTCAATGCCAATCCTTCATCAGAAATTATCACACCTGTCCCTACCGAGCGAACCGTCTCATACTCCCCAATGTTTCGCAGATAAAATAGAGACGCATTTGACTTATGAAAAATGTTATCCGCTTCGTACCGTTTTGGTTGCTCTGCTTCCGTTTCAATCATTGCAAAGAAGCTGGCTACTATAACGACAAGGAGAATTGATGCTGTGAGCTTTTTATTCATGTGCTTCCAATCTCCTTTTTTGTATTATTGCACGGCGGCCATAATGTCATCATATGCCCAATGATCTGGCGAGAGGTCAGGGAAAGCTGATACTTTATCATCATTTTTAGACACTTTCTTCCCTAGTAATTTGTTTATTAACACAGCCGTCTCTGCACGTGAAATTTCTCGTTCGGGTCGGAATGTGCCGTCAAGATAACCTTGAATGTAACCTGCTTCTTTAAAGGCGCTAACGTATTGATTAGACCAATGACCTTCCAAATCTACGAATGCGGCTTCGTTTGCTTCACCTGCACGAAGCTTTAACATTTTAGTAAGAATAACAATCATCTCCGAACGCTTAAGCCCTTTGGTTCCGCCAAACGTCCCGTCAGGGTACCCCGTAACAAGCCCCGCTGATTCAAATCTGGCGACAAGCTCTTCTTGATGAAGGGGCACGTCATGGAGAAGTGTGCCTAACGGTACATCTTCAATATCTAGCAAGCGCGACATACTCGCAATAAACTCATATCGTGTAATAGCCTGATCCGGCGCAAAGCTGCCGTCCTCATAACTGGACATATACTGCATTTGAGCCGCTCCATCCTTCATATCGAAAGAAATTGGCTTCACTTTATAGTCGAGTGATATAACCGTGTCATCCTTATCCGTCATGAATTGAAGCGTCATATCTTCTCGAATAAGCAAGTCACCCTTGTACACCTTGCTCTCCTTCGTCGGTGTGCTGCCATCTGTCGTATAATATACCGTTACACCCTCCGGCACTGTTAGTGTCAGCTTGCTATTTCGCACAATTTCAACTGGCTCATTACTTTCAAGCGGCAACTCTTTATCACCGACGTATACAGCGACAGGCTTGTTTGTTGGTGGCGTAGGCATGACCGGGAAACCAATATTGGGGCCTGAAGTATACTTGCTCCATGTTCCCGTTACCACTTCACTTTTCTCCAAATCTACAGCTATAGTAATTGCTTTTACAGTCGTTGTCTTGCTCACTTCTATTGGTCCGGTGTAGATGGAAGCATTCACCCCGGGCGCCGTACCATCCAGCGTATAGTAAATTACGCCATCCGGTTCTTCTGTTACAAGCTCAATTTCAACCTTTTCGGTAAATGTTTTTGGCTCTTGTACAAAAGATGGAACCTGCGCTTTCCTTTCATATGGAGGACGTGGATGATTAATCGTAAAGGTACGAGATAAACCTCCTGAACTCACCGTGAGATCGACTGCACTTTCACCCGTAATTACCCCTTGAACAGCATGAGCTCCAATCGTAAATGCCGCAGCTTCAGCATTCCACTGAACCGCATTATGAAGGGTGGCCTGGAATGTCTCGCTCATCTCATAAATACGCTCATCTGCCGCAAGCCATATAGTTGCTGTGCTAAGCTTTGCAGCAGGGTTTCCGTTAAAATATTGCAACTGCGGTAAAAATCCTTGCTCCTGGCTCCATATTTGATTGTCAAATTCGTCAGGAAGCACACCTGCCGTTAGCACTTCAGCCGTCTGACCTAAAGCGTTGGCAGCGTTCCCGGCCTTTTGGCTGCCCGCATGATCATAATACGCTACATTTCCGCGCAGCATTTGCTGATTAAAGATACCTGCTGTCAACGTAACGGCTTCTAGCTTTTGGCCAGCAATACCACCGAAGAACGATTTGCCCTTTGATACCTTCCCATCAATTGTGGCATGCGCTTCGCCGTAGCCCATAACAAGCATAATCGCGCCTGCTTCAGCATAGCCGGCAATACCGCCTGCGCGAGCAAGCTGATCACCACGCGCTTTTATTGTGCCGGACGCGTAGCTGTTTTCAATGCGACCACTTGTGACGCCAGCGATCCCTCCTGCATTCGCTTCTGTACCAGTTGCTGTAACATTGCCATAAGCAAAGACGGTTTCAATCGCAGCCGTTGCTTTATGATCACCTGCAATACCACCGGCATTCATGCCTTTAACGATGCTTGATGCATACGATCTGCGAATGTCACCCTCATTGGTGCCTGCAATACCGCCAACAGCTTCTGCTCCCGTCACTTCGGCGCCTGCTATACTGTTGTCAATGGTTGCTCCTGTCCCATTCAGGCCCGCGATGCCGCCTGTGTTCACACCTCCACTTGCCTTGCCTTCTGCCTTCGTCTGTGTGATTACACCATCATTCGTACCGGCAATACCGCCAACAGCTTCCGCTCCCGTTACTTCAGCGCTTGCTTCACTGTTGTCAATGGTTGCTCCTGTCCCATTCAGGCCCGCGATGCCGCCTGTGTTCACACCTCCACTTGCCTTGCCTTCTGCCTTCGTCTGTGTGATTACACCATCATTCGTACCGGCAATACCGCCAACAGCTTCCGCTCCCGTTACTTCAGCGCTTGCTTCACTGTTGTCAATGGTTGCTCCTGTCCCATTCAGGCCCGCGATGCCGCCTGTGTTCACACCTCCACTTACCTTTCCGTCTGCTTTAATTCCCGCTATAACTCCTTTATTTTTGCCTGCGATGATACCTGCGTAAGCACCTTCAACGGCCAATATATCCGCTTGTGTGAATATTACATTTTTAATCGTACCGTTCAGTTCCTTCATAAAACCTACATTTGCAGCCTGCGTATCCTTCAACATCAATCCGGTTATGACATGATTCTGTCCATCAAAAACGTTGGCAAATGTCTCATAAGGTCTCCAATGAAGTCCCGACAAATCGATATTTCCGCCTAATAGCGTTGGCGTATCAAGCTTATCCACAGCTGAACGTTTAAACAATTGGAGATAAGCAAGCCCTGTGCTTTCATTCGTGAGCTGCACGCTTGCAAATAATTGCCCCGCATTGGTGACAACTATGTCCGTACCTGCTCGCATCAAGAACGATGCATCGTCCATGAGATACCAAGTCTCCACACCAAGCTTGTCTCTTCGATTCTCTTGTACAACCCCCGTCGTCGTTCCAAGTTCATGACCTATTGCCTTTATATTGGCTGCATAAGCTGAATCTTTGACGACACCGTCACGGAACAAGTAAGCGACGAGGGCGCCACGATATGCACTTGCACCCGTCACATCCAGATCGATCTGACTTTCGCCTGCGTACACGTTCTCCATGCGACCTTCACTGTATGCAGTAAATCCCGAAGCATAAGCCCGCGTCGCGCCATTTACACCTTTAGCAGAAATACGAGCTTGGAGGGCGTATGCATGTTGAATCATTGCTCCTCGCTCCAGTTCTGCTGCAAAGCCACCGCTTCGCGTATCGAAGCCCACATTTGCAACATCCCCTTCCGCATAAGCATTCGTAATGCTATAACGGTCAATAGATCCTGCAAAACCGCCAGCAAATGCGCTAGTCACACCATCTATTTGAACAGTACCCTTTGCGTAAGCCCAATCAACTGCACCATGTGGTACAATCGCGTTATCCCCCATAACACCGGCAAAACCGCCCGCATACAAGGAATCCTCTTGATTATCACTTATCACTTTAACATGAACATCAGAAGTTGCATGTGTTATCTTCACGCCATTTAACACTCCGGCAAAACCGCCCGCAAACACCTCCGGCAGCACAGGCAATCTGGTTACAGTGCCATGCACTGCAATTGGTTCTCCTGATGCAGAAGTAACATGCGTATAATGGATCTCACCGCCTTCAGCCTTGCCTACCGCACCTCCAACTGCACTTGAGGTGTTTTGCCCAGTAGCAATGGACCCACTTGCCTTCGATTGTATGATCATGCCTGAGCTCTCTCCAACTAAGCCGCCTACCGTCGCAGAACGGAATCCACTTGCTCGCAATCCTATCGAAGACTCTGAAAAATAAAGCGATGCGCCATCGTTTTTACCGGCTAAGCCGCCAACTACAACATCAGCTTCTGTTCCTGCATAAGATGCATCTATCGTTGCTGTATGCGCCTTGGCATTGTACATGCCGACATACAGTGGAATCATGCTTCCAAAGGTAAAGGCCTGATTGGTATCTGCCGCTGACATTGTACCGACGATACCACCCAGCACGGACTCACCCGCTCGTGCAGTAAATACCATCTCAGGTTCTGCTTCTGCCCCATACAACAGACTATCACTAACGACACCGGCAATTCCGCCTATTGTCACTCGCTCTCCTTGCGGGCTCAGCTTCCCCTTGAAATGAGCGTCATGCAAAACGCCGTTCGTAAATGTGCCTGCAATCCCGCCAACAATCGTATGTGTGCTTTCGGCAAACGAACCGATTGCTATATTTGTCGCCTCTACGTTATCAAGATCGAATTTATTCTGTCCCGCTCCGATCTTCACCCCAATCATCCCACCCACTGTGCCATTGCCTGTTACAGCAGCCTGGGATATAGTCGAAGCGAGGGAGACACTTTTCATTATATGATTAGTGGAAGATACACCGATTACGCCACCTGCTATAGAGGACTGTCCTCGCAATACAACAGCACCTGGCAGCATAATTTGTACATTCTCCATATCACCGCTTGTATATTGGCCGATGACACCGCCAGCAATGACATGCTCACCATCTGATACAACCTTCATTTGCGCGACCAGATTTATACCCGTTACGTTACCGACCTGCTTGCCAATGAATCCGCCTAACGTCGCGTTTGGTACGAGACTGGTCACTTTTCCTTGATAACTAAAATCAATCATGCTTTGTGCGGTTATATCCCTTTCATTGTCACCGACGATACCGCCAGCAACGCCTTCATCAACAGTTACCTCTATAGCAGCCTCAGACCCCGATGTCAGCTTAATTCCTGTAAGCGCACCCCTGTTAACACCGAGCACGCCGCCAACCTTTTTACCGCTAATTGTAGTGTCATCTGCAAGATGGACCTCACTGCCCGTCACTTTTCCGCGATTAACGGCCGCCAGTGCACCAGCCGTATCCGTTCCGACAATGGACAAAGGCTCTGCCTTGACATTTTTCACATGTCCCTCCGCAGCAATGACACCGAACAACCCGGCAAATACCTGAGTAGCCTGTGCGCTGATGGAGTACCCATCAATGAGATGTCCATTTCCGTTAAATGTCCCTTTAAAAGCTGCAGTCTCACGAATACCGATTGGCGTCCACTCCGCAGATTGAATATGAATAGGGTTTGTTACACGGATTTCACGTCCGGCAAAATCAAAACGCTCCACACCGAGCACAGTTCCGTTCACAATTTCCGCTAATCCGGACAACTCCGCCTCGGTACTGATTTCATAGATCATTTTCAACGGATCATGCGTATACCATGCCACATCCGCATTCACTGATCCGCCACCATCATCTCCGCCGCTATTGGGCGTACGAATCAGCTCCGGATATAAGTATGCTGCTTGCAAAGAGCCGTAACGCCACACATTGGCAAAATCCCATCCAGACAAAGTGGGGAATGCATCTCGGTCACGCAACGTGCTGGCAAGCAACGTACTTAATCGCGCCGGCACGTTAAGCCATCTATGGTTGCCCTCTGCAAAATCTGGCAAATCCTTATTAAGACCCACTGCTTCATCTTTCAAGTAATAGTTCTTGGTCAAGAGAGCTTTGCTCTCATTATCGTATCGGCCAGCGAATCCGCCCCCATATGATCCCTCTATAGCCGTCACATTCGCAGCAGAATAACTCGTTGCGATCGTACCGTTGACAATCCTTCCCGCAAAGCCGCCCGCATAGGAATTTGTCGCATTCGCTTTAACATCTTTGCCGGCATAAGAATTGGTAATGCTACCTGCACGATGTGCACCTACTAATCCGCCAACGATCGTATATGCACCGTTGGAAGTTACCTTTGAAGCGCTGTATGACGCATGAATAACACCATCATTTATGCCTGCCAATCCGCCTAGAGGCGTCAAAGCGTTAACTGTACCATACGCTGCTCCCGTCAGATCCGTGTCAACGTAAGAATCGTATATGCGGCCTGCATTGCTTCCAACCAATCCGCCCGCCACTGTACCTTCTCCACCGATCGTCATATTCGCATTGGCATACGTGTAATATAACGTTCCCGTTGCTCCATTGACACCTGTATGTCCGCCAATGACGCTATTGTTGCTAGTAACAGCTATGGCAATCCGATCACTAACACTATTGTTTGCGATGAATGCGTTGTTTTGGCCAACAAGTCCGCCCGCTGTCGCTGCAGGCGCTTTAATGTCAATAACAGGAGAGTCCGGATTGGCTAGATTTCCGATAATTCGATTGTTATGCAGCGTACTCTTTGCTGTCTTCAGATTCGTCACCGGATCTATTCCTGTACGTTGTGCATTGAGTCCCACAACGCCGCCGACCGTTGCTCCCTCCGCATTCGGCATTACTCTCATACTAACGGTATCCAGATATACATTCGAAATGACGGCATCCTCTGAGCCTAGATGATAGCCTGCGGCGCCGCCAGCTATGTTATTGGTTCCAGATAGTGTGAGAATCGCCGTTTTCAAAGCAAGCTTGTCCAGAGCCGTCTCATTGCTGTAGCCGACAACACCACCAGCATAAGCGCCTGCGGCTGCGGCTTGCGTCGTCACCAGCAGGTTGGCTACATTCGTGTTCACACCATCTCCACGAATGACTCCATTCTCCATCGTCCCTGCAATGCCGCCGATGCGAGTTGAAGCTGCGGCTGTATTCATGATGACATATTGCGGGGTAGAAGCGCTGACGACCGGTTGTGCGATTGTCGTATCCAGGGCATAACCTACGATGCCTCCGGCATGAACATTCTCTTGAGACACCGTCATCAATAGTCTGTCACGCTGCTCCACTTGAACATCTTCGATTAACGGCTTGGTACTCGTGCCTTCCTCCGGCTCCGAGCGACCTGCTATGCCGCCTGTTGACGCTCCTGCCGCTTGTGCTTGAATTGTCATATTAATGGCATCAATACGCTGCAGCGTACCCCTGTTTATCCCAACTACTCCACCTGCAGCATTACTTGTACCTGCTGCTGTAATCGTTCCATCCTCTACTGTGCTATTGAGAATAGTCCCCTTGTTTTCGCCAGCGATTGCGCCAATCCGAGCGGCATCTCCACTAGCGGTCAAAGTTGTTCGCACAGCCTCCAGCTTCGACGAATTCATATGCAAACTAGCCTTATTCAAACCGATGATACCGCCGACCTGCAGATCATTACCGATTGCTTCCATTTCAATGGTATCCGATGTCACATAAAGCTCAGTGGAATCATTGCTTCCGATTGCCCCGCCAATTGCACTGCTGTTCGCATTTACTGGAAATTGAATATTGCTCACATTTACCGGCGCTTGATCTGCGCCGACCTTTGCGTCCGCTGTAAGCACACCGGCTACACCGCCAAATGTATACTTCGATCGCGCCGCTTCTGACAGCAGTACAATATTGTTCACACGGGAGGGATGCTGAATGTGCAGCGCCCCATCATTCTCACCGACAATACCACCGATAACAACGCTATTCTCTCCTTGCGGCGCATGGGTCACATCGCCTGCGAACCGGACACTGTCCATCACATTGCCTGAGGCGTCACCTACCGTTGAGCTTGTAATAACGCCCTGTGCCTTAGCGGCAATCCCGCCCGCGTACCCATTCTGTGTAGTCACGTTCAGCTCCAGATGTGACACGACTGAGTCAGCTATAGTGCCAGATACATAACCCGCAATTCCACCGGCATGACCGTCAGATGCAATGGAAGCATACGCAGCCGATGTATTGCCGACTTTCGCTTCAGTCATCTTCACATCAGTTGCATAACCCACTATGCCGCCCGTATAGACATGCTCACCGCCAGACACATCCAGTATGCCTGCAAACGCAAGACGATCCAGGCTGGACGGGACGTTATTGCTTTCATAGTAGCCAATAATACCTCCTGTAGCTACCATGGCATGTGGATCAGAATAAGCTGCCGTTACAGTAATCGCACTCGGGAATGTCACACCCTCCATCGCTTGATCTACAGCTTCGCTCGATAACATACCCACATAGCCGCCCGTATAAAGCTGAGCATGACCCGACACTGAAATGGCGCCAACACTATTTACATTTGCAGGCACACCTGTCGTACTGGAATAAGTGCGATTGGCAATAATACCTCCCGTATAAAGTCTGGTTCCTCCTCCCGTCACCGTAATGCTCGCTTCATTCCTATAAGCATTTGGCGTTGTATCCTCTAACATAACTCGCTTATTTGTATAACCGATGAGTCCACCCGTATATGCTTCTGCGACTGGAGCAACGGATATTGAGCCATTCACAGTGTTTTGAGCTGTTCCGTTGAAGATCATATCCTCAATCGTCTTGCCAATTAATCCACCCGTATAGATACCTTCTATTCCGATTGCACTTATGTTAGCATCGTTAGACATGCTATTACTCCAAGTCCATTCGCTTTGCACCAAGCCTGCAATACCGCCTGTATGAACTTGATGTCCGCCACGATTCGTTATGTTGCCTTTATTCACAAAGCTAATATCCACCGTATTTATTTGCGGAACTGTAATGGCTCCCACCAGGCCGCCTGCGCTTGATGCTATGCCATAGCTCGCATTAATTTGAACCGCTCCTTCATTCGACGTGTTGACGGAATATGCAATATTGCTGCTCTCCAGTATCCCCAGTACACCGCCAGCAAAACTGGACTGTCCATCTTTTACAATAACATCTCCCCGATTCACAATTGACGTATGCTCTTCTTGCATGTCAAGCGTTCCTTGCACAGCACCGATAATTCCACCAGCATGTGCGTTGGAGCCATTTTGCCCATCAGCTTGAATGACACCATCATTTTCCACTTTTTTTAATCGAAGACCTTCGACGCTGCTAATACCGATGATACCGCCTGCATAAGCAAGCCCATTGACTTCAACGTTCCCTTTGTTGACGGAATTGCTTAGTTTATATTCGCCAAGTCCGGCAATACCGCCGACGAACGCTCGGCTACTTCCTGTTTCTACTTTCATATTCATTTCATTCGTCACATTGTAAACTTCGGTCGTACCTTCCATCTCGCCTACTATCGATCCGGCATATACGTCCACCGTTCCACTAATATGATATCCACCCGTATTTCCGATGGTCAGTCCGCCGATCGAGGCATCCACCGCCTTGCCGACGAATCCCGCATGGCGGTATTGTCCGTACAAATTCAATCCATCAAGCCGAATATTGCCCCCATTGGCGAATAGAGTGCCGCGGAAGGGATGCTCTTCTGTTCCAATCGGCACCCAGTTATGTGCCGATAGATTGATGTCATTATCAATCATAATGGTTTTGTCTTTAAATCCGTTCGCTTCCCCACTATTGACGAGCACTGCAATACCAGCAAGCTCTTCTGCAGTACGAATGGTAAATCCAGGATCAACGGGCTGATCTCGATACCAGTCCATCTCCGCATAATTCGTCCAATCGTTCGTGCCGGCGTTAAGAACACTTACTCCAAATCCAGCAATAACGATAACACCAAGTAACACGATAATGATCCTTGCTGAAGTCGTATTCAATTTAGCCATGATGTTCTCCCCTCTCATTCCTCTTCCTATTACTCAACGAAACCCGCACCCATCTTTAGAGATGTGTGCGGGTACACTGCTGATGAAACTTTACACTAGATCACTCAATAATTGAGCAATACGTACAACAATGATTGCCGCCTGTGCCCGAGACAATCTTCCTTCGGGGTCAATGCGAAGATTGGATCCTTGAATGATGCCATGATGGATCGCAAGTGCAACAGGTTTTCTTGCCCAATCCGGAATGCTAGCCCCGTCTTCGAACGCGGCCAGAATATTTTCAATTTCCGAATGCGTAAGCTCACTGCCCGCACCAACTGCTTGAAGCAGACGACCGGCCATCGTCATACCTTCCATTCGGTTAATGCTTTTCCCCGGTTCATAGCGTCCATTCTCAGTACCTGTAACGATGCCAAGCTTCGCCGCAATGTTAACACTCTGCTTGAACCAATCCCCTTCGCTTACATCAGTGAAGCGGCCAACCGCTTCCTGATTCATCAGACCAGAAGCTCTAAGCAGCAACGTTGGGAACTCGGCTCGCGTAACACCGCTATGCGGGTCGAATGCATTTCCACCTTTACCGAGCATCAATAGCTTGGAAGCAGCTTCGTCGATTGCGGATTTACCCCAGAAATCGGCGTTAACATCGACAAACGCCTTCTTGTTTTGAAGGAAGACTACGCTGCCCTCTCCAGTCAACATGAGGCTCGCATACGCACGGTTGTCCTGCATTTCAAGCTGCCAAGGCACTGGCGTCCACGCTCCGTCAGGTCCTTGGAGCACAACCGCTGTAATGTCCTGAACACGAATATTATCAGGGATGGCTACCTTCACAGCATGAATCCCGCCATTCTCAACAGATATCGGAACATTAACAGACACCGTAACACCTTCTCCCTTCCCTAGCAGGGAAGCCCCCAACGATCTCGCCACTTGCTCGGCCGATTGCTGAGCAGCGTCATGATTGGGCTGTATACGGATCTCAAGCTCACCGTCCAATGCCTGCAACTTCTCTGGATGTAACGTTAGCTTTGCGTTTGGCAAATCAATAACTACTTGCTTTCCAGATGCCGCCAGCTTTTCAATAGCATTTTTACTAAATGAAATCAAGATATTTTTTGTTGAAGCGTCTGTAGAAGAGATGACGAATTGCCGTTCTCCATCGTCTTCAAGCGCTGTTATATCCTTCTCATCCACCTTCGCGACAAGGACATTTCCTTCCCACTCACTCTTAATCGGTGTTCCATTCAAGTACAGCTCTTGTGATTGATTTCCGCCAGTAGTTGGAGGAATCATAATACCACCGCCGCCGCCACTTCCGCTGCCAGGCACATACCGGTTGGGTACGATAATGCCCGTTGCTGCAACGGCTTCTTTCGTCAGAGCTGTCCGTTTTGCTACGATCAGTTTGCTTCCTGCCGCAACATTCACCACTCCGTTAGCCGGGAGCAGTGTCCATTCACTCAGATCTTCTTTGAACTGCGGTTTTTCACCCGCTTCATTCGCCGCAATCACACGATAAACCAGTTGATGGCCAATTAAATCGCCTGCGTTAGTCACGGAAACATGTGTCTGATCTTGCTTATTAGGCACAGCTGTTGTATAAGCATTCAAATCTGCAAGACCATCTGGCTCTGGCAAGGCAACGACAACTGGCAGATCAGCTTGCAGCTTCACCTCTTCAGAAACACGATATTCCACATGAACCAGGCTGGCGCCGACCTCCTCGGCCGTTAATACCCCATCAGCCTTCACACTTACAGCATCACCCGTATACACATTGAAGGTAAGTAATTGTTCGTAGTCGCTGTCCGGAATCGGAACGAGCTTATATTGCGCTTCACCTTCCGAATCCCGTCCATCCGGCAGCTTAAGTGAAGCCTCCAGCTTATGCGACTCATCCGTCGTCAGCTTCACAGGACGAAGCACCAGTCCTACGGGAGCCTGATAAGCATCATTCGTTATTTCTACTAATGCACGATTCTCGTTACCGGCATCGTCGCGTGCAACGATATTCAGCAATATCTTCGGTTCACTTGATGCCACCGGGATGTCGGCTGAGAATTCGCCATTGCCGGTGCGATCAATTGCTATTTTTGTGCCGTTCACCGTCAAGTTGGCGTCATTCGTCGTCTGGCCTTGCACCCTTATCTTCCCGTTTTGTGTCCGGTCACCTGTTACAGGCTTGTCCAGATAAAGAATAGGGGCCAGCGTATCTACTTTAAGATAAAGCATCGTTATTTTACGATCCTTCGTATTCGTATTGCGTGCCATTAATTCAATGCCATACGTTCCATCTGTAACAAATGCATCAAAAGTGATTTCACCCTTACTATAGCCGCCCTCATTTTGAAGCTGCGTCACACCTAGCGACTCACCGTTATAAAACGCTTCTACCTCTATATTGGCTTGATCGGACACAATGGACAGCGATTGCGCTGTCTTATTGGTCAGCATCTCGATCTTGGCACCGAAGCTCGCGTCACCAGCAGCCCGCAGCTGCGGATAGGAAGGGATTGGCAGCAGAGTGGATGAACTATCTACTCTGTTGGCGAAATGGAAGTTTTCATTTTTGTCCGCTGCTTCCGTTGGTTGAGTCACTGCTGACACACCAATGACGTACTGACGTCCCGTCTCCAACCCTATATATCGCTCTTCGGGGCTTGCACTTACATCATTGTCGCCATCAGGCAACGCCACTTTCGTCCAACCGCCAATTGGAATGTCTTCATATTCCCCACTAACCGGATTCCAGTAACGCTCCAGCTCCTCATGTGTGAACATCAGCTCTGAGAAATTTCGATACGAAACGTACTCTCCTTCAGATTGTACTAGCGCTTCAACAACATAGCTATGCTGGAATTGCTCATGTCCAGGCTTTATGTCAGCAGGTTTAAAGGAGAGTGCAAACATGCCATTGCCGGCTGGATCAATTTCAACATTTTGCACATCACCCGGTGCTAGCGGATCTATCAGTTCAAATTTCTCCTTTGAAGTCTGTGTCTCATAGCCAATTGCTGACTTCAATTCTGCCCGCAAATAATAATTCCCTTGACGCAGCAGCCCTCGAATATCCTCATGCTCACCGAGCAGTTGAATCTGTGTCACATCAATAGGAAAGCTGCCGCTTGTCACATCGTTAGCGGTACCGCCGCCAATATCAACAGGCAAATCCTTTGCAAGCAACAAGCCTGCATCCCCGGCTTTCAGAACATCTTCGCCATCTATGCTCATTGTAGAATGTACAGCTACCGGGTCTTCAGCCAAATATAAGCTGACGGTATCATTAGGCTGAGCATGATTCACTTTCCACGATGCAGTAAACTGATTGCTGTTTTGCATGTTATTGGTAAGCGCGACATCAGACAACGTCGGATTTACGGGTACGCTCAACAGCTTTGTCTCTACAGCCGCAGTGGAAACAAGTGACCATTCACCGCCGCCCTCAAGCTCATCTTGTGGAACGATAATATAGGCTTTGCGTGAATCCGTGCCATCTGATGAGCTGGCTGCCGGAATGAACTGTGTAAATGCGTTAGCCTCAGGGTTGCTGTTTGTATTGTCCATGACGATCGGATATACTTCGCCGGAAGCTTTTTTTAATGTAAGCTCTGGCAGCTCTTCGCTGTCATAAGTGACCTCAATTAATGCGTTGCCAGGCACTTGATTCATCGGAATTTTATGCAAGCGTCCGCCGTTGGACACAACGATGCCTCCCATGCCGACATTCATTGAACCTTGCTCAATGACTTTGACGCCTTCAGCCACCTCGCGATATACGATACCTTGCGTCTCTGCTTCCGGATTGTGCCATGATGTTGCTACCGTCTCGATGCCGTGACCGATAACGAATAGTTTAGGACCATCCTCCGGATCCTCGATTACCATATGAATCAGACCCTCTGGCAGCTGTTCATCGGAAGTGGAGAATTCGATTCCGCCCCCCCAATAATACGTAATGCCAAGGCTAATTAGCAGAACACCAATCTTACCCCACACCTTCTCATTATTCACACCGAGGAACACACTGTTTAAAGGTATCCCACCAACGATTGGAACATCTTCTGGCACGATAACCTTTGCACCGATAAACCCTTCAAAATCAACGCGATTTTTCTCCAAATTTTGCCCTACAAAAATACTCGCGTTCCCAACAATAATATTCCATCCCATCACATCCACCTCGGCACCTAGACGTACAAACCAAGGTGTCACCCACTGTGCTTCAAGCAAAGCCTCTGTAAGTAATGGAATTAGATCGTCATCAGACGGATCCTGTTCTGTCGAAAATGCTAACGCGCCTTCTATTTTTATACCAGTTCGTTTCAGCGTCATGTCAATATCGCCAAAATGATAGGCGGGCGCTACGCCAAAACGAAGCGAAGCTCCTGCTTCAAGCGTCAATGGAAACGGCTCCTCTGACGTTCCACCGGCAATCGTATCCGCAAGTTCACGCAGAGCGCCGCGAATTTCAGTCAGATAAGTTGCCCCTGTAATCAAAATACCCGGCTGTGGAAAACCCTTTTTAAAACCAACAACATCCGGCAAAATACGTCCATCATCAACCTGCTTAAATGCCAGCTCCACTCCGATTACGCCAATGTTCGCAAGCTCCGTTTCGAACTGAAGACCATACGAGTTAGAAACGCCCTCGACTGCTTGCTCGTAGTGTACAACCGAAAGCTCCCCGCTTGTATCTCCCGCTTTCCCTTTGAACAGGCCCAGATCTTCCTCCAGCTCGAACATGAGCGCCGCATCGACACCGACAAAGCCTTTGTCGTTAAATACGACATTTTTAATTTCACCTGCAACGACTTTAAAGGAGATAAAGCCACCAAACGAAACACCGCCCGGTCGAAGTGTTGTTTCATTAAACTGAAATCCGAAACCGCCAACGACAAGACCCGGAATGCTAAAAATCGTCTGCGCATTGAAGTAAACTTGTGGGATCATAATCTGACGAACGGGGTTTAATCGACTGCCCAGTTCCCCCATTGCCCACGCTAGACCTCCATTCAAGGAGTCGTCTTCAGGATTATCGTTCCCTTCTTCGTCCTCTTCGCTTCCATCATCCCCACCTGGACGCTCCACTTCAGCCTCCAGGTCTTTATCGAAGCTGTTGAAGAAGTCAATTGTCCACTCGCCGCGATGAAAAACAAATCCGCTGCCCGCTACACTGAGTACGCCATCTCCTTTCACAAATAACGTGTCTAAAAGAGGGGTCTCATCGAAGGATTGTCCAAACACTTCAAGTTGCCCTCGTACAAATACTAAATCTTTACCTGAATATGCAACCGCGCCATTAATGATCGCCGGTTCAGTTGTCGTATCGATAACAGCAGTCGCATCCTTGCCAGTGCCTACTTCTCTAATCATGCCCTCTATCGTGACAAGTTGCGCCCGATCATCGCGGTCTTCAAAAAAGGCCTCTAGATCTTCTTCACTTTCAAACGTCTTATAGTTATACATAGGTAATTCTTTAAGTGCTTCAGCATCGAACAAGCTATCTACTTCCAAGTTCGGGTCGATTAGACGACTTTCTATCGCAAGCAGCGTTCTTGCCTCAACCAGATTCTGCTTGGCCCCTGCTAGCGCTGTTCCAGGCTGGAATGGCTTGTGATAAAAAATTTCATTAATTTCCTTCAAATCTTCCTTATCTGCATTTAAAGGCACTAAATCAAAATCAAACGTCTGCTTATAAACAGCAAGTAGACCTGCTTCCCTGATACGTGCGATATTATTGTCAGTTACGACAAACGATTGAGATGTTGTTATATCGAATAGAGCCGCCAATTCGGGATCTCCACCTGCATCGCCCTTATAATCTATCTCAACTTGATATTCACCTAGCGGCAGCTTCGGTCCAAGATCCGACGCCAATACCTCACCGGCATCATTGACTAATGCGCCATTGCGATAAGTGATACGCATATCACCCGTTAACCCACTGTCTGTCGGCTGGAGCAGCACAGACTCCTCCACAGGCACTTTATATCTTTTGCCTGTCACCGTTTCTCTGAAATATAAATCAAAGTTTGGCTCGGTATTTTCGTCCCCTGTATTGTACGCCTCGATATTGGTTAGATTGACGGTTACATACTTCACATCACTGCTATACAATTCGTTCGGCGATACTTCATACGCGTACGTTGCCGCGGCATCGCCAATGGCGGGCAGCAGGATAAAGCCTGCCTTAGATGATTCGAATTCAGCTCGCACCCCTTCATCTATTGAATCCGGCAAGGCAGCCAGTTTTTCCACGGTTTGCGGGCTGCGAGCTGTCAATAGATATT
Organism: Paenibacillus chungangensis; assembly: GCF_042675905.1. Classification (NCBI taxonomy): domain Bacteria; kingdom Bacillati; phylum Bacillota; class Bacilli; order Caryophanales; family Paenibacillaceae; genus Paenibacillus; species Paenibacillus chungangensis. Next base: position 15,381 of record NZ_JBHTJZ010000009.1, on the reverse strand, counting down.
GTCTTGTCGATGGCCAGGCACGACCATCGCCCATGACTTTAAAGCTCGCTGTAATCGTATCTCCCGGCTCATACTTAGGAATAATCCCCTGCTCCGCTTGTTCCGGTGTAGCAGGCTTCTTAAAGATCAGTTCCTTCGATCGGAACGGCTCAGTCAGCGCATTGCCATCCCCATCGCGCACGATTTCTCCCATTTCGTCCAGCTTGACAAAAGACAATCCGCCTTCCAACGTCATATCCAATTGAATTTGAGAATGCTCCATCTTAAAAGCGGGCAAATTCTCGATCTCCGCATGGATATCGAAGATGCCTTCATCCTCATAACCGCTATTGTCCGGCAATGCCGCCAACTGCTGAACAGGATCAAGATAGCGGATCGAGAACACTTTGTTCGGATCGATCACCTCGCCTAGACCGTACACCGTTTCAAATGAAATGGATTGATTGGCGCCTACACTGTTCGGCCACCAATATAACGCTACAGCCGAGTCAGCCGTCCCGTAATCATTCGTGTCCCTTGTAAAGTCAAGGTTAGGATTCACTTCGTAATCCCACTTCGTATTCGCCAAACCATTCCAATGTCCAACAATCATTTCATCAACGATATTGATGCCATTCTCCGCAATATTATTGAATCCATAAGCCATTACATTCGTAGCAAGCGGATTCGTCAGATCAAGGTTGTCACGCATGACCCAATAAGGAGGAAGCTTATAATAAGCCACATCCTCTGCAGGTATACCAATCGCCTCGGGATCATGCACAAGCTTCCGTTCAACCGTCAATGGCGATCGATAAGTGGTCCCGATTTGGAATTCGGGACCATCCTTACCGGCAACCATCGTATCCAGCAGAATACGTGAGCCGATTTGCACCTCTGCACCGCTTTTGTTCTTTACTTCATAACGTACATTCACATTCCCCGCATTTTTCCGATCATTTACATCCATATAGAGCATCAAGACTTGCTTAATATCTACACCTTCTATGCTCCATATCGTCTCAATTTGCTTCGTGCCATTTGTATTTTCTACAATTCTAGGCTTTGTAATTTCGGAGAAAAAGTCGACTGCAAATTTGTAAGGATTTCCGAAAATATAATCATTGCCGTTGATCCGAAACGTCGTGAACGACGTTTCGGGATTATCTCCTTGAAACAGCATGTTAACATGCTGATCGTTTTTGCGAATAGGTTGTCCGCTAATGGTACGAATACCAAAACGCCCCGTCGCATTATCCACTGTTATTTTAATTAAATCATTTTTCAGAACCGTTACTTCCGGTCCTGTCAGTTCCTCAGCAGCATATGAAATGATACCCCCCTGCCCCATAAAAAAGACGAAAAACGCAAGGCAAGCTATCATCGTTCTTTTAACCACTCTCACTCTGGCACCTCCAAATGTCTATAAGCTCGCTCCAAGCTACTCCGTCTTCGTAATAAACAGAGTAGAGTATTCACGTTCCCGCTCTTGATTGCGCACGATAATCGTATACCATCCCGCTTGTGGGAAGATCACCGTAAAGTTCCCGTTTACTAGCTCCTCGTACGTAAGCTCATGTGCAATATACTTCATCTGACCTTCACGGAATAAGCCTGAATAATAGAGAATATCGTAAGTGCCAGCTTCGTTCGTTCGCTGCACACCATCAATCACCATGCTGTTATAGCCATCAATTTCAAATGTAAGGTGATTCGTATTAAATAAGCCCGATTCTCCTAACGCAGAAGAGATGAACTGACCATTGGCAAACACGAGCATCCCGTCATGATCTAAGACAAGCACTTCTTGAGTAACAGATGCCTGATTGCCAACTTCATCAGTCATGATATAAGTTACCTGTTGTCTGCCCGTCACGTTCAAATTCAATCCAGCGATTTCCACCTCAATGTTTTCCGGGCTTGATACGTTATCAAGCACGCGATAACCGCCAAGGTCTCTTCGGAAGTCAAAATCTGCTTTCCCTTTCGGGATAGCCGTTACGCTTCGATTCAAGTACAGTTCCGGTGCTGTATTGTCTAGTCCTTCCACCTTGATTGGCAGCCTCGTACGATTGCCCAATAAATCTGTCAAAGCGATTCTGAACGAACCGTTGCGATCAAATGTGCGCGTAAGCTGATAGTTCCCGTCGTTGTCGCTAATTTGATTCTCGTAACCGCCTCCCTGCTGCTCCACAGGCATCATACCTTGGAACACCGCATTTCCAGGGGTCGTTTGACCGCTTAACGTGACTTGCAGCTTTCCTTTCGCATACGTCTGTCCATTAATCGTCACCCGTTCAATTTCCGATATCGGATTGCCTTCATCATCGACAAATGTATAAGTTATCATTTCTGGTTGCGGCGGCGCACTGGAAATATGCGAAACGACTTCCGATACCTTCGTCGTATTGCCAAAGGCATCGCTAACGACGAAAGAGACTTCACCATTCTCACGCAGCACAGCTGATTCCTCGCCTGTTATAGTAAAGAAATCCTTCGCATCCGGAGAAGCCTTCTCTACCCGCAAGACCACGCCGGAAGCAGCAACAACTTCGCCTGAATGATTGCGAATCGTGCCGAATACAGCATCAGCGTCTTCGCCATACTGGTAAGACCTGACGATACGCACATCTGGCGCTTCCTTGTCAATGGTCGACACAGTTGCTGTCGCCGTTCCAATATTGCCGGCTTCATCAGCAAATTCAAAGGTGAATTGTCCATTCTCCTCGAATGTATACGTATTGCGACCTTCATTATTTAGAATTCGTACAGGTTCGCTAGTATTTATCAACTTCGCTGATACGCTTTGGTTCGTCGGTTGTGTATGAAGCAGAACAGCTTCCCCTGTCGGAGGCGTATCATCAATGTTGCTCACTACGACATAAAGCGTGTCCGTTCTCGTTTCATCTGTCATATCCGTTAATAGAAATGAGTAGTACCCATTTTCACGAATTTTGAACGTATTGGAATTTCCTATGCGCTCCGGAATGACAGGATTCTCATCCCCCGGTATCACTCGTACTGCCAGACCAGGCGTAATTTGCAAGTCAACCCCTGTTGCCGACTGCACATCTTTTGTTGTGTGAAATGAAGACAGTGCGTATACCGGCTCGCTGCTTGACACCTCATCGGTTTGTAGCGCAATCGGAGCGCTCGCTACTCCTCCAGACTTGCGGAACTTCACCATCATATTCAGCAATTGAGGATCATCACTTGGCACCTCAAGTGAGACAAAATTCGCATAGGAACGCCACCGTGACCAGCTTGTCCCGCCATCTGGCGATAAGGAATAATCGTACCCTCGTTTATCAACCGTATCCAAGTCCAGCTTGATAATCGCTGTGAAGCTGCCTCCCCCACTGTTATAAACATAAAGCAAGTTGGACTCGCCTGATGATGGAGGCCCTGGCGTATCCGATTTCGATACACGGAAAGTATCCGTCGCAGCCATCGTTTCGTTGCCCGCGCCATCTACTGCATACACATACAAGCGATAGTCCGCTGTTTCTCCATCTGCAAGCCATTCGTTCGTGATCGATACTTTTCCGTCCTGCGGCCATGGCAGCCAGCTGCCGGAGCTTGCCTCAGGCACCGCCTCACCATCGCGTACCCATTGATACTTGCTCATCAATCCATTGGCGCTATACGGCTCGTTAATCGATGCCGTCACTTCCTGAGACTCGCCTGGATATGAGGAGCCATTTCGATTAAACGTAATTTCAGGTGCTGCGTTGTCGAAGTAGTACGCTTTTACATACGTATACAGACGACTTTCATCCTGCGGTTCCGCGACGATATGAACATACTGGATCCCATTCTTGGACGTATCCTTAGGAATAACGAATTGCATACCGCCGCCCGCAACCGTCGTCCCGGTCAGCTTCGTATAAGCTTCCTCATTCGCAGGTCTTACGCTACTTGCGGTTATCGCATAAGCCATTTCATTGTTTTTCAATGTCGTTCCGTTAATTTGGAATGTTATATCATGACCTTTTGCATAACCCGCATCTGCATCCGGATAGAAGCTGGTCGTAACCAGGGAGGTGGAATCCACTGTCACCTTTCCTGCCATCTCTGTTATTACGTTGTTGCCAGCATAATCAGATGCCTTCACATGAAGGGTATAGACTCCGTCTTCAAATACATTTCCTAATGTAGATACGACAGCTCTGCCGTTTGTTAGGTTTATCGCCTTCCAATCTTCCTCATATAACTCTTCTCCTTGCGCTGCAAACTGATAGTAGGCTGTATCCACGCCGGCGTGTGCGTCCGTTAACGCAACGGAAACCAGCACCTCTTTTGTCCCGTCGTTTTGCGCCCCTACGAACACAACATTGGGCTTCTCATTATCAAGCAAGAATGGTGTAACGTTATACGACCAGTTAGAGTCATCCTGTTTAAAGTCATTCAATCCCCACAGCGACAAATCGCCATATTGACCGACTGCAGCGAGCGCTTTTGTTTCTGCATGGAACTCCCGATCCTGCTCGGAAGCCTCATTAGGCAGCTCAGCCTTCCAAGCCGCATATTGGGCAGGATTTTCTTGGACAAATGACTTCATCTTTTCGTATTGCATCAGCTCTCGCGCCGAGTCCCAAGACATATCTGCTGTCCAGGCATGCAAATACCAGGGACCGCTATTTTCAGGCAGTCGCGCCTCATCAGGCGGCGACAACAAATTCGTTTTGTTATTGACAACAGACAAATTCAAAAGATTGAACTCACCGGGATAAAGCTCCTCCCTTGGCTGCTTGGCTGCCAATGCATACCGCTTAATCGCCGCGAAGCGATCCCCTACCTTACCGGCAAATGGTTCATTACCATCTTGACTCCAATAGTAGTATACAAGTCCTACAGCAGGAGATTGATCTCCCGTCATGTTGGAAGGACGATATACCCCTTTACTTGGTCGAAGCATGCCGGTATTTACCGGGTCAAGCGGCGGTACTAGCAGATTGGGATCCGTCGCATCAATCGTAACACGCCCGTTCTTCTCGTATTGTGACGCAGTCGCTCCTCCTTGCTCGAAGCGAAAAGCAATATCAGGCGGGGTTTGATCAATAGACAGATCTGCCCAGTCTATCTTTGAATTGAGCAGCGATTCATCTCCGTCTTGATGAACGCCATCATGGTTTGCCGGTTGAATCAACATGTTGCCGGCATAATCCTGCAGTACGTTCGTATCAGTTCCTTTATTGTCATGTGTGAGGGCAATCGCCTTGAGCAATGGCGTCTCCAAGCTTTTCGCCTCATTCAGCCCGATCGTAAACGTCCAGGTTTTTGTGCCCTCTCCTTGCTCGTAATAAGCCTTCATGCCATTGCTAAAAAGCAAGTAAGTTTGTGCCAGGTTCCAGCCTCGCTTCACGACGACTTCTTCTGTAAATTGCAGTGTAAATGTAATGCTGTCATTCTTATTCAATACGACGCCCGTCAAAATTTCAGGCTGAATGCCATTTCCCGTTTTCGTATATTTCGGCGCTACTGCGTCCACGATGATACGGTAGCCGCTGTTATCGTAATCGAATGGATTTACTGCATTTCCACGCAAATATGCGTTACTAGTGTTATCTGCCGTATGGGTGAGATCGATGAATGCGACATTTCCCGCTGCATCAGCCAGTTGGGCTTGCTTCAGCTTTTCCTCCAACGTCAGATCGATGGGATTAATCGCGCCAGATGTTCCCATCATTTTAGGGGCAAGCGGCAAATTGCCGCTATTATGATATTTCACACCGGAATAACGATAAGAAATTTTATTTTTCATATCTTTCAATGTCGATGACGTGTAAGTCATATTCATCATGTATTGCTGTTGTCCCGCTGCCGGCAGCCCCGTCCCGTCAGGATTTACAAACAAGGGATGACGAAGAAAATGATCGCTGAAAGTCGGAACAAGCGTGCTCGGCCTAATAGGTTCGCTAAATTTATAGGTTAAGTCTATGTATTCATTTTCTTTCACATATAACTCCATTTGACCAGTATTGGCGTTCATGCGCTCGGCGCCATCTCCTGTGAAGGAATAGCCGCTCAATACAGGTCTGGTCGCGTCGCTAAAGCGCACATACAATCCTCGGACGCCACTTGGGCCATCCGTCGATTCAGCAAATCCCTCAATGGAAATCGTAATTACATCCCCAACTTGAAGAGAGGAAGAGCCACTCTTACTTCCGGCACTGCTCGTCGTAGAGGAATCTGAGATCCGCGTATTTCCATTAATTTTAAGGTCGGCTCGCGTTTTCTGATGATTTTTTTCAATTCCGCCCCAGCTTCCGCCCTCCTCAACGGTAACCAGCTTGCTCCAGCCAAAGTCCACTCTAGCGTGACCGCTGCTCGCCAGCTCCTTCAATAACGGGTTGTCGTTCACACGAATCGTCAATGTCATGCTGTCACCAGCAAACAAATAAACGTCCCCGTTGCCGAAATCAGCCGTTACATCGCCGTCTTTACTGGAAGTGAATCCAGACGTGTCCATCTGGAAATTAACGACTGCATTTTGAGCACTGTATGACGCATTCCCCAATCGCGCACCACCTAAAAACACCTCCAAATCGCTATTTGAGGCCTCCACTTTAGATCCCCATGGTGCTGGCCATAATGTTAATAACAAACAAACGATTAGAATTGAAGCACATCCTTTTTTTAACAAACCGGTGTACATCATGGAACTTCTACTCCCCTCTAAATATGTATAAAACATATCATATCGAAATGACCTCACAAGAATCTCACAAAATGAGTCTTGAAGTCCTGTCCATTCCTCGAAACCAGGAGACAAGTCAAGTTAGATACTAAAGTAAGTAAGGACATTTGCTCAAAATAATCACATAGACTCGAAAAAGAAGTGGGAATTGTTCGCTATCGCTCATATAAATCACTTCGTAACAAAAAGAGAGCCCATTAGGCTCCCTTGGAATAACAAGATTAAGTCAAGGTTTTCATCTTCCGCTGCCGTTCTGATATAACGATCCTTATCCCCATTGCAAGATCTTATATGTTATTGATTTTCCGGCCAAGCGAAATCCATTCCGAGCTTCTGTTTCGTTATCTTGAATTGGGTGTTCCAGTGTTCATACAGCTTGTCGTAACCAAGCTTCTCTTCTTGCGACGGCATACTGTTGAACAACTGCTCCACCTCTTCTTCCGATTTGGCCAACACCATCTTGGCCCCCATGCTTTCCCGATATTCTTCGATCTTGGTGTTGATCGCCGCCTCCTCCATACCGCCCGTCGGCGTTACAGCTTCGAACGGCAGCGTATTGAAGCTATACTGCGAGAAGTGAGCTTCCGTAACGGATTCCAATCTTTCATTCTCATTCGTCGGCAGTGGGAACGCCGGCTGTACGTCTAGCCAATTGACCAGCCATTCCACACCCTTATACTTCATGTCGGCAGCGGTAGGGTCCTTCGCATAATCCTGCAAATATTGCTCCGTAAACTTGACATGTCCATCATCATAATCCCATCCGATTCCTTTAGGACCGAACAGCGATTCCAGTGACATTTGATCCTGGGACAAGTATTCCAGCAGCTTTGCCACACGAGCTTCATGCTCCGTTTTTTTGCCGACCATCGTAATCGTCCAGCCCCCCAGCGAGCTTGGTTTGAAGTGAAACGGATTGCCTTCATCTCCTTTAATTGGACCTGCAGGCACGAATACCGCTTCTTCATCCGACTTGAACAGGCCATTCCACTTGATGCGCCAGTTCGTGTAGGCGAATACGCTTCCCGCATTAACCTTCTCTTGCACCTGTGCTTCCGTTAAGGTCAGACTATCTTCCGGTAGCAGTCTTTCCGTGTATAGCTGATTCAGAAACTTATAAACCTCCAACGATTCAGGCTCCCGGAACATATCGACGTAATTCCCCTGTTCGTCCTCCCGGTCGGCTCCGAAAAACTGGATCAGATTATCGTAAAAGAAATATGCCGGCACGATTTCAAACCCGTCATACTCCAGCTTCGCATCCTTCACCTTGCGAAGCGCTTCTATCGTGCCTTCCTTCGTATCGAATGCGCTCGCCTCAATGCCGAGCTGGTTCATAAGATCCTGCCGCACACGCATCGTATTGTGTGTTGGATAGAAGTGTTTGTCCGTCATATCCTCTGGTGCGTAGAAGTAATTAGGCAGTCCGTAGTAATGTCCGTCCTCTGCTCTGAACCAGTCCTGTATGGATTGCGGAACGACCATCTCCGGCGCATGCTCTGGCAGCAACTCGTCCAATGGAATGACGTAGCCAGACCGCTCCAGCACGCCCCGCTGAGCCGCTTGATTGTTCAAGGTGACGAGATCAGGAATATCTCCCGAAGCGATCATGGCGGACAGCTTCTCCAAACTCCCGGACGTGAAATTCAATTCAACTCCGATGTCCTCCAACATTTTCTTGTCCATCAGATTATTGTCGGGATCCCAATTTCTCTGGAACCATTCCTCTGCTACGAACCAATCAAGGGTAATGACAGGCGTTTGAATATCTTCTGCATTGCCTTCACTCTCACCTGTCGCTTCCTTACCACTTTCGGTATCCGAGCCAGCCGACTTCGGATCATCCTTCGCGCATCCGGCCAATACCGTCCCTACTGCCAGTACAAAGATGAACAGCAACATCAACCATGATTTCTTCTTCATGCATCTTTCCCCCTCATTTTATTATTATATGATGAACTCAATTGTACCGGGAGGCGCAAATGAGTTAACCTTTCACCGAACCGATCATGATCCCTTTTACAAAATACTTCTGCAAGAAAGGATAAATTGCAACAATCGGAAGCGTAATGGCGATCATCATTGCCAGCTTCAACGTTTCAGGACTTATACTCATCGCCTCCCGCGGAACATTCGCGGCTGCAACCGATCCGACGCCTTGAGCGAATGAAGCATCAGTAACCATCTTCATTAAGAACAGTTGAACGGTCTGAAGAGAGCTCGACATTGTGAACATCATAGAATCGAAATAGGAATTCCAATGAAACACACCATTAAATAGTGTAATTGCCGCCAGTACCGGTTTGGACAGGGGGAGAATAAAGCGGGCAAACAGCTTGTATTCGCCGGCTCCATCCATCCTCGCCGATTCCAAAATACTTTCCGGTATCGTGCGCATGAACGACATAATGATAATTAAGTCCCATACGTTGAACATATTCGGAATAATGTAAACCAGGAAATTGTCCAGCAAGCCGATATCCCTGTACAACAGATAAGTCGGAATTAAGCCACCGCTGAAAAACATCGTGATCATAATATAGATCAAATACACATTTCTGCCGATAAGATGCGTCTTTGACAGACCGTACGCAACCAATGCGGTGAACAGCACATGCACTATCGTGCCGATAATGGCCCGTGCCGCTGTAACAAAATAGGCTTCATAGATCGTATCATCAGAGAAGACGGCCTTGTAATTCGCGAACGTCAACTCCCGTGGCCACAAATTGACACCTCCGCGCATATAATCGATGCCATCGTTCAGCGAACCGACGATTGTGAACCAGAACGGCGCAAATGTAACGACTATAATGCCAAGCATAATTAGGCCGTTGCAAATATTGAACAGAAGCGAGCCTTTGCTTATTGCTTTCAATGCGATCCCCCCTTAGAACAAGCCTTTGCCGGATATTTTTTTGGATACATAGTTCGCTGACAGCAGAAGGAACAAGGCAATAACAGATTTGGTCAGCCCTACTGCAGTGGAATAAGAATACCTCATGTTGCGCAAGCCAAGCTTGTAGACGTAAGTGTCAATCGTTTCGCTCGTTTCCAAATTAAGCGGATTTTGCAGCACCAGAATTTGCTCGAAGCCCGTATTCAACAAAGCGCTAATGGCAAAAATCAACATAATGACGATTGTTCCCATAATACTTGGCAGCGTAATATGCCAGATTTTCTGAAATCGGTTCGCTCCGTCGATCGTGGCCGCTTCGTACATTTCGGGATCGACTCCTGCGATTGCGGCAATGTAAATAATCGCTCCCCAGCCCAATCCTTTCAGCATTTCACCGAGCACGAGAATATACCAGAAGTAGTCCGCATTTCCCATAAAGTTGACGGGTTCCGCCAGAACTCCCGTTTGAACCAGTATGGCATTAATAATTCCGTTGGCGGGTGACAGCACATTGATGATGAGACCGCCGAATACGACCCACGAGACAAAATGCGGCAAATAGGATACGGTCTGTATGAAACGCTTGAACCGCATACTCGCAATCTCGTTCAATAAGAGAGCGAACAGAATTGGCGCCGGAAATCCGATTAACAATCCCAATACATTGATTGCCAGCGTATTCTGAATCACTTGTCCGAAGTTGGGATCATTGAAGAACTCTTGAAAATGCTTGAGTCCGACCCATGGGGAATCCAGTACACCGGCAAACAAATCGTAATCTTGGAACGCAATAACAATTCCGTACATCGGGATGTAAGAAAAGACGAATAAAAAGATCAGCCCCGGCCAAACCATGCTTTGAATATCGAGCTGACTTCTCCATTTTTTTTGCATGTACAACCTCCTGATGTGAGCGTTTTCTTTATTGTAATGATCCTCCTCGCTGAAAAACATATCGTCATTTTGTTTCTGTTGTCATTATTTTGGAGCTTATTTAAAACGCTTTCATTTGCTTGTATAATAAAGAAAATCAACGAAGGGAAATGCGTCGATGAAAGCACAACTGATGAATGGAAGCATTAAAAGAAAAATCATGATCGCTTTTGCCGCGCTGGTCCTGCTGCCGATCACCGTGCTATGCAGTTATTTTTACTACCAGACAAACCAGTATATCCAATCGCAAATTGTAAGCAATTCCAGCATCGCCCTCTCGCAAGCGAAAGCCAACGTCGTCAACAAAATGAATATCGTGACGAGTGCCAGCGATCATATCGCATTCAACGATACGCTTCGCAACTTCCTGAGCGAAGAATTCATTGTGAACGGCGACTCCATGGATATGTATCGGGAGAAGATCGTGCCGCTGCTCAAATATGGTACTTACTTCAATCAATTCAATATTCATAACATTGCCTTATATGTTTCGAACGTCACTATACCGGAAGGCTATGGCGTCGTCTGGCATATCTCGGCGTTAAGGAGTCAAGAATGGTATCAGAAGTTCATGCAATCCGATATGACGACGCAATGGTGGAGTCATGAAGGCGTTCCAATCGATCATTCCGGCATCGTGGGAGCGATTTATACGTACGCGCATAAAATTCACTCCATGGATGGGGAATTTCTCGGAATCGTGGCTGTCGATATATTGCAGAAGGATTTATTCTCTTTCCTGACCGGTGCTTCAGAAGAGGCGTACACCTTCGTCCTGGACCCTTCCCGTGGCGCATTCATGCAGCAGCGCAGCGACATCTTCCGTTGGCATTCCGATAAGAGACAAGCCGAGATGACACAGTCTTTGCAGGGCAGCTTCCGTTATGAGGATAGTATCGTCGTATATAGTGATTTGCCGGCGTTGGATGTGTTGCTCGGTATAATGGTAGAGAGCGCATATGGCGCCAGTTTCAAGCTGTTCGCGGCTACACTTGCCATTATCGGAGTGTGCATCATCTCCATTCTTCTTTTTTACAAAGTGATCAAGATGCTATTCACATTGTTCAAAAAAAGTATTTCCGCTATGGACCATGCGATCGACACAGGATTGCCGCTTCAACTGCCGTTAGATCGCAAGGACGAATTCGGGGTCATTGCCGATAAATTCAACACTCTCCTGCTCAAAATACAACATTTAATGAGGGAAATGGTGCAAAAGGAACTTCTCCACAAGGATACGCAGCTAAAGGCACTGCAATATCAAATCAATCCGCATTTTATTTATAATACTATCGATATTTTCAGCGCAAAAATGGAGCTTGCAGGGCAATATGACGTTTCAGAAGCCTTTTCGGATTTTGGGAAAATTTTACGCTATACCATCGACGACCCCACCATGTATACGACGCTCGAGTGCGAAATCGATCATTTATCTCGGTATGCCAACTTGCAAAAGATGAAATACGGCGATCGTCTTCGCGTACTCGTAGATATACCCGATGAGTTGCTGAGCGCTTGCATGATCACATTTATTCTTCAACCACTTGTCGAGAATAGCATCAAGCACGGATTCGGGGATAGAGACAAGCTGGAGGTAGTAATTGAAGCGAAGTTGATCGAACGTCGCAACATTCAAATCACCATATCGGATAACGGCAATGGCATGCGTCACGAACAAGTGGATGCGCTCAACACCTTATTTATAGGTCCGTCGAATAGACAGAAGGCGCCGGAACAATCCGTCGGCATCGGGTTGCGCAATATTAACGAGCGACTAAAGTTATTTTATGGGGATCACTACCATTTGACGATGGAAAGCAAGCTTGGCACAGGTACAGTAACTTCGATCAAGATCCCCTGGCGGGAAAAGGAGTGGTAAAGCCGATGTACTCAGTATTGATTGTTGATGATGAGCCGCTCATCTGCGAAGGGATTAAATCCAAGCTTCTGCGCATGGACCTCATTGATATTAGCAGTATAAGAATGGCATACAACGGAATGCATGCCCAGGAACAGATCGCTTCCAAAGTGCCGGATCTTATATTATGCGATATTAAAATGCCCGATATGGACGGCATCTCTCTAATGAAAACGACCTCCGCGAAGTATCGAACAGTGACTTTTATTTTCTTAAGCGGCTACGGCGATTACAACTATGTAAGAGAAGCCTTCAAATACGGCGCCGCCGACTATCTGCTAAAGCCGGTCAGCTTTACCGATCTTCAGAAGCAATTGCAAGCCGCCTTTAAGTTTGTGGACTTGAGAAGAAGCGAAGCGGCGGATGACGAAACTGAAAGGGGCTCGATCATAGATCTTTCCAAAACCTATATTCAGCAACATTTCCAACGCCCACTTACACTGTCTAAAGTGGCCAATGAATTCTCTATGAATTATTCTTACTTTAGCACTTTATTTAAAAAAGAGACTGGCATGACCTTCACCTCCTATTTGATGAAAATTCGGATGAACGAAGCGAAAAAACTGCTTGGCGATCCCACTATACGTATTCATGAAATCGCCGAAAAGGTGGGCTATGACAGCGCCTATAACTTTTCGCGGGCATTCAAGAGTCACTTCTTGCTGTCACCGAATCGCTATCGCAGGGAAAGCCTGCGCAGCAGCCAACATTGAAATTCAATCGTACAGGTTAAACCCAACGTGCAACATCTTGGATATTGTTTCCGTCAATGACAATAGCAGCTGCACATATTGAGTAGACGAGGTGAAAGAAAATGAAGAAGAAACCGTTATTGATTGTCACATTGACGGCCATGCTGATTTTCATCCTGTCACAATCCGTATCCGCATTCTCTGATACGGCAGGATCGGCCGAAGAGAAGAAGATTATCGCGCTGAAGGAAAAAGGCATTATTAGCGGGTATTCGGACAACACGTTCAAACCCAATGGCAAGATGAGCTATGCGGCAGGTGTATCCATGATTGTCAAAGGTCTTGACCTCAATATTGACAACTTGCGTTTCATGAAAGAACCGAAAGCGACGGATTACTTTCCTGAGCTGAACGACAACGCATGGTATGCGGATGACTTCATCATCGCCTTCCATAACGGATTGGATATTCCGAAGGACGTAGAGGCCAGCGACAAAATGACGAAGGAACAATTCGCGCATCATCTGTTCAATGCCATGATGACGAAAGGCGACTTCGCCTTCATCGAAATCTTCATGATGATCAACGATGAAGCCGACGTCAACCCGGCATACATGAACAGCATACAGAAGCTGCTGATCAGCAAAATTGCCGTCTTGGACGATGAGAACAACTTCCATCCACAACAGCCTATTACCCGCGGAACAGCTGCAGCATGGCTGTATGACGGTATCGAGTTCGTAGAAACAATGACTCCGATCGATTCCAAGCCTGTATCCGAGTGGCCCGCATACAAATTGGACATGGACGTAACCCCGGTCAATGATAACGTTAATCAGGTTACGATTACGGCAGAAATGCCGCATCCCGGCTATGGGCTTCGCGTAGCATCCATCTCGTTCCAAGGCGATGAAGCGCATATCGAACTCGCGCCGATCCTTCCTGATCCTGATGGGATGTATCCGCAAGTCATTACAGAGGTTAGCGTAACGACATACATTGGTTCCGAGTATACGCCGGTTCTGCCGGAAGCTGTAGAAGACAAGGATAAGCCTACGGACGTAGAACCGACTGACCCTGTAGTGAACGCTTCCTAACAACTTCAATAAGCCGATACTTGCCGCTTTTTATGAGCGACGGTATCGGCTTTGCTTTATTATATACTCAACTTACGCGGCTTAATTTCGACAGGTATGCCATGACGATGTGATGGCCCAGACTAGTTGACTTACTTCGTCAAAGAGCATATAAAACAACCCGTCCAGCTTACGATTGTCAGTATCATATGAGCGCCTCTGAAAATCCTTTTGCAGACGTAGCAAGGATTTAACGCACTTGAAAAACAATTCAATATCCCATCGAAATATCAAACATTTTAATTGATTTTATTAATATCTAAGTATTCAGCCAACTCAGTACTAGAAAGAACTTCAGCATACTGTTGTAAAAGTGATCTTTTTCTTTCTTTGTACTCATCATATAACATCCCATCTTCGTGCATCTCAATTAAGAAGAACAGGTGTTTTTCTAAAACATCATTAAGCATTTGAGACATTTGACCGTCGAATAGAAGCCTTGATTCTCTTATGAGAGACAAAATTTCTAAATTCATTTCAATATATTCATCATCCTCTAATTGAGGTTCTTTCTCAATGATAGAATTCTGTTCTAACAGAGTTTCTAATTCATTATAAAACTTAAACCTGTACTCATATTGTGCCAATTTATTCGCATCTGATGCAATTTCAGACTGTTTATCTGCAATTTTAGTTTGTTTATTTGCAATTTCAGTTTGCTCTACTGTTATGTAATACTGTTTTACAGCAATTACAACTAATGCTAAAGTAAACAGCAGCGTTAATNAATTTGAAAACGGAATTTTCTATGAGAAATGCCACAAATTTTGCAGGTGCCAAGGTCATTCTCGCATTCCTTGAAACGATCCGTTTGAATCAAGCATTACAGCCGCTTGGCTTAGCCAAAGCCGCAAACGCAGTTTTCCCCACTCACCACATCATCCAGTACCTTATCATCGGCTGGCTCCTGGGCTGCGAACGTATCTTTCACTTTCGATCACTTCAAGGCGATGCTTTAGTGAAGCATGCCCTAGGCGGCCGGTTGCCTCATCACTCGTTGTTAAACAAAGAGTTGCTTCGGCTTGGTGCGGCACACGATCAACTGGCCCCAGCACTCCGAAACTTGAATGTAGATATCATTGCGCCGGCGCTACCTGACTCGCTCATCCTTGATCTGGATTCCA